>JAHCMI010000025.1 GCA_019192545.1 Rivularia sp. MS3 | reverse complement strand
TAAGGCTAATTTACATTTTGTTATGTAGTTCTGTTTTTTTCTGCCGACTTACTTAGTTAGGGATAAAAAACTCCGTATTCCTCTGCGCTTGCCTTTGCGCTCCTTTGCGTTAAAAAATATAATTCCGATGCCAACGGATTTGATATTACCAATTACCAATTATTAACTTAAATATCTAATCCCACTACTGTTAACTGTGGTGAATGCTCTACGGTAAATTGATAATAAATTTCTTGTTCCTCTTGTGGTGCAAGAATAAAATTCCATTGCAAAATTCCCATTTCACCAAGTTGAATTTGAGGATTTGTACGGTTGAGACGTATTTTTATTTGTTCGTTGCGACTGACTGGTAATTGTTCGATAAGTTCTAATTTTGCTTCGGTATCGAGTAAGTTGTTTATCTGCAATCGATATGCATAAGTTATTTTGCGAAGATTACCAATAAACCTTTTATCTACTTCCCGCTCAACTAAATCGCGTTTAATTTTTATACCTTCGTCAATTCCCAAATTTAGTTTAAATTCTTCACCCGGTACAGTATTTTCTAATTCAGAAGTTCCGACAAAGATATTATCGCGGAAAATATTGGCTTTTCCGGTTAACAAAGTTGCACCATTAGAATTATTTTTGACTTTAGCTTGTAAATAAGCAAAACTCACCAAACGCGGTATTGCTGTATAGCTGAAATTACAAGAATAATCATCTTGAAAAATCGTAGTTTTATGAGGTGCGCCATCGCTAGGAATATTTCCATTGCTATCCAAATTAAAAGTAACTACATTTCCTTCTCGGGATACTTCTGCTGTGGTTACTTCTGCTTCAATTATTCTATTTTCTAACTGTTTAATTTCCCCCGAAAAATTATCGTCTTCTTCAAATTCAAAGCTGCGAGATTTTGCCGCCATTGGTGCAGCAGCGAATTTTCTTGCTCTTCGAGTATTTAGTTGAGTTTGCTCAATATCGATATACCAAGGTTTGAACTTTGGTGGTAAAGTACCGCTACCCGGTTTGGCTGTAGAAAGAGTTAAATTTACATTTGTCCAATCTTCGCCGGTGTTTTGAGTTATCTGGGCTAAATATCCTAAATTGACGCTTTTTCTTTTACTGTCTACTCGGATATCGTAAAGCGGTTTCCAACTAGCGTGATTGACTACATAAGACACTTCTAACTCAAATTCTCCCGCACCATCACAATCAATTCCTACCGTCAAATTAAAACTTTCTTGGGGTGATGGTGACTTAGTTTCTTTCAAAGAAGCGTATAGTACCTCTAACTGCTTGTCTAATTCCCGCTGTTGATTTTTGTAATCTTCTGTAGCGATCGCATATTCTGTATACTGACTGCCAAGAAAGTTAACTAAATCTAAGGTTTCGCTCAAACTAATGCTTTTACGCGCCAAGCTAATGGAAAATTGCTCTTGTGTCTTCTCTCGCAAACCTTCGATAAACCGCGATTGCAAAGCCAAAGCATCCATTTGAGCTTGAAACTGCCGTTTTTGCGCTTCTAACTGCTCGATTTGTTGATTTAACTGCGATACCCTTGCCACTACCGACTCAGTAGTGTAAATACGCTCTATATTTACCCCCAACAAACGCACAGCCACATTACCTTTACCCCTAACCCGCACAGACTTTGTTTCAATGGTTACTGGCAGTCGGGAGACTATCAACTCTTTTTCCTGTCCGCTTAACTCCACTACACCACGGCGCGTTACCAAGGCTTGATTTGTGTAAACAGCAACTGCGATAACGTCTGTTTCTACGATTTTACGCTGAGATGGCATTTCCTGGTTAACCACTGCCAGTTTTTCCTTAATTGCGAACGCTTATGCAGGTTAATTGTTAATCGACATTAGCTTAATCGTCAATATGTTTGTTTTGTTATGTTTCAGAAGGCAAGAGCTTGAATAGGGTTTCCCCTGAAGCAATCTTTATCAAGAGTAACTGCCTGAGAGGGATTTGCCTTAGAGGATGTTTGGGAAGTCATAAATAAAACTCGTAAATCTTAAGATCCCCCTAAATCCCCCTTTTTAAGGGGGGAAGGGGGGATCTAAGCAATAATCAGTTAAGAACGATACTTTTCAAACATCCTCTTAAAGCTGCTATTCATGCCTTTTACAACTTCGAGCTTGAAGACTGAAAACAAAAATAAGCCTAGAAGCTAACAACTAGACTAAATAAAATCTTGACTTTAAACACTTTAAAAGGGCGGCCGATGGGGTTCGAACCCACGAATGGAGGTACCACAAACCTCTGCCTTAACCACTTGGCTACGACCGCCATAATTTGCTTATTGAATAATATAACATCTAATAAATGAATTTATCAAACATTTTTTCGGAACGGACTCAGATAATCTAGAGTCTAGTAGTTAAATGGTTAATTTTTATATTTAAAGATAATGAAAATTGTAAGTATTGCGGCATATGCTGGAGCAGCTGCATTAATTGCCTTGGGAGTGGCAATGGCGGGTACAAATCCATCCCGAGCGGAGTATGAAGAATATGCGACTCAGCGACTGAGCCAGTATTTAAAAGAACAGGGATGCAGCAAGACTCCGAATTTATTAGATAATTTAATTAAATTCAACTGTGCAAAGTTGATAGATTCAGCCAGCCCTCAAATTAAGCAGATAATTAAAGCATCAACAGAAAAACAAGATTTCCTAATATTCAGCGTTTATCGCACAAACTTGCAGATAAATACTCTTGTTCCTTCCTATAAATTTGAGACGGTAGGAGCTTTAGATAATTTCTTTACCTATAAAGCCCAAAAGGAATAATTGGTTGTAAGGCATCGAACATTATGATTTTATAACTTTGATTAATTTTGGCATAGCGAAACATCTGCATAATACAACCTTGCAGCAAACAGGTACAAAAATTGCAACTCCTGAATGTATGGCTCCCGAGCAACTGCGGGGTAAAGTATTGCCAGCCAGCGATATCTACAGTTTGGGAGTAACAATTATTTATTTATTAACTGGTATTTCTCCTTTTGATTTGTTTGCTGTTTCAGCAGATAGATGAATATGGCGAGATTATTTATTACCAGAAAATAAAATATCCGCTCGCTATTTTTCATCTTTGCTTATAGCAGCAATAAGTATTATCTCCTTTAATAACAGAATTCATCGTAGATCGATGGGGACAAATAATCTTTAATTGTTCAAATTAATATTTCATATAGTTTGAGTTGTTTTGAAATTTTCTGGGAATTCTATAAATAAGCATTGCTTCTTACAATCAGAAGATATTTATAGATTTGTCAGGGAAAAATAATGTTTAATTATCAAGCTATTTTATTAAGTTTATCAGTTGTATTTACGTTAATACCAGTTTCATCAGTTGAAGCCCAATTAATACCAGATAACAGCTTAGGAAATAATAACTCTATAGTTACCCCAGTTAAGCCACTTAAGGACATAATTGACGGTGGTGCTGTTCGCGGCTCGAATTTATTTCATAGCTTTAAAGAATTCAATATTGGTAATAATCGCAGCGTTTATTTTAATAACCCAAGTGCAATTAAAAATATTTTTACCCGCGTTACTGGTAGCAGTCAATCGAATATTTTAGGTAAGCTAGGAGTTTTAGGTGATGCCAATTTATTTTTGATTAATCCTAACGGAATTATTTTTGGTAAAGATGCGAGTTTAGATATTAACGGTTCGTTTGTTGGAAGTACCGCAAGCTTTATTGATTTTGCAGATGGAACGCGCTTTAGTGCTGTTTCACCAGATAATGTCTTATTAACAATCAGCACCCCTTTAGGTTTAGGGATGGGAAATAATCCTGGTGAAATTCGCCTTCGAGGTGATGGACATAAATTATCTGCAAATAGACTTCCTGTTCCTGTAATCGATGATAATACAAACGCTTTAGAACTAAATACAGGAAAGACAATTGCCTTAATTGGTGGAGATATTTTTTTTGAAGGTGGTTCCCTCAAAACCAATTCTGGTAGTATTGAATTGGGTAGTGTTGGCTCTGGAGAAGTTAATTTTAGCTTCACTCCTCATTTAGAATTTAATTACGATAAAGTTAAATTTTTCCAAGATATCCAATTATCAAAACAGTCTTCACTTCAAGCTAATAGTCTTTATACAAATCCAAATATAGAAAATGATTTGAATAATCTTGCCTCTATTCAACTGAAAGGAAGACGAATTTCTCTTGAAGATGCCTCTACAATATTTGTTAATAATCAAGGTAATTTAGCTTCTAAGCCAATCAATATTAATGCAACCGAATCCTTACAAATAATAGGAACTAACCTAACACAAAGTCAAATTAGTAGCATTCAAAGTCAAACATTTTCCACCACAGAAGGTAGTGATATTAACATTTCAACAAAGCATTTATTTGTCAAAGATGGTGGTTTTATATCAGTTTTTAGTTTTGGTAAAAAGAATAGTGGGGATATAAAAATTAAAGCTTCAGATTCTATTGAACTCAGTAGCGCTTTAAATACAAGATATAGTATCATTGCTACGGCTAATTTTGATGATGGAAATGCGGGAGCGATTGATATTTCCACGAGTGGATTAACTATTCGGAACGGAGGAGTCATGAGTTCTTCGAGCTTTGCTAAAGGAAATGCAGGTAATTTAACTATAGATGCTTCCGAATTTATTGAAGTAGAAGGTATCGATCCAAATAGTAATCAAATCAGCATACTAAGCTCTACAACTTTTAGTGCTGGAAATGGTGGTAATTTAAATATCAACACTCGAAGTCTTACAGTTAAAAATGGTGGAAGAGTAGATGCTTCAACACTTGGTAGTGGTGCAGCAGGAAATATGACTATTAATGCGGACGATACAATAGAAATAACTGGTTCTTTTCCAGGATTGCTTTCTAGCCAAATCACATCCTCTGCGACGGCAGCAGGAGAAATGACACAACAACGATTTGGGTTGCAGTCGGGTGCTACAGGAGAGTCAGGAACAGTTAATATTAATACTGGTCAACTTAATATTGCAGATAGTGCTTTCTTAGCTGTGAAGAACGATGGCCCAGAAAATGCTGGAAGATTAACGGTAAAGGCGAATTCTATTAATATCAATAATCAAGGAAGTATTAGCGCTACTACAGCTTCCGGTAGAGGTGGAGATATTGATTTACAAACCCAAAGTTTACTATTAACAGGCAACAGTAATATTTCCGTAACTTCTGCTGGTGCTGAAAATGGAGGAAATATTAATATTAATACTCAAGTTCTTGCAGCCTTAGAAAATAGCGATATTTCTGCTAATTCCCAAGGTAGTTTTGGTGGTAAAGTAACCATCAATGCAAAAGGAATTTTGGGTACTCAATTTCGAGAATTTCCCAGTCCAGAAAGCGATATTACCGCGACTTCTGGTAAAGGAGCAGAATTTAATGGTGTTGTTGATATTAATACTATTAGACTTAATCCTAGTTTTGAATTAACCGAACTATCAACTGGGCTAACTGATTCTAGTCAAAAAATAGTAGCAGGATGTATTGCAAATAGAGCTAGTAATTTTACAGCTATCGGGCGTGGTGGATTACCTGAAAATCCGAGTCAATTATTTACAGGAAATAATCCAATAGTTCCTATCGTTGATTTAGTTTCTACATCAGAAAATAATTTAACTTCTATATCTTCTAGCTCTTTAATGAATAATCCTAAAAAAGAAATAGTTGAAGCCAAAGGATGGATTGTAGATGCACAAGGAAATATTGAATTTGTCGCAGAAATACCGCCAGTTATGAACAATTCTGTAGGAGTAAGAGCGGTTGATTGTCAATCGCTTGCTTCTTGAGTAATGAGTAGGAAAGGGGGAGAGGGAAGAGAGAAAGAGGGTGAGAGGGGGGGGAGACAAGGAGATGGGGAGAAATAAATTCTTTACTCGTTACTTGCGACTTTCTACTTGCTACTCTTTCACAAACTTACCTCTTGCTTGTTGAGTTGAATGCAAAATTCTTTCTAAACTTGTCCAATCTTCTCGCTCAATCAATTTAACTAATTCATCAAGATTTAAACGATAATTTTGCAGCGACATTAATAAAGCTTCTCGATTGTATTTTGCCATCATTACTCCTAATTCCGGATTGCCTCCGCCGACGCGAGATGTATCGCGAAACCCAGAACTGGCAAACTTTTGAGCTAGCTGATTAACTTGAGAATCGGTTTCTTTATCGCAAGCTGCAATTAATGAAGCACTAGTTATTACTGGTAAATGGGAAATTAAGCTAACTGCTTTATCGTGTTCTTCTGGGGAACAATAATGGATATTAACCCCTAATTGACTAATAAGATTTTCAATAACTGTAATTGCCTTTGCCGGAGTTGTATTTATAGGTGTAAGTACGTAAGGCTTATCGCTAAATAAATTTGAACGTGCAGCTTCTATACCAGAATCGTTACTACCTGCCATTGGGTGTCCCCCAACGAAATTTTCCCACACCGGCGAAATCCCTTTCACAATCGGGGTTTTCACCGAACCAACATCAGTTATTACGCAAGAACTTGGTAAATAAGCAATCAACTGCTCAAGTGTGGGAATAATAAATCCCAGAGGAGTACAAATAAATACAACTTCTGCCTCCGATAACAAGCTCATATTTACTGATGCTTGGGAAACAACGCCCAAAGATATTGCTCTTTGAATAGTTGAATCGCGGCGGCTAACTCCTAAAACGTGATGTCCTTGCTTCTTTAAGTCTAAACCTAAAGAACCACCTATTAAACCAAGACCGATTATGCCAATTATCATACTTAATTTAAAAAATAGGGCATGGGGAGAAAAAGTTAGGAGTTAAGAGTTAAGAATTAAAAGTAATAAATTTAGGCTCTCCTAATTATTTACTTTAATCTTTAACCTTTAACCTTTAACCTCTTCCCAACTCCCAATTATTAAACAAAATCAGAGGTAGCATCGATGAATGTAGATAAATTTTTAGAAAAATACGCTCTTGGATTTACAGATTTTAGCGGGGTTGAGCTTCCTGAAGCTAATTTATGCGGAGTAAAGCTTAGCGGAATAGATTTAAGTCATGCCAATTTAAGCATAGTCAACCTCAGCGGAGCTAATCTTACTAAAGCTAATTTAAGCCACGCTCAACTTAATGTCGCAAGGCTTAGCGGCGCTCACCTTGAAGGTGCAAATCTGACTAAAGCTAGTTTGAATGTAGCGAATTTGATTCGAGCTAATTTAAACAATGCTCAATTAGTTCAAGCTTCTTTGATACGAGGTGAATTAATTCGCGCTGATTTTAGCCGTGCTAATTTACGAGAAGCAAATTTAAGCAATGCCGATTTACGGGAAGCTACCTTACGACATACTGTTTTACGCGGTGCAAATTTAAATCAAGCTTGTTTTAAAGGTGCTTCTTTAGTTGCAGCTAACTTAGAACAAGCTACTTTGAATACTACCGATTTAGTTAGGGCTGACTTGAGCGGCGCTAATTTACGAGAAGCCGAACTTCGACAGGTAAATATGTTTCGTGCTAATCTGTGCGGTGCTAATCTATGCGATGCTAATCTTCGATGGGCTGACTTGAGAGGTGCAAATTTATCTTGGGCAGATTTAAGCGGTGCAAAATTGAGCGGTGCTAACTTGACTGGTGCCGATTTAAGCAATGCGAATTTGACTAATACCAGTCTCGTACATGCCGATTTAACTGAAGCAAAATTAGTCAGCGCTGAATGGGTTGGTGCCGATTTGACTGGCGCAACTTTAACCGGTGCAAAGCTCTATGCTACATCTCGCTTTGGTTTGAAAACCGATATGTTGATTTGTGAATGGGTGGATTTAAGCCCAAAAGGCGATCGCTCAATTATTCATACCTTAAATGCTGAAGATTCCGGAGATTTTTTCAACGAAACTCCTCCGACTATTCGTATTATTATAGACCGACCTTTAGACCCAGAAGCCAATTTTGCTTTGGCTGGTGCGTATTTTCAAATAACTCAAAAATATCGAGGATTAAAACAACCCCCCAGTATGGAAATTGGTCGCCGTCGCACTGTTTTTACTTTCCGTGTAGATAGCGATGAAAGTTTATTCCCTGTGGCTTATATGGCAATTCTTCCTTTTAAAGATGCTACCCAAACCCAAAAAAATATATATACGGCAATAGAAATGATTGCTCGTAAAGATACAAACGAACAGTTAATTAGCCCTCAAAAAATTCACCAACTAACTATTTTCTTAGAGCAAGCAATGCAAAACGTAAACCTGATTAAGGATGCTACAAAAATTTTAGGAATTGCAGCAACATTGAACTTTTTTCAAGCCCCTACGCAAACAATTTTAACTAATTCTAGTGCCAAAAATTTGATTATTCACGATAACCCGCATTTTGGTAAAAGGTTAATTGACCATCCCCAAATCGAAGCCGATTTATATGAAGACGAATTAAGCGAACTTGCTAAATCCAGGCAGCCAACTTTAGCTATGATTGAAGATTTCTTTAAAGGTTTTCATTATATTAATTAGGGAATAGGGAATAGGCAATTGGGAATAGGGCAATAACCTTGAGACATAATTATTCAACTCAAATATTTCATACTTGATAGTAATTTTTTAGTATTCAAAATTGTTTAAATTTAAATAGAGAATATCTATAGTATTATTTAACAATTAATTAATTCCTAACAGCGATTACAACTCATATAGCTTGGCTATATTAATAGCATAGTTAACAAATAAATCGAAAATAATAATACTTAATATTCAATTTTTTATGCCCTATGTCCCATTCCCAATTCCCAATTTCCAAACCATAATAGTATTGATTCAACAGTATACAGGAGCAGTTCGGAATGTTTAATAAAATGATGGGTCGTACTCGGTATGTAGTTTGTCGCATTATGCTGCATCTAAGTGGTTCGGAAGTTGCACCTATTTTAGGAGTATTAAACCATAGCGCTAGGGAAGCAGTTGATGCTGAAGGTGATATCGAAGTTATGGGAGAAGAATTAGTTTCTATTTGTGAATCTTTATTGCAATACGATCAATCATGGATGTCTGCTGCTAATGAAGGTGATGTGTTCTGGAAGGAAGAAGACGCAGGAGACTTATTTCAAGAATTATTTACCGATTCAGCACAACGCTATTTGAGTCAACCTTTAGAAGGATTTGTGGATAACAATGATGATTTTTCCGTTCCCGTCACCCGCAACGTTGTTGTAATGATTACGGTTGCTTACGAAGGAGAAGTTCCGGAACTAGAAGATGATTTATCAAATATTGCTGCTCTCCAAGATGCTTTAAAAGCCTTAATAGACTTACATTACAAAAAGAAAATACGAGCAGTACAAGTACATTGGTCACCAGCACAATTAGGTGATGAATTGACTAACGACCAATTGTTACAGAATTTTACAGATTTAATTCCGTTGTAAATAAAGTTAATAGGTTAAAGGTTCAAGGTTAAAGGTAATAATTAAAGGTTGGAGGTAAGAGGTAGTAGTTAATAGATATATGTCTTAGAAAATAGAGTCGAAATTTTGCTCGTTTGTCACAAAAGTTAATTGAATTATTTTGACTTAAAGCAATAAACAAACTAAACCTATTTCTAGCGATCGCCCTTATCTATAATCTATAGCCTTTGACCTCAAACCTTTAACCTACTACCCCATAGTCGGTTCTCCGTACCTAACGCCCTCCTAAAGAAGTTGTTAAGCTCAAAGATAGAAGAATAATTATCAAATCATGACCATTTTGCGTAAATTTACAGCGGTTTTTTTAGCCTTGAGTTTGTGTTTTACTACAGTCGCTTGCGGTGGTGGTACAACAAGCACCCCACAAGCTAGAAATGTAACTCGAACTACGACAAATACTCGAATTAGCGATGGTGAGTATCCCGTACAGCAAGCTAGTTATAACGATGCTGATGGAGAATATACGCTATTTCTACTAAATAGCCCAACTCCTACTTTTAAAACCGATAAGTTACAAATGGCTCGTCTTACCGAAGAACAAATAAAAGAAGGTAAAAGTAGCTATTTAAAAGTTGAAAACGGACAGCCCGCACTTTATTTAACACCAGATTTTAAAATCGAATACACTCAAAACGTTACCGAAACCAGAACTGACCCCGACACCGGGCAACAGCGAACAGTTGTAGTTCAGCGCAACAACGGCTTTTGGGCACCCTTTGCTGGTGCAGTAGCCGGTCAAGCCATCGGTAGTTTGCTATTTAGACCGCAGTATTATGTACCACCCGCATATCAGCCAGGAGTAAGTAGCTACACTGGTTTCGGTGGATATGGTAGAAGCTATGACGTAGCAGTAGACAGATATCGTCAGCGCTACAACGAACCACCAGCAGCAGTCAGAAATCGTACCACTTTCCGCACTACAGGAAACCTAAGAAGAAATAATCGCAATACTTCCAACGTTAGACGCACAACTCCCAGTAGAAATACAGGTAACAGTCGCTCTACAGGTTCCGGATTTGGCAGCAGCACCCTTAAACAGTCCGGTAAATCCAGATCGGTAAGAAACCGTCCTTCCAACAGAAGTTTCGGCAGCGGAACCCGCTCACGTTCCACCAGAAGCCGCAGTCGTGGTTTCGGTAGCGGACGCAGAAGAAGATAAGTACGGGTTAAAGGTTAAAGGTGAGGAGTTGGGAATGGGGGGGTTCGGGATAGTTAGAAGTAGCAAGTAGCAAGTAGCAAGTAGTGAGTAGTTAATTAATAATTTTCACTCTCTCTCTCCCTCTCTCCCTCCCTCTCTCCCTCTCTCCCTCCCTCTCTCCCACTCTTCCCCCGATTCATATCAAGCAACAGCTACAGCTTGCTCCCAACGTCCTACAGCTTTACCGATAACCGATAATTCCTGCATCAAACTATCAAAACGTTCTGGTGATAAAGATTGAGGTCCATCAGATAAAGCTTTTGCAGGGTTGGGATGAACTTCTATCATTAAGGAATCACATCCGGCTGCTATAGCTGCCATAGCCATTGAAGGAACAAGCTCTGATAAACCCGTACCGTGAGAAGGGTCAATCATAATAGGTAAATGAGTTAGCTTTCGCAACACCGGTATTACAGATAAATCTAAAGTATTGCGAGTATACTGACGGTCGAAGGAACGAATACCGCGCTCGCACAAAATCACGTTAGGATTTCCTGAAGCAAGCACATATTCAGCAGCCATTAACCATTCTTCAATAGTTGCAGACATTCCTCGTTTCAACAAAACCGGCTTCGGTTGCGCTCCTACCTTTTTAAGCAACGAGAAATTCTGCATGTTTCTCGCACCCACTTGAACAACATCTGCAATTTCTGCAATTTTGTCTAAGTCAGCAGCGTCCATTACTTCGGTAATGATTCCCAATCCGCTCGCAGCTCTAGCTTTAGCTAACAGTTCCAAAGCACTTTCACCATGTCCTTGGAAAGCATAAGGTGAAGTGCGGGGTTTATAGGCACCACCGCGCAGAAACTTGGCCCCAGCAGCTTTAACCCGCTTTGCGGTTTCTACAATCATTTCTTCATTTTCTACCGAACAAGGTCCTGCCACAACCACCAAAGGATAATTTTCGCCAAAGGTAACATCACCATCGGGAGTATTAACTATAATTCCCGAAGCTTCCCCATGACGAAACTGACGACTAGCACGTTTGAAAGGCTTCTCTACCCGCAACACTTCTTCAATCCAAGGGCTTATCTCTTGAATTTGCAGCGGATCTAAACTTGCTGTCTCTCCAACTAAACCAATTACTATTTTATGTTGACCAACTATTTTTTCTGGTGTCAGTCCCCAATTAACCATTTCTTCACTGATGCGTTGAACTTCCTGTTCGGGAGAACCGACTTTCATTACTATAATCATGGAAAATTTACCGATATCTACTTAATCGCTAATTAAAATCTAACGTTAATGGCAAATTTTGGCTTGACAGATGTGAGGGGAGGGAGAGAGGGAGAGAGGGAGTGAGGGAGAGAAGGGGAAGAGGGGGAGGAAAATTGTTTATTAACTACTCACAACTTACTACTTACAACTTACTACTTACTACTCCTAACTATTCCCAATGCCCAATCCCCCATGCCCAATTCCCAATCACCCAATAAACAAAGAATGAAGAACGAATTTTAAGATTCATCCTTCACTCTTCATAGATTTTCATTTTTATTTTTCTGACAGCAGCTAGGCGATCGCCTTTAGGCGTGGATCTTCGCTCTTAAAAGTAGTTCTTCGCCTTTGTTCATACTTTTTTTTGCCGAGTCTCGCGCCAACCTGCTACCATTCGTCCAAAGTTAGTAGTAAATTCACTCCAACCAATTAAAGTTCCGACTCTTTGCTCCTCCCAAGAAGCGGAAAGAACCCCGTAAGTAATTCCCAAAACTCCTAAACCAAATAGCCCCATATTAACGAGCAATACTAGCAGGGGAGGAAGTTTGATATCGGCATATACAATCAGCAAATAGCTGACAACCAAAGTCAAAATACCCAAAATAGTCGGAACTCCACACAACCAAGCTACACGTCTAACCATGCGCTGGCTAACAACTTGAGGAATAGCCATTTCTTCCTTGGTAAAAGGAGGCTTTCTTTTTGCTTCCTTGTCGGATTCTTCCTTAACGATTGGTGTTTGAGCCTTAGCTTTTGGAGGCTTTTGGCGTTTTTTATTCGGTTCAAAAGGTAAGCGGTTGCGTTCGGATTCGGCAGACATAATCAGCGGCTCTATTATTTACCCACGTATACCGAGACTGCGAATCAAAGTTTTATAACGTTCGCGGTCTCCACTTTGAATATAAGACAAAAGACGCTTACGTTGACCAATCATCTTCAGCAATCCCCGACGGGAGGAATGGTCTTTTTTATTCGCTTGCAGATGTTTGCTCAAACGGTTAATCCGTTCGGTAAGCATCGCAACTTGTACTTCAGAAGAACCAGTATCGGTTTCGTGGACTTGATATTGTGAGATTAACTCTTGCTTTTTTTCTTGTGTTAGACTCATAACCCAACTTTTTTGTTTAATCTAGGCAGCAGTTTCTCATATTATCACAGGCATTTGGCTGTGGGATGAATTGAGTAACGAGTAATGGGTAGCAAGTAGCAAGTGATGAGGAGATGCGGTAATTAAAATGTAATTAGTGAATGATTTATCGGCACTAGGTTGGGATAGTTACGTTTCTCCTACTTCCTACTGAGAAACTTTGAATACAATATACAGCGGCTTGCAAATAAATGAGGTACAAAATTACAGTCTGAAATGATTGTGGCGTGGGCATCCTTGCCCGCAACAATGTACCTTACTAATCTGAAATATGCTATCAGATTTGGCGGCTATTAAAATGGCTTGTAATTGCGCCAGATAGAACAAATCATTTCTAAAATTATTAGATGTCCTATTTTAAAAAAACAACTACAAGCCGGTGATTATATAGTCGAAATTATGAGATAACTGATAATTGATGAACTGCAACCTAACTAACTTTATCTTGAAGGAACACTAGAACAACAAAAATAATTATGTTACTGGATTAGTACGTAATATTTTATTTAAAGTTACGCGAGCTTCATCTAATGGTAAATGTCTTGGTTTTCCTTCAATTACAATCTGAAACTCGCTATTATCCGGGCCATCTCCAAAACCAGATATAAGCTTGCGGTGAAAAGCTTCATCAGCAAGCCGCCGAATCTCATCTCTAAGAACAGCTTTATTGGTACTCATTTGCTGTCACCTAATTTTTTTAATATTTACTAATATACAGTTATAACATCACATTACAACTTTCTATAATCATAAATTTTTCTTATTAGCATCAATTTAAATTTGTAAACTTGTAAAGCAATTATTTACATTTATTTATTTTATTTAGCATAATTTAAATATTAGATTTGATTTGCTTCTATAGGATTACTCCGCAGATTTTTGTTAGCGCAGCGTGCCTAGAGGGCATAAAACACGTAGGGGAGGCAGATTGGGAGGACACTGCGTTGCGGAGGTTCCCGCAGTACGAGCAAGTGTCCGGGTGTGGATTTTCCTCCCCCAATACTGCCGTTGTGTTATCGCGTTAGCGTTCACGCGGAGCGTGCGGCTCAGCGTGTCCGATAAACGCACCATTGGATAGGGTTTCGGTGCGTTAGGCTGAAGCCATAACGCACCCTAGAAATACCTAATTTTTTATGTCCTGTCGGACACGCTGCGCTAACAATATTCAAAACGGATTCCTATATATAGTACTTTTGATTAAGCTGTAATGATATGGTATTGTTATAAACTACCTAAATAATTTATGAGATTTAAGAAACTCGATTGTTCGGAAAAATAGGCTTTCTCACGTCTATCTTTCTCACGACTCATATAGGATTACTATACTATTTGTCTGTTTCAAAGAAATTATCAAAACCTTGGTAAACGATTGTTTCTAACCTCATTAACTAAAAAGTCATTAAACCACAACATTAACTGTTTTGACTCTTTTAGGAATGGTAGCAACTGGCACATTTGTGCTGTAAGGTGCTTGTACACTGACTAATTTTTAAGGGACGGAGTAAGGCAATCAGTTTACAAGCAGCGGCAATAATTAGGAAAGAAAATCTCCACCGAATTTTGCCCCCCTACAAGCAAAATAGCAATAGCCGTAATTGTCAACAAGCTTAACTGGTGCGTGACACTGCAAAGGCTATTACTACGTCGAAAAAATCTCAGAATTAATTACTAGAGCCTTGATAAATCCGATTCATTTGTTCCCTTGATAAACGTGTCATGGGAAAACCTAGATTTTCGTAATTACTTTGATCTATTACCGGTTCGGTTACTTCTTCACCTTCATACTCGTTTATCTGGCTTTGAGGTGTTGTATAAGCATGACTTTCTGGATCGTATGCTAAAACCTCTCCGGTTTCAATTTGATAAATCCATGCGTAGATTTTAATTTGCTTTTGATAAAGTTTGGAGTGAATAAAGGGATAAGTGCGTAAATTATCAATTTGCGTCAAGACGTTTTCAGCAACCATTATTTCTAATAAATCTTCTTCGTCGTATTTGCTGTAATGGTCTAAAACCAAACGTCTGGTAGCTTCAGCATACTTAAGCCAATCAAACACTAAAGGCATGTCTGACTGTAATTTATTTAACTTCAATAGTCCTTTCATTGCGCCGCAATGAGAATGACCGCAAATAATAATTTGGTTAATACATAAAGCCTGTACCGCATATTCTATGGTCGCTCCTTCGCCGCCATTTGTGGCTCCATAGGGAGGAATAATATTACCAGCATTACGGATAACAAATAATTCACCAACGCCAGCTTGAGTAATTAGATTGGGATCTACACGGGAATCAGAGCAAGTAATAAATAATACTCTAGGTTTTTGACCGTGGGAAAGTTGTTCAAATAATTCTCTATGGGTGCTGTAATAATTCGCTTTAAATTCACGCAGACCCTTTACTAATTTTTTCATTTTAACTTTGTAGTGGAAAAGTGAGGTAGGGGAAATAAGGAGACAAGGGGAAAGGAAGAGATAAGGGGATGAAGAAAGGACGATAAAATTTCAACGTATCATCACATTACTTCATCACCTCATGATTATTCCAGATGCTATAAATCTAAACTTTTACCTTTAACCTTAAATCTTTGACCTACTATTCACCTTCTCACATTTCGGGGATATTCTACTTTACATTTTTAAACTCTGAGGGCACATGCTAAATAATCTATTTCTACGTCTATCATCGGACGAGCCATTTGTTCAACATATACCACTGGCTGGCAGTCGGTGATTTGAGATAATTTTTCTGCTGCGGTTAATTCTATACCAAAATGCTTCTGAAACAATGTTTTGGTTTGTGCAAAAGCTGTATACAAATTATCTTTGTCTGCCTTTCCACGTTTGCCGAAATAGGGAAAATGATGAACGAATCTACCGAACAACATTTCACAGTCTTGTGCATATTTCATTGTGTCGAGAATATGACAATGCCAAACTTTATCTATTTCTTGAGTTGGAACTAATTTATGTTGGGGATAAAGATGAATTAAGCATAAAAAGGCAGAATAATGATAAATTGCTCGATTTGTCTGTTCGTAAGTCCATTTTTCTCCCTCAGAGTCCATTAACTGATAAGCAATAGCTTTTAAGTCCAATTGCTGAAGTTTGTCGGTAAATAATTGAAGTTCCTTAGATAAACCTGACTGAGTTGATAACATCATTGCAATAATTGATTAATAAAGTTTTGAAGAAGCAATTTCATCAACAAAGAAGGTAGATACGCACAGCTACAACTGTGCAACGCCGATTGAAACCCTGTTATTTACTGTTAATCAAGCCAATTTAAGACTAAATATCAGATATTTGAATTACATGCACCGAAATATTCATTAATAAAGAGATATACTCCTTATTACTATCATAAATTAACTATTAAGCCCCTGAAGTTAAGATTGTAGGATAACGCTAAAATCGTTAAACCGAAATCGAATTTGCTTCTATGATTGAATTCAAATTTGTATCTAATATTTCTGATTCCAATTTATAAAGTGTCACAGTCCTTTATTGATTTTTTTGTGTATTTTAGCGTTGACAACATCTAATAAGATGCGATAAAACTCTTAGATTGAGGCATCGTAAATATATTTGGTTAAATAAAAAAATAGTTACTAAAATAATTGCTGTTTTGAAGTGGAAGCACGGTAAACCGCTATTTCAAGTTTAAATTCTAATGAATGAAACTGTTACACTAAAAACTTGAAAATTTTGAAGATTAACCAACTTTATTAGTGATATTATTGCGATGCATAATGCATCGCTAGACATATACAATGCAGTATAAAGAAATCAGGTATGGACTTATCCAAGATTGCACTGCTATTATTCAAGGCCATTCTACAAGAGCGAAAAAACTCCTATACAGCTTCTGAGTCTGCTTATTCTATATATAATCTTCTTTTTTGGATTATTGCAGGAAAAATTGCTGAATCGGACTTAGAAGCGATTTTGCACGATTTTATCGATTTAACTAGTCGCGATGTTGAGGAAGAAAATAAATCAGGTAATATAATACATGAGTACCACGCAGAAAAAGTATTTCTTGAAAAAAAAGATATAGATAGCACGCTGCAAAAGTTAATTAATTTATATCATTACCGAGAGTTAATCAAAAATCAGAATACGGTTAAGCTCGATAAATTTAAATCTATTTACCATAATTTACCAGCCCGCGATTGCAGTGGATTCGTCGGCAGAAGTGCAGAAATAAAAAAAATGCTGGAATTGCTTTCTTTTGAAAGTCTTACTCCGCGTATCAGCATTGAAGGTGTGGGGGGTGTGGGAAAGACTACTTTAGTTTTAGATATTGCTTATCGTTATTTACAAGCAGTTAAACCTTGCCATTCTGCTTTTGAAGCTATAGTTTTTACCTCCGCACAACCTCAACACTTTACAAACAAAGGTATTTTTCCGCGACTTTTACGCCAAAGAACTCTACAAGATATTTTGCGGGCTATTGCACGCACTATCAAATGCCCCGATACTGTAACCACTAATTTTAAAGAGACTTACGAGCAGGTTTATAGTCGTT
Source organism: Rivularia sp. MS3 (assembly GCA_019192545.1). Lineage (GTDB taxonomy): Bacteria > Cyanobacteriota > Cyanobacteriia > Cyanobacteriales > Nostocaceae > Rivularia. The sequence goes on along the minus strand of JAHCMI010000025.1, from coordinate 81,775 downwards.
TGGCAAATATGCCGACTTTATTAATAGTAGATAATTTAGATGCTTTGGAAGAAACACAAGAAGTTCTTAATTTTTTATCTGAATTACCTGCAACAGTAAAAGTTATTATTACTAGTCGAGAAACAACACCCTTTACTAGCATTTGCTTACAACCTTTAACTAAAACTGAAGGATTGACTTTAATTAAAAATCAAGCTGTAGAAAAAAAAGTAGAATTAGCTTTAAGGGAATGCCAGCTACTTTATGAAGCGACTGGAGGAATTCCTGCTGCAATCGTATATGCTATGGGACAATTAGCATTTGGCTATCAATTAGCTGATGTTTGTCCTCAGATGATGCAGCATCAAGGCGATTTTTCACGCTTTTACTTTGATAATTCGATACAAACTCTCAAAGGAGATTCATCGCACCCGATTTTAATGGCTTTAGCGCTATTTCCCAAAACTGCCATGTTTGAATCAGTTTGCAATGTTGCGGGAGTAAAAGATAACGATCAAGCTTTAGATGCTTTAGCTAAATTGCAACAGCTTTCTTTAGTTAGTTGCCATCGAGGGCATTATAAAATATTACCTTTAACTCGGGAATATGCTCTGTGGGAATTGTTTGCAAACCCTGAATTTGCATCGCTGTTACGCAAACAGTGGGTAAATTGGTATCTGGATTTTGCTCAAAAATACGGCGGGAAAGACGAGAAAGAGTGGAATAGCTATCACGAATTAGAAGCAGAATGGGAAAATATTTGTGAAGTGATGGAATGGTGTATTGCTAAAGATAAATACAATGATGCGTGTAAACTTTGGCAATATATCAATTGCTATACTTATTCTCAAGGATATCGCCGAAACCGTCTTCATTATTGGGATACTCCCCTAAATTGGCTGGAATGGTTGATTGAAGAAGCTCAGAACAGGCAAGATTTATCTAATACTGCTAGAATAATGAGCGATTATGCTTGGAAATTAATTTTAATTGGACAGCCGCAACATTTGAATCAAGCAGATAAATTATTAGCCGAATCTTGGAAACTCCGCCTTTATCTAAATGCTAGCGAGCAAGCAAATTTAGCAATTCATATTTTAGTTTGGTACATTCAACTCAATCAATTTGGATTTGCAAAATTTTGGATTAAGCAAGTTGAAACTATCTTAGATGATTCCTATATTGAAGATTCCGTCTCAATTCGTATTTCGCTGCAACTTCTTTACTATAAAGGAGAAATATATTACAAAGATAGCGACTATGAAAGAAGTCAGCTACTATTCCAAGAAATTGTCGAACAATCTCGAAATATTGGCTGGCAAAGAATGATATTTCTCGCTAAAGACTTTTTAGCAGATATATCAATTAAACAAGGAAAACTACAACAAGCACAGCAGTTTTTAATGGAAGGGATGCAAACAGCCCAAGAAAATCGAGATAGCTGTAGTAGAGCTTATATGATGCGTTCTTTGGCGAGATTAGAACTTCATCAAGGAAACTTATATTTAGCATTGTCTTGGGCAAATCAAGCGAAAGCTAGTTTTAATAGTTTAGGTATGCTTTCCGAAGCCGAAGAAACTCAAGCTTTACTAACATTTGAGAATAATTAAATCTAGGCTTTAAGCAATATTGCTAAGTAGGGTCTGCTGAATTAATTTAAAACACTTATATTGCAAGCTTTTGGGGCTATTTAGACTGGAAAAAGTGCAAGAAAATAGGGATATAAGCCTTAAAAACCTTGCATCTCGCATTTTTTGGACTCCAAAAATTAGAGGTAAAACTGTTCCCTGTTCCCTTTTCCCTATTCCCTACCCTGATTAAAAGACTTTTTCAACAAACCCTAAGTACTAAAATCTTAACTTTAAAACCTATCAGTAGCATCAATCAAAGTTGTTTGAATACCCGGTTCAGTCATCGAATGTCCGGCATCGGGAACTACAATAAATTCAGCTTCTGACCAAACTTTGTGTAATTCCCAAGCCGACACCATCGGACATACAACATCGTATCTTCCCTGGACAATTACAGCAGGAATATGTCTTATTTTATCAACATTTAGAAGTAATTGGTCTTCTCGTTCAAGAAATCCCTTATTTACAAAATAATGACATTCAATTCTGGCGAAAGCATCGGCAAAAGCGCTTTCACCAAAACTGTTCGTCAAAGATTTATCTACAAACAATTTACTAGTACTTGCTTCCCAAATTGACCAAGCTTTTGCGGCTGACAACCTGACTTTTTTATCTTCACTAGTCAGTCTCTTATAATAAGCATTTAACAAATTATCTCTTTCTTCGATTGGAATTGGCTTTAAATATTCCTCCCAAGCATCGGGGAAAATATTGCTTGCACCTTCTTGATAAAACCAATGCAATTCCTTTTGACGCAGCATAAAAATACCGCGTAAAATCAAACCCGTGCAGCGCTGTGGATGAGTTTGACTATAAGCCAAAGAAAGCGTACTTCCCCAACTGCCACCAAACACAACCCAATTATCTATCTTTAAATGCTCCCGTAACTTTTCAATATCGCTGACTAAATCCCAAGTTGTATTTTCCCGTAATTCTGCATGAGGAGTACTTTTACCGCAGCCACGTTGATCGAACATGATTAAACGCCACTTTTGGGGGTTAAAATACTGGCGATAATAACTAGGACATCCACCACCAGGACCGCCATGCAATACTACAATAGGTTTACCCTGGGGATTTCCCGACTCTTCAAAATAGATCGTATGTAATTCACTTACCTTTAATTTACCTTCTTGATAAGCTTCCCTTGGTGGATATAATTCGCGCATAATCGTTTATCAGTGAGCAGTGAGCAGTTAGCAGTGAACAGTGAGCAGTTAGTAGTTAGTTTCAATTAAGGTATATTTTGAAAAATGAAAGCTGCTAGTTATTAGTTTATGGCGTTCTGCAATAATACCTTAACAGTAGCAGTGTAAACCTAAATTCAATAGGCAATCAAAACCCCGAATCAATTTCTAAACTGTTGATTATTAATTGATAACTGTTAACTGTTAACTGTTCACTGTTCACTGATTTAATATGGCAAAACAACGAGTTTTTTCTGGAGTACAACCAACTGGTAATCTACATTTAGGTAACTATTTAGGAGCAATTCGCAACTGGATAGAGATTCAAAACCAGTATAAAGACGAATATGAAAATTATTTTTGTATCGTAGATTTACACGCGATTACCGTACCGCAAGATCCCAAAAAGTTAGCGGCAAACACTTATCATTTGGCTGCAATTTATCTAGCCTGCGGCTTGGATTTAAATTATTCTACTATCTTTGTCCAGTCTCACGTTTCCGCACACAGCGAATTGACTTGGTTGCTTAACTGTATCACTCCCATGAACTGGTTGGAAGATATGATTCAGTACAAGGAAAAAGCAATCAAGCAAGGTGAAAACGTTAACGTTGGTTTGCTAGATTATCCCGTACTGATGGCTGCGGATATTTTGCTGTATCAAGCCGACAAAGTTCCTGTAGGTGAAGATCAAAAACAGCATCTTGAATTAACGCGAGATATTGTCAATAGATTTAATCATCAATTCGGTAAGCCAGAAAAGCCGGTATTAAAATTACCAGAGCCGATAATTCGTAAAGAAGGGGCAAGGGTAATGAGTTTGACAGACGGTACCAGTAAAATGTCTAAGTCTGACCCTTCAGAATTAAGTCGGATTAATTTGACGGATACCCCAGCTGAAATTACCAAAAAAATTAAACGCTGTAAAACTGACCCCGTGCGCGGTTTAGAATTTGATAATCCCGATCGCCCCGAATGCAATAACTTACTAACGCTGTATATGCTGCTTTCCGGTAAAACCAAATCAGAAGTAGCAGCAGAATGTCAAGATATGGGCTGGGGTCAATTTAAGCCCTTGTTGGCAGAAACAGCCGTCAACGCTCTACAACCCATCCAAGAGAAATATCAAGCCGTGATGGACGATAAAGCATATCTAGAGCAGGTTTTACGCGACGGTAGAGAAAAAGCCGAGGCGATCGCCAATCAAACTTTGCAAAAAGTAAAATCGGCATTAGGCTTCTCTATGCCTCTATAAGCTTTCCTATAGGGTTTATATGTGATAGAGCTGTACCAAGTATCGAAATATAACAAAATTATGCTTGGTACGCTAAATCCGACTCAATTAACAACATTCCGTGCTTCAGCACAAGCGGGGGAATTCCTAATTACAGCTGAAGTCGCACCACCAAAAGGCGGCAATCCACAACACATGATAGACATGGCGGCGACTCTTAAGGGGAGAGTTCATGCCGTCAATATTACCGATGGTAGCCGCGCAGTTTTACGGATGTCTTCTTTTGCAGCATCTGTAATTTTACAGCAACAGGGAATCGAGCCGATATGTCAAATGGCTTGTCGAGACAGAAACCGTATCGGTTTACAAAGTGACTTGATGGGCGCTCATGCTTTAGGCATCCGCAATATTTTAGCTTTGACTGGCGATCCAGTAAAAGCGGGAGACCACCCCGATGCAAAAAGCGTATTTGATTTAGAATCAGTACGTTTACTGCAATTAATCAAAAAACTTAACAACGGTTTTGATTCTAACGATAAAGGGTTACCCGACGGAGCTTTGGATTTATTTGTGGGAGCTGCGGTAGATCCACAATGCCGTAGCTGGAGCGGTTTGCAGAAGCGGTTTGAAAGAAAATTAGCAGCAGGAGCGCAATTTTTCCAAAGTCAAATGGTTACAGATTTTGAACTTTTGGAGAAATTTATGACACAAATAGCCGCAGGTTGTAACAAACCAATTCTAGCGGGAATATTTCTCTTGAAGTCGGCGAAAAATGCAAGATTTATCAATAAATGCGTTCCTGGGGTAACAATTCCGGAGCATATTATTGAAAGATTAGAAAAAGCGAAAAACCCTTTAGAAGAAGGAATGAAAATCGCCGCCGAACAGGTACAAATTGCACAGGAATTGTGTCAGGGTGTGCATATGATGGCAGTGAAACGCGAAGACTTGATAGTGCCGATATTGGATATGGCAGGGGTGAAAGCGGTTAGGAAATTTTAGGTTTTAATTAAACCTTACCCCGCCCTCCGGGCACCCCTCTCCTTGGTTAGAAAATTTTAGATAACCTCACCCCGCCCTCCGGGCACCCCTCTCCTTATTAAGGAGAGGGGAAATAAATAGTATTTAGTAAAATCAGAAAAATGTATCACCTGGCATTTTTTATTGATTACCATCCTTTCTTTCAAAAAAAAATAAAATCCTGGTTAAATAATCGGAAAAAATATCATTGCGCTGTTATTGATAAAAATCTAAGTCATAATCCCATTACTATCAAAGAATTATTAGAATCTCTACCAGAAAATAGATTCTATTACTTTGATGAACCTTGGTATAGTAGATACAGCAAAACTTGGTATATTCATGGTAGTACGTATAACTCTTCTAACAATGATTTACCGGATTTTTTAATAACCAAGAATAACTCTGATTTAGAAATTTCATTAGAAAAAATAGATGATTTATTATCTTGTTGTGCCGATAAATATAAATGGTCTATTTTTCCGTGGCATGATGCAATTCGCTTTCGCAGCTTTGTTTTTATTTCAAAAGAGAAAGCGCTTCGAGATAAATTTATAGATTGTTCTAATAACTTTATAAAAATTCCTTTTTTACATAGTCAAAAAACTAATTTACTAATCAGTCAATATTCCGTTTCCAGCAAATTTAGTGAAGTTACGACTGCAATTATATTTAAAGAAAATATTAAAACGACTGGTGTAGTTTGGGATGCTTGTAATTGTTATCATCATCCTCCCTGGTTAATTACTCGTAATAATCTTAATGATGATGCAAATGTGTCTGGGTATTGCGATAAATATCGACTAATAAATAAGATAAAATACTGGAATATTTACCAGATTTCTGACAAAAATACTTTTATAGTTATATCTAAATCAATCATATTAGGATTGAGTGCTTTTTGGATATCTCCAAATTCTAATTTACAAGCGTTAATTTATATTTTATTTAAAATAGAGGATATAGAAATTAGTTATTCCGATTTAAGTTATCTTCAAGATTTACTTAAAGCTTGTAAGTGGTTATATGGATTTTCAAGAGACTCAACTGTACCGGACAATTACAATTGTTCTTTGTTGATATCTAGAGATAGTAAAATAATTCGACAAATTGATACCTTTCGACGAGAAGAGGATTACGATATTAATATCAATTTACATAACTATTACTATGAATTATTGATGTGCTTCTAAATTAATATTTAACTTCGAGTCTTATATTATTGAATATATAAAACAAATGAATACATTTTAATAAAAAATAATAAAATTATTTAAAATAATGTTAGAAGAGGAATATACCGATCCAGTACTAAAACATACCGATTTCAGTAAAGCTTTTGAAGAACTTTATTTTCATCAATTAACTATTCCCGGTATCAACATTCGTAACAATTTTGAAGTTCAAGAAATTGGCGAGCTTGTAGTTACTTCCGGAAAATTATTTTCTTGGGATTGGAACCCTTTGTTCACTTTGGAAAACTTAAAAGACTGGAAATTGAGAAGAAAGGTACTAAATGTAAACATTGCTCCAGGTTGTTATCCAGTTATAGTTAGCTTATTAAATGAGCCGAAAAATAATACTACAACTAAAACAATAGCTTGTGTAATGTTGCGTTTAAGAAATCAGCCTGCGGTGGAATGGGAACTTGCTAGATGCATTGATAAAAGTTTATTTGCTTATGGCGAAGAGTTTGTCACAAGCTCCTTTATGGATATTGATGCAGCTATTAAACATGTGTATCTTCATAAATTGCGTCAATCGCGGATTTTAAACGATCGCGATGATTTAAATTATCGTGAAGAAAAGATTTTAGAATTTTACAATATAGAAATTTTAGAATTTTATGAGGCAGAATCTTTGGAAAAGCAAGAATATTTTGATGAAAGATTAGAAAAAAGTATGTGGAAGCAGATGGAGAAAAATAAAATTAGAGACGGTTTTGAATGGGCTAATATTCAGGTTGCTCAAGAAACAGAAGCGAATATTATTACTTTTGATTCAAGCGGTGCAAATAGTTATGCTTCCTACATTGGTTATGACGTAACAGGAAATATTGTTAATGTTGTAACTGATTTTTTTGTGATGTCTGATTTTGACATATCTGAAGAATATTTACAAGAGAAAGAATAATTTATTAAAAAATAAACGCAACCTCAAACTAAAATTATTTTTATCAGGTTGCGCTATTATTCAACATTAACTAGCAAAAACTAACTTAACTCTTCCTCAAATTCCGCCATCGAACTAACAAGAATCGCTCTTCTAAGCAAAGTTTTCAAAACAGCAACATCATCAATTTTATTTACAGCTTCAACAACTCGTGTCGGTACTTCTTCAAATCGAGTTGTTAAATTATCAATTACGCTTTCTCTTGCATTTTGAATAACCCCCTCTTCTTTTGCTAATCTTTCAATACTTGTTACATAACGCATTCGATTTGCCTCCTCATTTCTGAGTTCGACTTTGTATTCAAATACTTTGCTAATTCTTTCGGTAAAAACATTATCTAGTCGATAAACCGGAATAATCTTCCGCGAAAACACTTGTAATACTTTTGTTAAAATTATGGCTTAGTCAGACAATAACTAAGCCAAAAGATTATCTCAATTTTTCTAGCGAGACATTAATCGCGAACTTCGTCTAATTCTTCCTCAAACTCCGTCATCGAACTAACAAGAATCGTTCTTCTAAGCAAACCTTTCAAAACAGCAACATCATCAATTTGATTAACAGCTTCAACAATTCGCGTCGGTACTTCTTCAAATCGAGTTGTTAAATTATCAATTACGTTTTCTCGAAGAGTTTCAATTACTCCTTCTTCCTTCGCTAATCTTTCAATACTCGTTACATAGCGCATTCGATTTGCCTCCTCATCATTTCTGAGTTCGACTTTAAAATTATCTGCTAATTCTTTCGGTAAAAACATTATCCAGTCGATAAACCGGAATAATTCTATAACTTCTTCTCGGCTATATCCTTTCCTAAAAAGACTTCTAACCAGTCTTAACTTCCACTGTAAACGACTTTCTGGATTTTGGCTGGTTGCTTTGGTTTTCAGATGCGCCATGACAACCAATCCGAAGGGATTTTCTGTTTCTTCTAAGCTTTCCCACCGCGATTCATAGTCTAGCAATTTTACCGTAGGGAATTCTAAACTGACTCGACAACCACCTAGTTGATAACCGTAACTGTGAGGTCGCCAATTTATATTATTGTCTGCTAAAACTGCTAAACTGATTACTCGCTTTTTATGTCTATCAAACAAACGATAGTTATAAATGTACATCCGTAGGGGAAAATTGCTGTCATATTGCCCCTGCACTTCCACGTGAATCAATACCCAAGCTTCTTCACCATTCAACAGCCAGACTTTCGCAACTTTATCAACCAATCGCTTACCAATTTCCGCATCTGGTTCTAATTGTTGTAATTCTTGATCTAAAAATTCATATGGACGTTCCCAATCAATTTCAACATAAGCATCATGAAAGAAAAATTCTAAAAATTGAGGAAAATATTCTTCAATAATTTCCTTCCAAGGGCTATCGTAATTTGTATTTTGATTATTATTTTGTTCGTTCATTAATTTATACACCCATCAAAAAAAAGAACGGGCAAAAAACCCGTTTAGTAAATGCTTTTTGTTCGCAGTCATTCGTTGGTGCATGACGCAAATAGTACATTCATTTTTAATGCTTTCAAATTTTTCAATGCGTCACAGCAACGGCAAGGCAATAAAGCGGGAAGAGTATCTACACCGCATTTTGCCTCCCCTACAATAAACCTTTAACTTTTTGGCTTTAGCAGTTACTCGTTGGTGCGTGAGGCAAATAATACACTCATTATTAATGCTTTCAAATTTTGCAATGCCTCACAGCACCCTACAATTAAACCTTTAACCTTTAACCTTTAACCTGTTTTACATCCACTTGGGTACAGTAATCTCACAAGCTACGGGTTTTTCATTCACAGCTTGCAATCGTGAAGTAGTAAATCTATCCATCCAGTTTTTCAAATAATCTCGATTTGCTTTTTGCTCGGAAGCATCGGTAGTATCTGGAGAATGAGGCATTAATCCCACAATTGCAGCGGTGGTAACGCAGTACATTGACTTCTGGAAACTTTTACAAATTTGTACTAATAAATCATCTTCTCCTCGACGGGTTTGACGATACACTTCGTGCAAATATTCGGGTAAATAGTGACGCATATCATGCATTAATAATGTCGGAGGAATTCCCGCACCACCGATTGGTAATGGATCTGCATACAATGCGCCGTACTGAAACCTTGCTTGATCTGGGGGGATTTGATAAGCTTGTGCGTTGTAGGAAACCGTACCGTGAAAAGGCGTTCCTCGGAAGAAGATTGCTTCTACATAAGGTACTGCTGTATCCATCAAGAAGGTTAAACCAGCTTCTTTGGGAATTAAATCGTAAACTTTGTCCCGAATTTTGACGCTGTAGGTAATTGGGTTACTCGCATTCGCCACCAAACCGCCTTTTATATGCTCTACAACATCTGTAATTGATTTTATTTTACCCTTATCGTATAAGTCCGATAAACTCATAAAGGCATCGGACATAACGCGCCAAAATTGTCCCAAACCGCTGTAGTAGGAGCAAACCCTCAACTGTTCGATTAAAAATTCTGGAAACAGTTGGTTAATACCTAAAACTAAAGGATTATTTTTAAATTTTGCGTTAACAACTGCTTTGGCTCTTTCTTTAAATTCTGGAGAATCTACATATTCATCTAATCCACCACCACCATGCCACAGCATTGATTTCATGCAATACTCGGCATATTCGTAATTAATTCTATCGTGCCCCCAGTGACGCAATAATTTTTGTAAATTAAATTCGCCATTAAAATATTTGAAAAACGGAAAGAATACTAAAAATTGATTGTTTGCAAAATATATAAGATTGTTTGAATAAGCATCCAATACTACACCGTAACTATGAAGAACTCCAACTACTTCAATTAAATTTTCTGCGGTATCCGGAAGTAACGCATCTCCACTTAATAAACGTTCGATATATTCTGCTAAAGGATGTTTAGTAGATTTATTTTTCGTAGTAGTAACCATAAAAATTTATCCTGTAGTTGTTTATTGGGGGATTGGGCATTGGGCATTAGGCATTGGGCATTGAAGTTTTAGATTTTAAAATCTTAATTACATTTTCAACCTTTAACCTTTAAGTTTTAACCTTTGACTTTAATTACTTCTAACTATTACCCATACCCCATGCCCTATCCCCAATTCCCATTCTTAATCATTTAAAGACACATTCACAACTTGATTCGGTACGCTCATCATGGCGTTTGTTGTTGGCTCCGTTAAACGTGTTAACCAGTTGGGTTGAATGCCAAAAATTACGATTAAAACTGCTAAAACTATGGCTGGCATTCTATCTGCCCAATAAACGCGGGGTAAATTTATTACTTGCTCGGATAAACGTCCAAAAAAGGCTTTACTCATTAGAATCAAGAAGTAAGCAGCAGTTAAACCGGTTCCAATCATCGAAACTAAAGTTTGTATGGGGAAAACTTCATAACTGGCACGGAATACTACAAATTCCGAAATAAAACCTACCATTCCCGGTATTCCCGCACTTGCCATTACTCCCAAAACCATTAAGCTGCCAATTAAAGGTAAACCTCTTTCTGGATTTAACAATCCTTGAACAACATCTAAATCACGACTGCCAGCTTTTTTATAAATAATTCCCACCAGCAAAAATAGCAGCGCCGAAATTAAACCGTGGCTAATCATTTGCATGACGGTACCTAATATACTCAAAGGTGTCGCAGCTGCCGCACCTAAAAGTATGTATCCCATATGCGCGACAGAACTGTAAGCCACCATTTTCTTCATGTCTTTTTGCGCGATCGCACAAGATGCACCGTAAAGCACGCTGATTACTGCCCAAGTTGCCAGCCAAGGCGCTAAATATGTCCAAGCTTCTGGTAGCAAATACATTCCGAAGCGCAATATACCGTAAGTACCCAGTTTCAGAAGCACTCCGGCTAATAATACAGAAATCGGTGTCGAAGCTTCTACGTGAGCATCTGGCAGCCATGTATGCAAAGGTACTAAAGGCATTTTGATACCGAAACCAATTAAAATTCCAGCCAATAACAAAATCTGTGTGGTTAAAGGTATGGCATTTGTTTGTAAACCTTCTATCGCAAAGCTAGACGCACCACTCAACCAAACCAAACCCAAGAAACTTGCTAAAACTAAAATTCCCGATACAGCAGTGTAAATCAAAAACTTAGTTGCTGCATAACCCCGACGTTCCCCACCCCATATAGCAATCAGCAAATATAGGGGAATTAATTCTAATTCGTAAAATAAGAAAAATAACAGCAAATCCTGAGATAAAAATGCTCCCGTTACTCCCACGTTGAGCAGCAATAACAAAGAATAATACAGCCGCGATCGCGATATATTTCTGTCGCTACTATAAACGGCTATCCCTGTCAGCAATGCATTTAATATCAACAAAGGTAAAGATAAACCATCAATACCAATCTGATAATTCAAACCTAATGCATCTACCCAAGGAATGAATTCAGTAAATTGTTGATTTACATTACTTAAATTAAATTGATTGGCTAAAACTAAAGTCCATAAAAAAGAAACTACAGTAACGCTCAAAGCTACTGTTCGAGAAACTTTTGATGTTATGCCGGGAAAAAACCCAATTAAAGCCGCACCTAAAAGCGGTAGCAAAATTAAAATACTCAGCATGGGGGAATTGGTAATTGGTAATTGGTAATTAGGGAGAGAGAAGAGTGGGAAGAGTGGAAAGAATTAATTATTTATTCTAAATTCCTAACTTCTAACTCCTAACTCTTGACTCCTAACTGTTCACTGTTAACTTTTCACTGACTAAAAGGGTAGATTATTCAGCAAACCCAAGGACCAACCTAAAAATAAGCCGATTAAACTAACTCCGAAGATAATGGTCAGTAAATAACCTTGGGAACGCCCAGAAATACTATACTTTAAACCTTGTCCGCTGAAGATTGCCGCAAAACCAACTAGATTCACAAATCCATCTACTAAATAGCGATCGCTCCAAGCGGAAATTTTAGATAACAATGCGACAGCACCGACTAGGGTTACTCGATAAATCCGGTCTATATAAAAGTCATATCCTAATAAATCTTGGATAAATCTCCAAGCTAATACTCTCGATCTTGACCAAGCTTTATGCAGATAAATTGTAGAACCGATAATTACCCCAAGTAAACTTGAAGATACTAATGCTGCTAATACATACCAATTAATACTGTCCCAAGTGGGTAACAAGTACCATTTCTGAAGCATCATCGGTACTAACAAAGTCATTATAGTCAGCGATACCATTGGTAATGCCATTGGCCAATGCACTTCGGGAGTTCGACGAGTTTTTTGTTGCGTTTCTCCCCAAAATGCTAATCTAAATACCCTTGTCAAATTCAAGGCTGTTAAACCGTTGACTATTACCAAAATTCCAATTACCCAAGGACTAGTTACTACAAAACCATCAGCCCATGAGAGCATTGCCCAAAAGCTTCCTAAAGGTAACAGCGTTACCATACCCGCAGAACCGACAATAAAAGCTGTAGTGGTTGCAGGCATCCGCGACCATAATCCACCCATTTCGGTTATATCCTGAGTGTGAGTAGTATAAATCACCGAGCCAGCACTCATAAATAATAAAGCTTTGGCAATACCGTGAGTCAATAATAAAAGCAGCGCTACACCACCTTGTTCCATACCTGCTGCAACAAACACTAAACCCATGTATGCACTAGTGGAATGGGATAATGTTCGCTTAATATCTATTTGAGCGATGGAAACTAAACTTGCTCCTACCGCAGTCACGGTACCGATAACTAACAAAGCATCTAAAGCTACTGGCGATAAAGCAATAATCGGCTCTAACTTATAAAGTACGTAAGCACCGCCAGCAACTACCAAAGAGTTTCGCAGTACTGAAGCTGGATTTGGTCCTTCCATTGCTTCGTCTAACCACAAATTCAGGGGAAACTGAGCGCATTTACCTATAGGCCCAGCAATTAATGCTAACCCCAACAAAGTAGAAGTTAAAGGGCTTAACTCTACTGTTTGCGCCCATTCATACAAGTCGGAAAAATCCCAACTGCCTGCCATCGTGCCAACAGTTACTACGCCCATCAGCAGCAATAAATCTCCTACTCGTTTGGTAAGAAATGCATCCCGTGCTGCTGTAACTACCAAGGGCTGAGCGTACCAAAAGCCTACCAATAGATAAGTTGAAAGAGTTAAAACTTCCAACACCATGTAGCTAAGTAACAAAGAATCGCTAATAGCTAAAGCAGTCAAAGCTGCTTCAAAGAAACCCATTAAAGCGAAAAATCTTGCCGTAGCCCAGTCTTTTTCCAAATAGCCCAAAGCGTAAATTTGCGCGAGCAAACTTAATCCGGCAATTAAAATGGTTGCACCAATACCTACTGACGATATATCTAATTCAAAAGATAAATTTAAATCTGCCGCAGAAAACCAATTAATAATATAAGTTTGTGGTTTACTTCCTTCAACCTCTTTAAATACCAACAAACCATGAATCAGAGCCAACCCAGTTGTAAGTATATTTAAATAAGCTGCCGGTCTTGGCCCAGTGCGCTTAATTAACCCCACCGTCCAAGGTAAAGTTAAAAAAGCACCGACCAATCCATATAAAGGCAAAGCCCAAGTAGTCGAAAAAAAGAACTGATTCATATAAAGAAAGACGCTATATAAGGCTTTAATAATTTTCCCTAAAATCTCACTAATTCATGCAGTATATATCCTTATTCATGCAGTTCCATTTTTAATTGATATCTTGTTTTTTAGTATTCTTTTTGAAGAAATCCTCATCTGAAAAACCTTTCTAAAAGTAAGCCTTTTTAGCTCATTCTGCTATTTTTACTAATTTCAAAACTATAAATTATGTGTCTGATAAGAAAAATTTATATTTATTTTATAACTGTTTTGCACCAATAGCAATCTTTGAAGAAAGACCGAATTAGAACTCTTTGAGATTACAGTGATTCCTCGTCGCTATATAATTTAAGCTTGTAAGAACGCAGTTTGGGCGAATGCAATAAAAAAATTATAAAGCAGAAGTGACCACTCTAGAAACTGTAAACTTCTAAACGGCTGTAACTAACCCTCAAAGATATGTTAAGTTTTTTAAAATGCTTTTATTACAAACTATTATACTAATTTATATTGCAAGGGGTGCAAAGCTTTCATATGCTTAATTGAGAAGGCTTTTTTTTTAGCTCAAGATTGAGGGCTACATGTGAGAAAAAAGCTTCCCTCTAAGAGTACGAATCGAGTAAGTTGTTGGAGTCAGTAAATGCCTATAGCAGTTGGAATGATTGAAACCAAAGGTTTCCCAGCAGTAGTGGAAGCTGCGGATGCGATGGTGAAAGCCGCTCGCGTTACCTTGGTGGGTTACGAAAAAATTGGTAGTGCCCGCGTAACTGTAATTGTTCGGGGAGATGTTTCCGAGGTACAAGCTTCAGTTGCAGCAGGAATCGAAGCCGCTAGAAGAGTTAACGGTGGTGAGGTAGTTTCTACTCACATTATTGCTCGTCCCCACGAGAACCTGGAATACGTACTGCCAATTAGGTACACCGAAGCAGTGGAGCAGTTCCGAACTTAACAGCTTTTAGTTAGTTGAAATTTTTGTGATATGCCCTGCATACTGGCTTTAATTGAGCTTGCTGCGCGAGCAAATTAATAACAAAAATAAGAAAAACGCCCCAAGTAACATCTGTTGTTTTCTGTAAAAACTGATGGGTTGATTATATTCATTTAAAGTGTGGTACTGAGCAACTCAAATCGGCACTTAGGAATTATTAGTCGAGCCTTCGGAGGCAAATCTAAGCTATCGCCTTTGTGTAGAAAAAAATAGACCGACCGCCAAGTTTTTACTGTACAAATATTTGTACGGATTTTTGAAGGCGGTTCCCTTCTTAAACAAGAGCAGTTTTATTTTTAGGACAATTTTCGAGGGTTAAAAGAAATGTCGATTGCAGTCGGAATGGTTGAAACTCTGGGTTTTCCAGCGGTTGTAGAAGCAGCAGACGCGATGGTGAAAGCTGCTCGTGTCACGTTAGTAGGGTACGAAAAGATTGGTACCGGAAGAGTTACCGTTATTGTTCGAGGAGACGTATCTGAAGTACAAGCTTCAGTTGGAGCAGGAATCGATTCAGTCAAGCGAGTAAACGGCGGACAGGTATTATCTACCCATATCATTGCTCGTCCTCACGAGAACCTTGAATACGTTCTACCCATTAGATATACCGAAGATGTAGAGCAATTCCGGGAAAACGTAAACGCAATTCGTCCTTATGGTGGAAGACCGTAATATTGTAAAAAGGAATGCAAATTGCTAAAGTTCGCGGTACGGTATCTAGCACGCAGAAAGATCCGAGTTTTAGAGGAGTCAAACTGCTGCTGTTACAGCTAATAGATGAAGAAGGACGCATCCAGCCAGAATACGAAGTGGCAGCGGATACCGTTGGTGCGGGAGTAGATGAATGGGTACTCGTCAGTCGTGGTAGTGCTGCGCGTCAAGTTTATGGCAACGAACAGCGTCCAATTGACGCAACAGTAGTAGCGATTATTGATACGGTTTACGTTGAAAATCGCTTAATCTACAGCAAGAAAGAACAATATTAAGTTAGTGGTTAGTAGATAGTTGTTAGTAGTTAGCGATTTTCCTTCTAACTAATAGCTAATAACTAATACTAGTAACTAACAGCTAATAACTAATAACTAATTGCATTTAAGGAGAAACTACGCTATGAGAGTCCGCAGCACGACAGCGGCTCCCCCTACCCCGTGGTCAAAAGATTTAGCTGAACCGCGAGTTCATGAGACTGCTTTTGTACATTCGTATTCCCATATTATTGGCGATGTTGAAATCAGTCCCAACGTAATTGTTGCACCAGGAAGTTCGGTAAGAGCGGATGAGGGAGCGCCGTTTTTTATAGGTGAAAACACTAATATTCAAGATGGCGTTGTTATACACGGTTTAGAACAAGGTCGGGTATTAGGAGATAATAAAAAAGAATACTCCGTATGGATAGGTCGGGACAGTTGTATTACCCATATGGCTTTGATTCACGGACCATGTTATATCGGTAGTAGCTGTTTTATTGGTTTTCGTTCGACAATATTTAATGCCAGAGTAGGCGACGGATGTATCGTAATGATGCACGCCTTGATTCAGGATGTAGAAATTCCTCCCGGTAAGTATGTACCTTCAGGGGCTGTGATTATTAGTCAACAGCAAGCCGACCGCTTGCCAGATGTGAATCCACAGGATAAAGAATTTGCTCATCATGTAGTAGGGGTAAATCAGGCGCTCAGAGCGGGTTATCTCTGTGCCGAAGATAATAAGTGTATTACAAAAGTACGTGAAAACATAGACACATATAATACAAAAGCCAATAACGGTTCGCAAACGCAAGCACAAAGGAGTATGGAAGTGTATAACAGTGGTTTGGATAATCAAACAGTAGACCAGATTCGCTATCTATTAGAGCAAGGATATAAGATTGGTACCGAACATGTAGATAAAAGACGTTTTCGCACGGGTACTTGGCATAGCTGTCAACCTATAGACGCTAAGAG
This sequence comes from Rivularia sp. MS3, assembly GCA_019192545.1. GTDB lineage: Bacteria > Cyanobacteriota > Cyanobacteriia > Cyanobacteriales > Nostocaceae > Rivularia. The sequence continues at coordinate 65,053 of JAHCMI010000025.1, read as the reverse complement.
TATTGGTGATGCAGTATCGGCATTAGAAGGTTGTATGCATGAGCATCAAGGCGAATATGTCCGTTTGTTCGGTATTGACACCAAGCAGAAAAAGCGAATTTTAGAAACAATTATTCAGCGTCCCGACGGTTCTACAAAACCAAATACAACATCTACCTATACTACTCCTCCAAAACCCAGCAATGGTGGATACAGTAGCAGTAGTAGTAGTTACAGCAGCAGCAGCAGCTACAGCACTAGTAGCTATAGAAGCACTAACAACGGTAACTACAGTAACGGCAGTTCTCAATTGAGCAGCGAAACCATAGACCACGTCCGTAACTTGCTTTCGGGCGGTTACAAAATTGGTATGGAACACGTTGACAAGCGACGTTTCCGCACCGGTACTTGGTATAGCTGTAGCCCCATCGAAACAAACAACCCTAGTCAAGCTATTTCAGCCTTAGAAGAATGCATGAGAAGCCATCAAGGCGAATACGTGCGTTTGATTGGAATCGATCCTAAAGCAAAAAGAAGAGTTTTAGAAACAATTATTCAACGTCCTGAAGGTTCTAGGAACGGCTCATCCAACGGTAGCGGTGGTTCCTATCGTCCCGCCACCAATGTTCCAGCAGACTCTAAGGCTACATTTACCCCCGATGTCAGAAGATACGGTGTAGGTTTCGAGAGTGGTTCGACTGCAACTCTTTCCAATACTCGCTTGAGTACTGAAGCCATAGACGAGGTTCGCAATCTTCTGCGTGGTGGTTATCAAATCAGTGCCGAACATGTAGACAAGCGTCGTTTCCGTACTGGTACTTGGTACAGTTGCGGACAGATAAATTCCAATTCTGAAAGAGAAGTCGTAGGAACTCTAGAGTCCTATATAGCAGAATATCCAGGAGAATACGTCCGCTTAATCGGAATCGATCCTAAACTCAAGCGTCGCGTAGTCGAAACCATTATTCAACGTCCGTAATTTGGGAATTGGGGTTAGGGGATAGGTTAAAAGTTAAAGGTTAAAGGTTAAAGGTTAAAGGTTAATTAGGTAGTAATTAACTGTTAAATCCTAACTCCTAACTCCTAACTCTTCCCCCCTCTCCCCATCCTCCATTCAAGAGGTTAAAAACAACATGTCCGTGCCGCCACTGCGTTTGTATAGTAATTTCGAGACTTTTTTCAGTGGCGAGGTGATTATTCATGCTAGTGCTGTGATTGCACCAGGTGTAATAATGCAGGCAGCCCCCGATAGTAAAATAATTATCGGTTCTGGAGTTTGCATCGGTATGGGGTCGATTCTCCAAGTAGATACAGGAATTTTAGAGATAGAATCGGGCGCTAATTTAGGAGCCGGTTTCTTGATGGTTGGTGCTGGTAAAATTGGTGCAAATGCCTGTATAGGTTCGGCTACAACTGTTTTTCGCGCTTGTGTAAAACCAGGAGAAGTAGTACCACCCGGTTCGATTGTGGGAGACAGCAGTAGGTCTTTTACAGAATCTTCCACCAAAGAAATGAATGGTAGGGTTCATCAACCCCAGTTACCCGTAGCAGAAGAGGACACAGAGAATCGAGGAAACGAAGACACAGAGAATTCTTCTGTGAATGAATCTCCTTCCCCCACTCCCCCACTCTCCCACTCTCCCACTCCTCCCGTTACCCCTTCACCTCGTCCTTACGTTAGTCCATCCCCAATTTCTTATTTTTCTCTGACTAAAGAGTCCACAGAGGAAATCGTTTCGTCAGATAATTCACCAGAGGAATCTGTGAATACAAACAATACACAAGACACAGAAGACTCATCAGTCGAAGAACCAGCCAATACGAATTCTAACGGTATAGGAAATCATATTTATGGAAGAAGCAGTATTAAAAGTCTGCTAGTAACTTTATTTCCCCACCGACAAAACTTGAACGAACCTGATGAAGATGAATCTGAAGAAGGATGAAATAAATCCGCCTATGCATTAAAATTATGTATTTTATCTTTGCTAGCAAGGGTTTTAAGCCTTCAAATTTTCAGAGCAAAACATCAAAAAAGACAATTTTTCGCTTTGAATACAAGTCCACCGACTTAAAAATATTTTCCATGCTCCATGCTTCCTATTTATAAAAGCTAGGATTAAAGGTAAATCGTAAATTCATATACTTAATTTTATCCTTCACCTGTCGCAGTTAGTTGGAGTTCTGGGGAAAACTTAAATGCACTCGTATAATCATTCATCACACCGAGATAACAGCAAAGGGGCTGCTTTAGGATTAGTGTCTACTCTTAGTTTCCCCGCCATAGTGGGAACGGCGGACATGATGCTTAAATCTGCTGGAGTTCACTTAATCGGATACGAAAAAATTGGTGGGGGACATTGTACAGCAGTGATTCGGGGTGGAATAGCCGATGTGCGTTTAGCTGTAGAATCCGGCGAACAAACCGCACAGCAATTTGGGCAATTTGTTTCAAGCTTGGTTATACCCCGTCCGTACCCGAATTTAAATATTGTATTACCTATAATGAGTAAAATAGGTAATATTGCTGAAGGTGCCAGCTATAGTAAATTGAGCAATCAAGCAGTTGGTTTGGTTGAAACAATTGGTTTTCCAGCAATGGTAGGAGCTTCGGATGCCATGCTTAAATCAGCAGATGTTCAACTAGCAGCCTACGAAAAAATCGGGTCGGGTTTGTGTACTGCGATAATTCGCGGTTCTGTAGCAAATGTTGCAGTCGCTGTAGAAGCGGGCATGTACGAAGCCGAACGGATTGGGGATTTAAATGCTGTCATGGTCATACCTCGTCCGTTGGATGAATTAGAGCAAACTTTACCGGTAGCAAGTTGTTGGATAGAAGAGCGTCAACCAGTAAATTTACCAATCAATATCAAAGAGCAAGTTGGAGAAGCCGAGTTGTTGGAGTTGCCAGAATTAAACAAGTTACCGGAAAAAGTAATTGAAGAAATTTCAATCGTACCGGAAGTTGAAAAATTGGAAATGGGTGAATTGGAATAATTATAGGTTATGGGTTATTGGATAGTGGGTTATTAGATTATTTGCTGTACCTTTGTTTTAAATGTACAACAAGTAACAGCTTAAAATGCCCTTACTTCAAATAATAACTTTTAATGTTTCATAAATGAAATACTAATTATTCGACGATAAACATAGATTTTTATCTATGGAAAACCCTAAAATTTTTCCATGAGCGAAAACTGTTTCTAGCTTGATTCTTCGGTAACATATATAGATATATCTATGACAAAGCGTTTTGGCATAGATATTTATTTATAAAGTACTATTTGAGGATAATTACCATTGAATCAGGCGACGCTCCACCAATTAAGAGTGTTTGAAGCAGCAGCAAGACACGGTAGTTTTACACGTGCTGCCGAAGAGTTGTTTCTGACGCAACCCACCATTTCTATGCAGATAAAACAACTTACTAAATCGGTGGGAATTCCCTTATTTGAACAAGTCGGTAAGCGGTTATACCTTACAGAAGCAGGACGAGAATTATTTGCTACCTGCCAAGAAATTTTTAATACTTTAGCTCAATTTGAGATGAAAGTAGCCGATTTAAAAGGTTTAAAACAAGGACAATTACGCTTAGCAGTCATAACAACCGCAAAATATTTTATTCCACGTTTATTAGGTTCATTTTGTCAGCTTTATCCAGGAATTGAAATTTCTTTACAGGTGACAAATCACGAAGGAATTCTGGAAAGAATGACAAGTAATCAAGATGATTTATATATTATGAGTCAAATTCCGGAGCATCTTGATATTCATTGCGAAGCATTTTTAGAAAATCCTTTAATAGTTTTAGCTCCGATTAATCATCCTTTAGCTGGTGAAAAGAATATTCCTATATCAAAGCTGGCAAATGAACCTTTTATTATGCGCGAACCCGGTTCTGGAACCAGAAGGGCGGTACAAAAACTATTTGATGAAAATGATGTAGAAGTGAAAGTAAAATTAGAATTGGGTAGTAATGAAGCGATAAAACAGGCTATTGCTGGTGGTTTAGGAATATCGGTTTTGTCTCGCCATACATTAATGCCTCATGCAGAGGATTTAACTGTTTTAGATGTTGAGCATTTTCCCATAAAACGCGATTGGTATATGGTTTATCCGAATGGAAAACAATTATCTATTGTTGGACGTACCTATTTTGAATATTTACTAGAAGCAGCCAAGCAATTTGCAACAGCAAACGCTTTGTACGGGAAAGAAAAGTAGGGAATGAAGAAAATTCCTTGGCTGATATTGTCTACAGACGTAGCGATGCCCTACGCCTATAGTTTGATACAGCATATTTTATGTTTGGCAGCTATATCGGAAACGGGCAGGATGCCCTGTTAACTGCACCTTAAGGTGTTCACCCCAAGGGTGCGGTTAATGGGGAAGAACATCTCCGGGCTTGTTGTTCTCTTTGTACCATAAGAATGTATTTTACCGAATTTAACATAGGACTTAGGCAAAGGTAAGCTAATCCCCTCAGAGATGATCCGCACCCTGCAAGTGAATGCTTCTCTACACTGCATTTCGGTGGCGAAGATAATTTATAATTGCCTAAGTCCTCAAACAAATAAAGAATCCTCTACAGTAACTAAACCATCATCAAACTTGAGGAATTCGATATCAATTAAAGTATCGGTACCGATATCCGAAGCTTGAACAGTAAAGTTATCGGTAGAACCCAGAATAATAAAATCAGATTGATTACCGCTGTACTCAACTACATCCGCAATTACTTGATAGCGATCGCCATTTCCATCGGTAAAAGTAGTTTGGCGATCGCTTCGATTAACTTCTCCTTTGCCATCAAAAACATTATCGTCTTGATTGCCGATAAAGCGATCGTTGCGAATTGTACCAGTAGCGTTTTCAATTGTGGTTAAAGTGTCTTCCCAGCTAAGAGCGTTGTTATTAGAAGAATGTTTGGCGCTGTTTTGAGAAAGATTTATATCTAAACCAGCAATATTTCCAAATACGCCGTCGAAGCTTAAATCGGAATAATCGGCAGCATCAATACCATTTTGCCCGCGTAAAGTATCATTACCCAAACCGCCGTTGAGAATATCGTCACCGCTAGCACCGCGAACTAAATCGTTGCCGCCTTTACCGAACAATAAATCATTATCGTTTCCGCCACCAATTAATTCATCTTTACTACCACCATAGATAGTATCGTTACCGTTATCTCCCCGAAGCTCGCTGTTTTCACCGTGGAAATCATCAAAACGGTTAATTCTGTCTGCTGCTAAAACATCATCACCCGCGTTACCGCGAATAATATCGCTACCTCTACCGCCTTCGATAGTGTCGTTACCGTTTTTACCGAAAATTTTATCGTTGCCGGAAGTACCTTGAATATCGTCGTCTTCTCGCGTGCCTTCGATTTTGTTGACTGGATTAGTATTATCTAAATCCAGCTTCCAGAGTTCCTTTCCATTAGTTCCATCATCTGCTGAAAAAAATAGCTTGCCATCAAATACTTGAAGATTTTCTGGGAAAGAATCCCCATTAGGATTAAGATCAACAGCTAATCGAGTACCTTCTTGGGTACCGTCACTTACCCACAACTCTCTTCCATTGCTACCGTTATCAGCAGTAAAAAACAATTTATTATCAACAACCGTTAAATCCCTAGGGGATGAACTACTCATACCTGGGTTGATATCTGTAAACAACTGCGTGCCTTCTGAAGTACCATCACTCACCCAAAGTTCGCTACTTTCACCTCCAGTAAAAGCAGTAAAAAACAGCTTGTCGTTAAAAACTGTCAAATTCGATGGGGAAGTTACATCAAATCCTGGGGTTATGTCTTTTAGTAATTGAGTACCATTTTCTGTACCATCGCTTACCCATATTTCAGGTCCGGTGCTACCATCATCGGCAATAAAAAATAGCTTATTATCAAAAACGGTTATATTTTGGGGAAAATCTGCCGTGCGGGGACTTCGATTAATATCATCTTTAACTAATTGAGTCCCATGCTCCGTACCGTCAGTTACCCATAGTTGAGAATTATTGACACCAAAATACAGTTTGCCGTTAAGCTCGATAAAATTTCTAGGGGAAGAATTACTGCTAAGTGGATTAATATCTTTCAACAATTTAGTACCATCTTCCGTACCATCACTCACCCAAGGTTCACTTCCATTGCTAGCATCCGTAGCTCGAAAAAACAGTTTTTTATCGAAGATAGTCAAATCTCCGGGATTAGAATCCTCACTACCCGGATTAATATCTTTCAATAATTTAGTACCATCTTCCGTACCATCGCTTACCCACAACTCATTTCCATTTTCTGGGGTGATAGCAGTAAAATATAACTTTTCGTTGAAGATAGTGAAATTGTTGAGGGAGAAAGATTGTAGGTTAGGGTTAATATTCTTAACTAATCGAGTACCATCTTCTGTACCATTACTCACCCATATTTGAGCGCCCCCGTTACTATCTGAAGCTCGGAAAAATAGCAAATTTTTCGAGGCTATAAAATTTAACGGGTTAGACTCGTTAGGGCCAGGGTTAATATCTTTTAGCAATTGAGTACCATTTTCGGTACCATCACTTACCCATAGTTCCCCTCCGTCGATACCATTATTAGCTTGAAAAAACAGTTTTCCATCAAAAACAGTAAGTTCTATAGGGAAGGAATCAGCGTTACCTGGATTAATATCTTTAACTAATTCTGGGTTGAATTTTTGATTGCTAGTCATAACTGTTCCCTTTTGATGTTATAAAAATATTTTTTAGACTTATCTAATTGCCGATAATTACCCATGTTTTTAGCTTCAAATACTCTCGTATTAAGCTATGGCTATCTCTACAAAATCGACAGATATAGTCTTAAATATTACTCAAAGATTAAGCGCGATAGTCTACATTCATTACGCGCTTATTCAACAGTTATTCTACATCTAGAATTTATCAAAAAATTGATTTATACGGATATTATGTGATTATATTTTTATCTAAAAATATAATGTATAAAAATAAAACTTATTTCATTATCTAAAAGTATTAATTAATGCGTCAATTGCTGACTATTTTTGTGAAATAAAAAACACATATTTATTATATAAAACGGTCAAAGCTTAGCCAGTATAGGTAGATTGTTAATTTAAAAATAAAGCTATATTAGAAAATAGCATAGTTATATTTTTAGCAATATCTTTACTAAAATTTGAATAGCGAATCAATTTTATACAAATAAATTTTTATGTAAATAAGACTTACGCAAACCATACTTGGTCATTGCCACAGAAAGTAATGTAGCCAAGCATGAGCGCGTTCACTTTTGTGTGCGGCTCGGAAGTAATTTCCGGCTCTTGTGCGTAAGTCATATATTTGAGTCAGATTTTCAGGTAAAATTCGCCGGATTTAAAATTTCTGAAGCGAGTAAAGAAGTATCTATCGTAAGTAAACCATCGTTAAATCTAAGAAAATCCAGATTGTTTAAATTATCACCAACAATATCTGTAACTTGAGCGGTTAAATCGTCTATAGAACCAGTAATAGTCAAATCAGATAGACTGCTGCTATTATCTATCGCATTACCGCGATCGCTAAGAATTTCGTCGCTAATTATACCCTCAATTTGACTTACAGGTTGTTCTTGAGTACCCACAATAGTAAAAGTTACAATACCTTTATCGGTACCACCCTTACCATCGGAGATAGTATATTCAAAACTATCGGTTGTGGTTTCCCCGTCGTTAAGGAAATCAAATTGTTCGTTGGGGTTGTAATCAAAAATACCATTAGAGTTAAGCGTAAGTAACGCACCGGATTCAAGAGTGATTTGATTACCTATATTCGCTTCACCGTTCACTTCAATCACTGTCAAAGTATCGTTATCGGGGTCGCTATCAACGCCTCTACCATTATTAACAAAAACCTTACCTCCTTGAAAAGCTTCGTTTTCTAAAGTTGTAAATTCGTCGTCATTCGCAATGGGAGGATTATTTGGTGAAGGGCTATTTAGTAATACTGAAACATCACTAGAAGTTAAGTTGATTGCAGCTATATCAGAATTTCCATCACCGTTAAAATCTCCTACGATTAACGAGTCTGGATTATTGCCAACAGCAAAATTCAGCGCTGGTTCAAAATTACCATTACCATCTCCTAACAGCACTGACACATCGCTAGATAAAGAATTAGCTGTAATCAGATCGAGTTTGTCATCACCATTGAAGTCTCCTACCGTTACCGAACGTGGTGAATTTCCGACAGCAAAACTTTGTGGAGCAGCAAAATTATTATCATCTCCTAATAACACTAAGACGTTATCAGAAGACTCGTTTACTATAGCAATATCAGAATTTCCATCACCGTTAAAATCTGCAACAGTTAACGTTCGTGCTAAATTTCCAATAGAATTTTGTCCCGGTACAAAATTAACTGTCATAATTCGATTCTCCATTAATTCCAAAATAAATACAGCAAATTCAAAGAAAATAAGCAGTTAATTATATGAATAAAGCACTGCACGACAAAAAATATATTTTATTTATCCGAATTGTCGCGAGTAAAACTTATCATCTAATCTTTTCAATAAATCTAAGTTCAACCTATAAACTTATGTAACAAAGTAGTAGTTCATTTCATTTATTTTGATGGGTGAGGGTAAGGAGTGGGGGAGTGGGGGAGAATTTTTTCAGTCTTTTTGTTTTACCCGTTAAAACTAATGAAATTAATTATTAATGGTTTGTCCTATTTGTTTTAACAGGTATTTACTTAGTCGTATTCATACGAATTAACCGGCTTAGACTGGGGTTTTCAACCCTAGGCGGGTGTGTGAATAAACCTACCATCTTTTATGGGACAGACCACTAATACTCCATTTCATTAATTCTGACGGGTTTATAAAAGAGGGTTTGATTATTTTCTTCCCCCATTCCCCCACTCTCCCACTCTCCCCCTCCCTGCCCTTACCCGTCATTATTAATAGGACAAACCACTAGCCGTTAAATATCACTGCAAGTTCTGCAATTTCTCTTCGCTCACCCAGTCACCGTGGAAACCATAGGGCACTCGCTGCGGGATTAATACCCGCGCTACTGGTTGGGATGTCATATCTTGAGCGTCTACAATTACTAATTCAGATGTATCCTCGTTAGAGTCATACACGAAAGTAATTACCCAACCTTCATCTTCTTTGCTGCCGCGAGGTGCAAATACTGCTTCGCCACCATAACGCCCTTTGCCAAATTCATGAGTTTGGGATTTACCGCTATGCAAATCATATTTAATTACACCTTCAAAACTAGGCATCGAACCTTGTCCCATTTTTCCAGCGTAACCGTAGCGGGTTGGTTGCCCTAAAAAGCTGTCGTTAACGCGGGGAAATTCTGTTGGTGCATCATCTAGTCTTTCTTCGCGCACGCTACCGTCTTTCATATTAAATCGCCAACTATGAAGCAATGGAATATCTCCTTGTGCATCGCGCTGCTCGCTATTAGTTGCAAGAACATTTGTCGAATTCATCCGACAAGCAACAAGTACTACTTCATCTCCTTCTTCGTAAGCATTCAAAGTATGCCATACGAAACAAGCAGGAGCTTCAAACCACCGGATATTACTATTATCGCCATGACGGGGAACTATTCCAAAACGACTGGCTCTATCTTTCTCAAACATCATAGCGGGTTCGCCTTTTTGCATTCGTATGGGATTGAATGTCAATGGCAAATCCATGAATATCGTATAGTTTGACGTAATAGCAAAATCGTGCATCATTACCCCCATCGGCAATTCGATGGGTACGGTTTTCAAAAGTTCGCCTTCTGCTGAAACTATACTGTAATGCAAGAATGGCGGAGCGAATGAATAACCGAAAAACATCATTTCACCGGTTAATGCATCTACTTTAGGATGTGCGGTAAAGGCAGATTGCAATTTACCGTTGTAATTATATTCGCCAAAAGTATCTAATTCTGGAAGCTTTATAGAATGAGGGGCACCTCCTTCCCAAAGCGCTAAAAATTTTCCTGCGTGCCAAACAAGGGCTGTATTAGCAACGTTTTTATACGCTCCGTGGGGATTATCCATCTGCGGAGGCTCTAACAAACCACTCCAAATGGCTTTACCTTCTTGATGTTCAATTTGCCATCCTTTTGTTCGCACGTAACGGTTGCGATAACTGGCTTTACCGTTAGAAATTCTGACACCGTGCAGCATCCCGTCGCCATCAAACCAGTGATACTGCCCTTTGGGTTGCCATTGAGGATTAGGGCCATTTCTGACAAACATCCCCGATAAATCGGGGGGCAATTCTCCAATTATTTTTAAATTATCAGCGGTGATTTCTTCACGCACCGGAGCATAATTACCTTCAAGAAAAGGATTTACTGCTGCTGTTACCATTATTTTAGGTTATAGGTTAAAGGTTAGAGGTTAAAGGTTAATCTGTTTTTGATTAACTATTTTGAGCTTATTTTACTGATGAATCGCAATTTATAGTTTATAACGTTGAGAAACCCGGTTTTTAGGAAAAACCGGGTTTATTAAGTCTTGTGCATTGTTCTAAAATGCAATAAAACCTCTATTCACGAGGTTAGTAATTAAGTATGCTCCTGAAGTGAATATGTACAGTCTTGCTGAAAAAATACTTGAATAATTTTAGTCTGCCTGTTTTACAGGAATCGTAGCTACAGCCTGGGTGTTTGACTTGCTTTTAACTGCGAAAACGGAAGATATGATTTTGGGAAACACGATGCAGATAACAGTACTGACAAGAGTTAATAAAAAACCATCAGCTATACTCATCTTGAACTCTCCATTTTCTGAAAAAGTTTATATTCTATTGTGGAACAAAATCTTTAGAATTGAATCAGTACTGGCTTTTAAATTTCTTCTGGCTTATATAGCTAAATTTTAATTTTTATATAAGATTTGACATTTGAGAACCATATATCGTAAAGAAATTGCAATAATAAAATTTTTATTTTGCTAAAATTTATTCAATAATAAAAATTGGTAATTATTGCCTCAAGCACCGCTTAATAATTGTTTTTCATTTAAAATGCTGTATTGAAGAGACTTTATTATCTTTATTGCAGCTTGCTTGTTTCGCGAATCTCGATGTCATCTGCCTGCTGTATCTATAAATATATTTGATGCAACTAGGTTTATAAAAATAAATTTTTCTAGATATATTTTAACATTAATTTACTAAAATAATCTGACTTAGGATAGAAGCATTTGTATCTGTAATAGTTGTCTATTTGTACCAAATGAAGCAATATACTTTCATATACATATTATTGACTATAAAGCCAGCATATGATTTCTAAAACTAAGAGTACAAAAAATCTATTTCCTAAGCTTTCTGAAAAAGATAGCTTAAATTTAAAAAGCGTGGTGGATTACTCAAGTGTGGAGTGTTTACCTGAAATTTGGTCAATCGCAGCCAGTCAATTCGGCGATATAACTGCCCTGCATAATCCCCATGCTAAACCTAAGCAGGAAATATTTACTTATAGAGAACTTTTCAATAAAATTCAACAGTTTGCTGCTGGTTTACAGGCTTTGGGAGTCAAGCCAGAAGCTGGGATTTCACGGATTTCGCTAATTGCCGATAATAGTCCTCGCTGGTTTATTGCCGACCAAGGTATTATGACTGCTGGGGCTGTAAATGCAGTACGTAGTTCTCAAGCTGATGTCGATGAGTTGGCGTATATTCTGGCTAATAGCGATAGTAGGCTATTGGTAGTGCAAGATTTAGCAACTTTTGAGAAATTACGCCCTCGTTTGGATGATTTACCAATTCAATTAGTCGTTTTGTTAACCGAAGAATCAGCACCAAGTGAAGAAGTAATTAAAGTGTTTAATTTCGGGCAGTTAATGGAGATTGGTGCAAAACATAATTTGGAACCAGTTAAGCGAAGCCGCGATTCTTTAGCAACTTTACTTTATACCTCTGGAACTTCGGGTAGACCCAAGGGAGTAATGTTAAGTCATGAAAATTTACTGCATCAAATCAGAAATTTACGCTCAATAGTTCAACCGGAACCGGGAGATGTTGTTTTGAGTATTCTGCCTACCTGGCACGTACTAGAACGCACCGGCGAGTATTTTCTGCTTTCTCAAGGCTGTACCCAAGTTTATACAAATTTACGCTCGATCAAAAATGATTTGAAAAAGTACAAACCCCACTACATGATTGCGGTACCGCGTATCTTAGAATCAGTTTACGAAGGAGTACAAAAACAGTTTCGCGAGCAGCCACCTTCCAAGCAAAATTTAGTTAATCGGTTTTTAGCTATTAGTAGCAAGTATATTCAAGCACGACGAATTGCTCAAAGCCTCGATTTGGAAAATGTTAATCCCTCCACGGGAGAACGAATTGCGGCTAGCGTTCAAGAAAAAGCCCTTTCACCCCTACATGCCTTAGCTGGAAAAATTGTTTACAGCAAGGTAAGGGAAGCGACGGGAGGAAGAATCAAACAGTTTATTTGTGGTGGTGGTGCCTTAGCCAAGCATATAGATGATTTCTACGAGATTATTGGTATAGAAATCTTGGTCGGTTACGGCTTAACGGAAACTTCTCCGGTTACTCATGCCCGCCGTCACTGGAGTAATTTGCGAGGTTCTTCGGGATTGGGGATACCGGGCACGGAAGTCAAAATTGTCGATTTGGAAACTCGTAAAGAATTAGCGCCCACAGAAAAGGGTTTGGTATTGCTCAAAGGACCGCAAATCATGCAGGGTTACTATAAAAACCCCGAAGCAACCGAAAAAGCAATTGATAGCGAAGGCTGGTTTGATAGCGGCGATTTGGGTTGGGTAACACCCCGTCAAGATATAGTTTTAACCGGACGAGCAAAAGACACTATCGTATTAACCAACGGAGAAAACATTGAGCCGCTTCCCATCGAAGACGCTTGCTTGAGGTCCCCATATATCGACCAAATCATGCTGGTAGGACAAGATAAAAAAAGTCTTGGTGCTTTCATCGTTCCTAATGTAGAAGCATTAGAAAAATGGGCAGAAGGGCAAAATGTGGAATTATGTGTTAAAGAAGACAATGTTACGTCATCCACCAGCCAAAAAATCAACCTTGAGAGTAAAATGATCCAGGATTTGTTTCGGCAAGAGTTGACTCGGGAAGTGCGGAATCGTCCGGGATATCGACTGGATGACCGTATCGGACCATTTTTACTGATTCTGGAACCGTTTTCTATGGAAAATGGCATGATGACACGCACTCTTAAAATCCGACGACACGTTGTGATGGAACGCTATCACGATATGATTGAGCGGATGTTTGCCTAAACATATTGGCTTGTTATTGAATTAAAAAGGAAAAAAAGATACTTCTATGGACATCTCCAACCCTCAATTGCTGCTAAAGCGCGTTATTAACGTTAAAGCCATCGTTACACCTTTATGGAAAGAGGAAGTAACCCAGCAATTACAATCTCAAATCAACCAAACCGATCAGCAATTACAGCAAATTGATGTCCAAGGGCAACGAGCAATTACTGAAATTCAAAAGCAAGGTTTGCAACCCCCAGGACCTCAAACACTACAGCAAATTGAGAATATTCAAACTCAGGTGAATGAGAAAAAAAGCGAGATGCTAGAGCAGAAAAACCAAAGCCTGCAAAATCTCCAACAAGTACAAATGCTGGAATTAGACCAAGAAGTGAATCAATTTCAACTCGAAGGTTTCTTCCGAGCAGAACAAGGCGATAACTTAATTAGTAAAATGCAGGTCGAAATTGTTCTGCGCGATGGCGTTATCGAAGAAATTCGCGGCGACATTTAAAAAGGTCACATAAAATAGTAAGAATTCTGGATTCATTGTCAAGTGAATTCAGAATTCTGAATGCTTATTTTTTATCTAGGGTAATTTCTCAACAGTAAAATGCGATCGTTAGCGACAGGTTGCGCTGGGAACCGTATTATTTCTACTTACTAAACATTGTTCGGAAGAACCAGCCCATACGATTTGCCACAACGGAGGGGAAGTTACAAACAGCGAACGACCAAAGCTTGTTAGCTCAACTCGATATTTAATTGGTTTTAACTCCGATGAATTTGAATTCGTTTGAGTTATCAAAACCATTGCTCGATCTCTTTGAGGATAAATTACCTCCACCTTGCGATTTAATTGCTGCGATTGAGTAGCATCAAAAGCATTGATAGCGAGGGCTGCCGGATCTGTGCCTCTGAGTACCGTTCTAAATCTAGTCAGCGGTATTGCTTTATACTTTATCCTAGAATGGTATACTACAAGCTTTTGATTTGAGTTTTGCTTTGCCTGGACTTGCTGTTGTTTTTTAGAATTATATAAGCGATTAGAATGCCACTTGTGGATTCTATCGATTCCAACTACAACAGCGGTGGCAAAGAAACTTAGCGTAAATAACGTCAATAATTTCAACTTTGCCGACATAAGATTTTAAGAAAATTTTTAAGGGTTTGTTTTTTATCTATCCATAATGAATTTTAATTCTAGACATGACTCCTTTCTTCATACTTTGAGGGGAATTTCCGAAAAATTTTGCTAAAAAAGAATTATCCTCGGAGATATTTTTAACTTCGCTTAAGTATTTATTCCTTACTTGTATGTAGTAATACTGACATCTATTTAGCAAGCTGACGAACAAAAAATTAGTAGGATTTCTAAAGTTGAAAAAAATATAACCATATTCTTTATAGGTAAGCAGGCAACTTTATATTTTTTTAAACTTCTGATATTTAATACTTCCCTTAGTACGCACAAATACAGATTCTTCTACAAGTGTAGTTCTAAAATAGTTCGTCGCGTCCGCCCTCGCGATACAATGCAATCTGGAAAAAACTATTAAAGTCCGTAAATTATTTATTCGCTTTCATTTCTTATGAGTATTCACGAAATATTTATGCCCGCGCTGAGTTCTACAATGACCGAAGGTAAAATTGTTTCTTGGGAGAAATCTCCTGGGGACAAAGTAGAGAAAGGCGAAACGGTGGTAGTTGTTGAATCAGATAAAGCAGATATGGATGTGGAATCCTTCTATGAAGGATATATGGCACACATTGTAGTAGAAGCCGGAAGCAGCGCCCCTGTGGGTTCAGCGATCGCGTTTTTAGCGGAAACTGAAGCGGAAATTGAAGCAGCAGTGGCTCAAGCCAAATCGAGTGGTGCAGCGCCAGAACCGGCTAAAGTTGCTGCTGCAACTGCACCCGGACAAACAGCACAACCGGCCTCAACAGCTTCACCTAATGGTACTTCTCAAAATGGTGCGGCACGTGGAAGTGGTAGAAAAATTGCTTCACCCCGCGCTCGTAAATTAGCCAAAGAATTTAAAGTTGATTTAAGCGGTATTTCCGGTAGCGGTCCTCACGGGCGTATTATTGCACAAGATGTGGAAACAGCCGCCGGTAAATCTACAACAGCTACACCTCAAACTCAACCAGCGGTTACATCGGCACCGAACGCTCCCAAAGTCACTCCAGCAGCAACCCCCGCACCTATGCCAGTTGCGGTAACTCCAGGGCAAACGGTACCTTTAACGACTTTACAAAATGCCGTAGTGCGGACTATGAATCATAGCTTGTCCGTACCAATATTCCACGTAGGTTATTCGATTACTACCGACGAATTAAACAAACTTTACAAGCAAATAAAATCTAAAGGTGTAACAATGACAGCGCTACTAGCTAAAGCGGTAGCAATGACATTACAGAAACATCCCTTGTTAAATACAAATTATTCAGAACAGGGAATCGTATATCCTGCCAACATTAACATTGCGGTAGCTGTAGCAATGGATGACGGAGGATTAATTACACCAGTATTGCAACATGCCGATCGCTTAGATATTTACAGTTTGTCGCGTAACTGGAAATCATTGGTAGAACGCGCTCGAACAAAGCAATTGCAGCCAGAAGAGTACAGTAGCGGTACCTTCACCATATCCAACTTAGGTATGTTTGGTGTAGATACATTCGATGCGATTTTGCCACCCAATCAAGGTTCAATTTTGGCGATCGCTGCATCTCGTCCGGAAGTCGTAGCTACCCCTGACGGCATGATGGGAGTAAAACAGCAAATGAAAGTTAACATTACCTGCGACCATAGAGTTATCTACGGTGCCCATGCAGCGGCATTCCTCAAAGATTTAGCGCAATTAATTGAAACTAATGCTCAATCTTTGACAATGTAAATAAATTGGGCATAGGGGATTGGGGAATGGTTAGGAGTAGCAAGTAGCAAGTAGCAAGTAGTATTTTCTTTTCTCTCTTCCCCCTCTTCCCCTCTTTTTCAATGCCCCATGCCCCCTTCGGGTTCGGTAGTTCGCTCAACGGAGCGCCACTTCTCTCAACGCGGGGAACCCGCGCACGAGAGTGGCTTGGGAACCTCCGCACGCTACTACTCTCACCATGCCCAATTTTCCATTTTCTAATCTTAAAAATAAACTTACCGGGCGCGAAATTGCTACCTTCACTGCTGTAGGATACTTAAGAATTAAGATAATAAGATAGAAGGGGGATAAATATGTCTTTTAAATATAAAGTATTATCAATTGATGGTGGCGGTATTCGTGGTATTATTCCGGCAATAATTCTTAAGGAAATTGAAGAACGCACTCAAAAGCGGATTTGGGAATTGTTTGATTTAATCGCTGGAACTTCGACTGGAGGTTTTTTGGCGATGATTCTTACAATGCCGAATCAAGATAGTCCAAATAATGCTCGGTACAGTATGGAAGAGATAATTAATATGTACCGAGAAGATGGCAAAAATATTTTTCACGAACCTTTTTTAGAAAGTTTAACGGAAGTTGATGATTTATTAAGACCAAAATATCCTTCTGAGGGTAGACAAAAAGTTGCAGAGAAATACTTCAAAGATGCGGTTCTTAGAGATGCATTAACTAATATTTTTGTTACTAGTTATGATATCGAGTTGCGGGTACCGGTATTTTTTATTAATAATCCTAGATTTCAAAGACATTCAGGAACTACTTTTCGTAAGCTTTGCACTGATTACAAGATGATAGAAGCAGCAATGGCAACTTCTGCTGCTCCAACCTTTTTTCAACCTTATAAATTAGCGATGCGTGGTTGCGACGATTCTGATGATTATGCTTTAGTAGATGGCGCAATGTTTGCAAATAATCCTACAGCTTTAGCGATTGTTGAAGCTATTATTTATTCCCAAAATCGCGGAGAAGAAATAGGTTTAGAAGATATTTTAGTTGCTTCTTTTGGTACCGGTTCTCTGACAAGAAAATTTCCTTACGAAAAAGCAGTTAATTGGGGTAAACTGCAATGGTTGCAGCCATTAATTAATATTTTTCTTGACGGTGCTAGCGAGGTAGCAAATTATCAGTTAAGGCAGTTATTACCGGATGCCCAAAATACCCATAAACAGTACTATCGCTTCCAAAAAGAATTGACTGAAGCTAATGATGATTTAGATAATACTACTGAAGAAAATATGGAATTATTAGAAAAAGTTGCACATACAATTATTGAGGAGCAAAGTAGAGAAATTGATAGATTGTGCGAGCATCTAGCAGCTTAGAAAAAACTATAGCGGTTGAACCTCACCCCCTTCCCCTCTTCAAGACATCGGAGAGGGGTGTCTTATAGGTTGGCTTAGACGCGATAGGCAATTTAAGTTTGTGACGAAAATCTATCAAATTGTGCCGTAACCCAACACCCGCGTTGGGTTGCGCTAGTAGTCTGTCCCGTTAGTTTTGATGGGCATATCGTAAATATAAAAAATATTTTCTTCCCCCACTCCCCCACTCTCCCCCTCTCCCCCTCCCTGCCCTTACCCGTCATTATTAATAGGACAAACCACTAGTAGTTCATTTCATAAGTTTTGATGTGTTTATTTTTTCTCAAAATTCTTTTCTCCCCCTGCTCCCCTGCTTCCCCTGCTTCCCCTGCCTGCCTTCACCCGTCAATTTTAATGAAATCGAATACTAATTACCTCTAACACTCAAGGCATATTACTTTAGACTGAGAGAGTTTTACGAATAAATTCCTTTTGGGTGACGGATTTTAGCAATAAACAGCGTTAACCTACAGCAGTGCGACTTGCAGCTACTGTTTATTTTGAGATGGTTTACTAGTTTATGAAATTAGAAAGCGATAGCTTTTCTGCGGATGGATTGATTCCACCTGAATATACTTGCGATGGTGAAGCAAAATCCCCGTCTTTGAAGTGGGACGAACCGCCTCCGCAAACTCAAAGTCTGGCGTTAATTATGGACGATCCAGATGCTCCCGGTAAAACTTTTGTTCACTGGGTGCTTTACGATATACCACCGAAAACTCGTTACATACCCGAAGCTATCGCAGCCGAACCGATGTTAGAAGGTAGCGGAATTCACGGTACTAACGATTACGAACAGTTCGGTTATGGTGCTCCTTGTCCTCCCGATGGTACCCATCGTTACTATTTCAAGCTTTATGCTTTAGATACTCCTTTAGGTTTAGCCGCAGGTGCGAGTAAAAAAGATATAGAAGCAGCAATGGAAGGACATATAGTTGTTCAAACAGAATTAATTGGGCGTTACAAGCGACAAAAGTAGTTTTTATTAGTTTTTAATTCTAAATTGCAGGAATAAAAGGAATAATCATGGCTGAAGTACAAAGAAAAGGTCAAGCTTCTGAGAATATGCCACAGGAGTATAAACAAGACCTAAATCCCCATGAAGGTGCGGGTTTGAATCACGGACTTGACGGTAAAAATCCAGAGAAAGCTGGTTTAAATGCTTACGATATCAAGGAATTACACAACAAGCTGCAAGATTTTACAGATGATGAATTAAAGCAAATTGTAATTATTCCTCGCGGCAGTCGTTTAGCACAAACTGCGACTTATATCGATTTAAATAACCCAAAAAGAGAAGAATTTACCGCGATGGGTGCGATAGAAGCGGGTGATGATAATTATTATGTTCCTAAATCCGAAATTGGTTATCAACTTTGGAATAAATTAATTGGTGTAGAAAATCCCGAACGAACTGGTGAAGGGAATTAATAGTAGGGAATAGGGAATAGAAAACTACAAAAAAACCGGGTTTCTAGTCGTAAAAACATTATTGTTTGTTTAGCGATGCATAAGAAACCCGGTTTCTAATCGAAGCACAACATATGGAATTAATCTAAAATTGGAATTATAGTTACTTGAAGTGCGGCTTATGTCTTCTCCATTTCCGGGAATGAATCCTTATTTAGAAAATCCTGAATTATGGGCAGAAGTGCATCATCGGTTGATTACAGCAATTGCTATTGCTATAGCTCCACCAATTCGTCCTAAATATCGAGTAGCTATCGAAAAACGGACATATTTAGGCGATGTGGATTTACAAAGCTTGTTAGCACAAGTTTACGAACAAGCAGGTTTTGATTTAGCAATAGATTATAGTATTGAACCAGTACCAGCATTAAATTCGGAAGATAAAGTTTGGGCTGATACACTTTTGAAAGGAAAAGGTTTACGTAGTTAAGATGGTGCTTTATTAAGGTCAAAGGTTGAAGGTTAAAGGTTAGAGGTATTATAAATAAGTTCAAATTTTTTGGAACTAATAATTACTTACAGAAATAACCGGTGTAGCAATAACCAATCTGTTGAAAATTTAAAGAACGATAAAGCGCGATCGCCGCAATATTATCTTCGTCTACCCACAGTTTCAATGCTGCATATTCTTGAAGTAATTCTTTAACTAAAAACGCTAATAGTTGTCGAGCTAATCCTTGTCTGCGAAATTCGGGAAAGGTGAATGGTGCTACTACTAAAGCATAATTTGCTATTGGATTGTATCTAACAATGGAAGCAATTTTACCAGCATATTCTAAAACTGCTACCTGACGCTTTTTAATTAAGCTATTCCAATCGCGATTGAGATTACCATTACCGCGCTCTTTTATATATGCTTGTTCGTAAGCTATTAATGTCGGTTTATCTTGCAATGTTGCCCAACGACCTTTACTATTAACTTTACTATCAGATATAGATTGAGTACAAACCATTACTAATTGGTCGTATTCTTTTTCTATTCGATAATGCTCTAGCATCAGCGGACGAATCCACTGTTTAACTTGAATCGAAGTAATAATTTTTTTAGGTAAACCGCACTTTTTAACGAGTGAAAATAAAGATTTGGTAGTAATTTGATTGCAACTCTCAAAAGATGTTTGAGTATTTTGATAATTTATCATCATAGCTCCCTGAATATTTTCTAGAGTTACCTTTTGATTTATAGATGGTTTGTAGGAAATAGCTACTAATTCTCCAGTTTTATCGGGAACGATTTTACCTTGAATCACAAGATTAAGAGCGTATTCCAAATCTGGATTAGCAGGGTGATATTTTTGTAACCAGTTGATTGCAGCTTGAATTTGTTGATGGGAAGGGAATATGATAATTTTATCGCGATTGGTTGGATGCATATTATCAATCATAGTAAATAGATAGTGTAGCTTTATTATGTTCTTAAACACAAAAATTAAACAAAGAAACTTTCTGTAAAATAAATATTATTAAAATACAATCTAATTTTAAAGCTTTCTTGAGAGCTACACTTAAAAGAAGGCAGTTGAATAAAATTATCTATGCTACGAGAAATAACTTCCTTTAAAGTTTCTCCGGAATCGGATAATATAGCTAATTTGATATTTTCTGGCAAACATTTATCTTCTGAATTTGGATAAATTCGCAAGCGGACAGTTATTTGCTCGTCTGATTCTGATTTTAGAGCTATTAATATTAATACAGATTGATTACCAATTTCGATTTTTTTTACAGCTTTAACAATCTCTTCTCCTTGCAAATAAGAAGCATCTTTAAAACTTGGATTTAAATTTGCTAATGATTCGGTAGTTAGCAGCGATTCTAAAGTTTGCCAACCCTGCTGTAAAAAATTTTCAAACCATTGATTTAAATTGATTGTTGGTGTAGCTTGCTGTAAGTATTGAGGAAATTCTTCTAATCCACCCAATTGGTTAAGCGGTAATTGCTCTGTTGTTACTCTTGGTGTAAATCCTAGTAGGGTTGCTGTTTCTAAATCTTCATCAAGCTGTACCACAATATAACCAATTCTTCCCGTCCATACTTCTTGAGGAATATAAACAAATTCAGCATTTGGCGAAACAACTCTACATTCTAACTTACCGTGGTTTATTACTTCTATATCGGCGATATCCAGGCAACTTTGCATTATGATATCGTAACTATTACTTGCTTTCCAATCGGTTGCAAAACCGAGACATTGTAAATAATGATTTACAGCATAGATTGCTAGAGTATTAACATAAACTTGTTCTGATTTTTGCAGGTTGGAATGATAGCTGCAAAATTTATCGGCTAATTGATGCGCTTTTGAAGCTAGAGAAACGGTGAAAGTGAAAGATTTTTGCCTTTGATGTATCATCATTTTACTGCCTAGTGTTGTTATCTAGTTTAATTAAGCTTGTTCTTGGATATATTTTCTTATTTCTGGTGAAATTTTTTGCAGGTGACGTTGAAAAAAGTTGCTAAGAGCAGGAATTTTGATATTAAAGGTTTGGGATAATTCCTTCCAGCTTGCTCCCTCTAAACGTTTAATAGCTATGATTTGGAAAGTTACTTCGGGATGCGCTTTCATATGCTTTTGTAACAATGTTTCGGGGTCGGTTTCGATATATTGTCGGAGTTCTTCTAATAGAGACTTTTCTGGTTCTGTTTGGGGAATATTTTCTATTTCATCATCTATATTAGTTATTTTTGTCGCAGTAGATAAAGATTGTTTGGCAATTTCAAATAAAAGCGAATTCGCGGCTATAGGTTTTTGGATTAACAATTGCAATAGTAAAAAATTAACTGTTAACAAGAAAAGGATTTTTGCACTTATTACATATGTTACTAATTGTTTAATTTGTATAGTCAGCCAAAAATTTAGTTTCTCTTGATTAATATTTTTGATTATACTTGTTAGCTGATATTTATTTCTAATAATTTTACCGTTTAATTTTTGGATAAAAGGGTCATTTTGTGCAAGCTGAGAATTTCGCAATATCATGTCAAAGCGAAAATTCAACCAAGCTGTAAATTTACCTTTGCTGGAATTATATGTATTTATATTTTGGTAAAGCCAAATCCAAAGTTCGTTTTTAGCTTCTTCGTAAACGTCATGATAAATGTTTGCTTTGTGTAATAATTTATCAGAAAGCAAAATCGCATTAGTTAATACTCTGAAAGCATATTGCCATTCTTTTGTTAATGGTTGATACTTCTGTACTTCTAAAGCTAACTGTTGTAAACGAATTTCATTTAAAACCTTTTTTAAAGAACTACTGCATAATTCTTTAACATTGATATTTTGTAATCTATATTTATCAGTATGTTGAGTTAGCTCTTGCTGCAATTGCTGCTGTAATGCTTGGTAAATCTCAAGGTTGACACCATCAACAGGTTTATCTTGTGACAAACGGAAAAGACTGAGCGAACGTAATATATTCTCAACAAGCATGACTATTGCTTGCTGGCGTTGTTCTGTTTGGCAAGAGTACTTCTGTATTTGAATTATTAGTTGTTGCAGTTGTCCATTCATAATGAATGTCTGTGAGATGTTCTCTATTTATTAATCTTTTTCCGATTCAACTTTTTATACACTTTTTTTATTTACAAAAATTATTTTCCAAGATTTTGTATAAAGCTGCAATTTTTAGTGTGATTAGGAAGCACAAAGGTTAGCAAACAAGCATAAGGCTGAGTTCAAAGATAAACAAATCAATCAAAAGTAGACTAGGAGAGTTTTTCAAATGTTAAAACCTTGGACTTTTGGCACAGTTCTAGCTTTGCTGTTAATGCCATCAACAGTTTTGGCTCAAAGAGTTGGGTCTGTTTATTGGCAATCAAACGGTGGTGGCTGTGTCCCTACAGATAAAACAATTCGGAGCCAACAATATTGGACTGTAACAGGAGCAGGGCGCGTTAAATATAGAGGTAATGGTACGCAACCACTGGTGTTTTCTTGCCCGGTTAGCAATATTAATTCTAATGTCTCTGGTGGAGGGGCAACTATTCTACGACTGTTTTACCAAGATCCTGACGGTTCGGAAGATGCTTTTCAAGTCGAAGCTACCCTTAAATCTTTTGCAAAATCAAACGGTGCATATAATAGCGAAGTCTGCAAAGTAACTTCTAACAAAACAGGTCAGTGGCAAGACAGTATTAGTGATTTTTGCCGGATAGATATGGGTAAAAATATTTATTGGGTTGAGGTTAAACTCAAGCGTACCCGACCGAGTAATTCAGTTGTTGAGTTTAATGGTGTATCGCTTGAAAGTAGGATTCTTTAATTTTTTTGATTCATGGGTAGAGTGCGATTCACGAAGCTAGATGCCGAAGGTATATCGCGCTTTACTCATTCCAAATTTATACACGAGGAGAATTTTCAAGATGTCAACACCTTTTTTTGCTGCTGTTTTACTAATTACGATATCGACAGCCTACTTTCAGGAAAGTAAAGTTTTTTAAACGTTTTGTATAAAATTGCAATTCTTATCGTTATTAAAAAGTAGAAACAGAGGTGCAAAACAAACTTAGTTTTCAAACATTAATTTAAAAAAGGAATAACGAATCATGGTAGAAACTCGCAATGGAACTTCAGGAAATGACAATATTAAGGCTAAGAGAACTCGCCTGTTTGGATTGTTGTGGGACTCTTGGAAAATCCGAGGCTATGGTGGTGATGATACCCTTGGTGGTGGCCCGAAGGATGACACTATCTATGGTGGCTCTGGTAATGACACCATTCGAGGATATGGAGGCAGAGACTCTTTATTTGGAAATTCCGGAAATGACTATATAAATGGGGGTTCGGGAAATGATACCCTACGTGGAGGTTCGGGTAACGATAATCTAAATGGAGGTTCGGATAACGATTACCTGTATGGAGATGTAGGTAATGACTGGTTATACGGCTTCAAAGGTAATGACACCATGTTCGGTGGTAGTGGTGTTGATACTCTTAATGGTGGTACGGGTGCTGACGCGATGTACGGTGGTACGTCGAGCGATACTTATTATGTAGATAATACGGGAGATAGAGTAATTGAATATTCTAATCAAGGATACGCCGATACTGTAAACTCTTCAATTAACTACACTTTGCCTAATAATGTTGAAAATCTCAGACTTATAGGTTCGACTTATTTAGGTTTTGGTAATAGCCTGAGTAACACTATTAGGGGTAACAGTGCTAATAATTTCTTGAGTGGTAGAGCAGGTCACGATAGACTCTATGGGGATGCTGGTAATGACACTATGTACGGTGGTAGCGGTTTTGACAGACTAGATGGTGGTTCGGGTGCTGACACTATGTACGGTGGTACGTCGAACGACATTTATTATGTAGACAATACAGGAGACAGAGTAATTGAATATTTCAATCAAGGATCTGATAGCGTAAACTCTTCAATCAGCTACACTTTGCCTAATAATGTTGAAAATCTAACGCTTACGGGTTCCGCTTATTCTGGTTTTGGTAATAACTTGAGTAACTATATTCGGGGTAATTCTCGCAACAATTACTTAAGTGGTGAAGCAGGTAACGATAGACTCTATGGTGATGCCGGTAATGACTATATTACTGGCGGTACTGGTAATGACATCCTTTCTGGAGATGCTGGTAACGATTATTTAACAGGTGGTGGTGGTAGCGACAGATTTTCTTACGAAACATTTAGAGCTTTTAGAAGTTCTGATGTGGGAGTTGATAGGATTGGGGGTTTCACTTCTGGTGTTGACGATATTGTATTAAGTAAAGCAACTTTTACCGTTTTAGGAAGTTTAGCTGGGGATGGTTTTAGCGATATTTCGGATTTTGCTGAAGTGACTTCTGATGCTGCTGCTGCAATTAGCGGTGCTGGCATTGTTTATAACTCTGAAAATGGTAAATTGTTCTACAACCAAAATGGTACCGGTGCTGGCTTCGGCTCTGGCGCTCACTTTGCGACGCTTTCAGGTAGTCCAGATATTGCTGCAACGGATTTCTTAATTACAGAGCCAATCGTTATACTCTGACGTATTCCACACACTCTCGGGGAAACTAGTACCGCTTCGCGGAAGTAAAAAGTCAGACGTTTTAGGTTTTTCCAGCATTTTTAATGGTTGCTTTCTTTACGCCGACTTGTAATAGTGTGTATGGTTTGTCCCATAAGTAATAGGGGGTTAAATTATATAACCGCAGAGAGCGCAGAGGAAGAAAGTTCAGAGGATTAATCTGATTAACAGAAAAACTGGTATTACCCCTCATAACTTATGTGGAGTAACTGAGCTTTGATTGTAAGTTGGGTTGAAGCCATGAAACCCAACACCCGAGTTGGGTTACACTGGGTTTCACCCAACCTACAACTTAGTCCTCTTAAGAGGACTTTTGCTATGAGACAGGGGTTTTCAACCCCTGACGGATTGGATGTACACCCGGCAAAATTAATGTGGCACAGTACTAGATGTTAACTGAGCTTTCTATGATGTAAATTCTGCCAACTCATGCCTATCTCCGCACTATTCTGAAAAATAACTGGTAGCCATGTTGCATAGGGAAATTCATCTTCCAAACCTTCTAATCTCTCCCGTGCTTGTCGCGCTGCGGTATACAATGACTCACCTTTTGAAAAAGCTGTAAGAAAATACTTCAAAAACTCCTGTGCCACTTTATCCGGTACAGGTTCTTTCATAACTATCATCTGGGGAATATGTAAATCTGCTAATTCTCGCGCTAACCCCAAACCATCGCAGGAATTAAATATAGCAAGCTGCAAACCGCGTTCAATTGCTTTTGTTAAAGCGTATTTTAGCTCTTTAATACTCAGCAATTCGGTTTGATTTAGTAAGATGGTTCCTTTACTGCCATCTGCTTGAGATGAACTATGTCCGGAAAAACATAAAATATCCCAGCCTTGCTCATCCCAAAGCAATTGATGTAATTTTTGAAAAGTTGGTTCTACTAAAAAAGTTGTTTCGCTTTGTGGTAGTTTTTCTAATAATTTTCTATCGACTTCTATATCAATTCCAGCACTATTACCAAGAATAGTTAAAATTCTGATTTGATTGCGAGAAAATAATGTTTTTTTGGTTCTTTCACCGATAGGTGATAAAGCAACTTCTGCTTGACGATAATCTCCGAAAAAATTCCACAAATGCCAAGGAAGCCGCTGTAATTGAATGTCTTTAGTTTGAATTATTACCGGCACTTTTTCACTGGTTGTCAGTTTGGAACGCAACTCATTTTCAATTGGGTGAAATGCTTGCGAATTCAGCCAATTATCCAGACATTCTTCCAACTCACGAGCATAATAATCTAGTTCTTGTTGGGAAAAGTTAGTAACCGGTTCTTCCTCAAAGGTAATACGTCCGAACCATGTTTGAGAGCGATAAAGTTGCCGCCATTGTTGATAAAGTTGGGGAATTCTTGGTTCGGCAGGCAGTTTACCAGTAAAGGTTATCGGTAGCGGATGCTCATCCGTACAAACCAAAGCAGTTACTGGAAAGCCACTATTAAAATTGCCATCTCCTAAAGTAAGAATAATTAATTTATCTAGCTGAGTTTGAACTTGAGATTTCTTATAAACTCCCCGAGCCAATAGTTTGCTAATTTCTGCCATTTCAGCAGAATGTTGGCGATAAATTTCTATTTGTTCTTGTTTACCTTGTAATTCTGTTTTGTATCTGGTTTCTATAATTTCAAGTTGTTGTTGATAGTTTTGTTGTAACTGTTGATGCAGCTTTGCTTTATCTATTTCTTCTGGAACCCTAATTTTAACTATAATCAAGCCATCGCCTTTATCTTCAATACTTTTAACATGAATTTTTGCCGTATTATACTTAGCTGATGCTTCTTTGATGGCAATAATCAAAGCTTGCCAATCTAAACCGTTACGGAAAATTAAATCTACTGTATCAACAACAATTTTAAACAATTTAGTAAATTCTCCATTAGCAAATGTTCCGTTCAGTGGATAACGTTCTTGCTGTTGATTTTTCAAATAAACGTAATCGCAGTTAATATTATCAAACTGAGTTTTTTCGTTAATATGCCAATTTTCCAAACAGGCTGCTGTTATATATGCTTGTCGAAAATTAGTTGCTAATGCTTGAGTTTTACTTAAATTTGCTCTTTCTAAAATTGCATTTTCAAACGTTGCTTCGCTCAAGTCTGCTGCTGTCAGATTAGCATTGCTCAAATCAGCACCTTGTAAATTTGCACCCTTGAAATTACAACCGAAATAAGATTTATCAACTCCTCGGTGATTAACAATTAAATCCCGCACGCTGGGGTTAATCAAAATAGTACCGTCAACTCTGGCTAATTTCAGGTTTTTCGCCAGATGAAAATTGGTGCATGTTAGTTTAGCATTACGTAAATCCGTACATTTTAAACTTGATTGCAAAAAATCAGCATTTTTCAAGTCTGCACCACGAAAACTTGTACCACCAATAGTAAATAAACTTCGTGCTATTTGCTGAATTGATACAAATTTATCGTCTTCTAGTAAACACCGCCAAGCAGTATAAATACTAATCAATAATAAAATTATTGTTACAGTCACAGCCATTGGTAAAGCTGGCATTTTCAAAGCAGTTACTTCGGAATCAGAAACTTGGAATACATTTATGGCAACAGCGATCGCCATAGCAGCCGCAGTAATTTTAAATACTGTAATAATCTTTGGTTTGGGTTCAAAAGTCGATCCAAACACTGCGATCGCTCCGGTAACAGTAGCAATTACAGCCCAAATTCCAGCAGCAGCCCCTCTCCAAGCTCCTGCGCCTACCATTTTTAACCCTGCTGCGCCAAAGCTAAAACCTAAGACAGTTCCCAACACAACTACTATTGCACCCCCAACTCCGGCTACAGCGAGTAAAGCGACAATAAAACCCTGACGGATAGTAGTAATACAAAAAACTGCTAAGATGGCTAAAACAATTAAACCAGGAATACTATTTTCTACAACGGGCACACCATCATACAATGGTTCTGATGACTGAAACACCGTCTCAGCAACGATTACACCCGTCATCCAAGCTGCGAATCCACTAAGCCCTGATAGGAATAATGAGAAGCCACTCAAAAGAATTGCATGATGAGTTTGCACTCCTGCTTTAACATGGCTAAAATCCGCATTTTTTAAACTTGCTTGTGTAAAGTCGGCACCTTTTATATCCGCATAGCTAAAGTCAGCACCTGTAAGATTTTGACGCTTGAAGGAAAGCCCTTGAAGGTTTTGGGCAGAAAAATTAAGCGGTTTAGTTATCTGATGATTATTCGCAACCATAGTAAAAACATTCACAAGCATAGTAATAATCTCTACACCTGCAAACTAATACTATTTCGTAAAAATAAAATTTAACTTAATAAAGTACTATATTAAGCTCTTTGAAATAAAGTAATATTTAATACGTCAATTAAACCGGCTGCAAACTTTGTTCTCTCACAATCACTTTACCATTTTGACGAACTATTAAAGTTGAGCCTTGAGGATTATTACCATCTTCAGTAATCGCACTTTCTATAACGTAAACGTAACTTCCATTTTTCCAACCAGTTACACATTTACCATTCCGACAAGAAACTTTACCACCCGTAAGTTCGAGACAGTTTCCTTTAGAATCGCATCCGTTATATTTAACGTTTCCAGTATTATTAACACCATCCCAAGAATCGTAATTACTGAGTTTGATAGTCCATTCACCGTTGCTCAAAGTTTGAGTATCTCCAGAAGATTTTTCAGATTTAGAACCACCAATAACTTCCATTTTGACAATTGCGGATTCTTTTTTGGTCTTTCCGCAAGGTTCGTTACTTTGACAATCGTTGAAATTTAATATCTTGTAGCTAAGTTTAACTCTTTTATTTATAAATTTTTCTTTGTCGGCACAGATATTAAAATCAGCGCTGATATTATGCTCTTTTCCTGTTTCATCAATTAAGTTCACATAGCAAGCTAAATCACCTTGTTCTATTCTTTTAATAGTTCCAATTTTTGGCTGCCCTTTTCCTGCTACAGGTTTAGCACTACCAATAACTTCCATTTTGACAATTGCGGATTCTTTTTTAGTCTTTCCGCAAGGTTCGTTACTTTGACAGTCGTTGAAAGTTAATATTTTGTAGCTAAGTTTAACTTTTTTGTTTAAAAATTGTTCTTTTTGAGGACAGATTTCAAAATCAGCACTAAGATTATGCTCTTTTCCTTTTTCGTCAACTAAAGTTACATAACAAGCTAAGTCGCCTTGTTCTATTCTTTTAATAGTTCCGACTTTTGGCTGTCCTTTTCCTGCTATCAGATTTGTAGAAACATTTTTGACTGGATTTTTTGTTTTATTAGAATTATTGTGACTACTAGTTGCAGAAGTGTCTATTTTATCTTCATTTTCTGAATCTACTTCTGAATTATCAGTTGTATCAGCCGCAGATGAAATTACTTCGGAATTATCAGACTGAATTTGATTGTTAGTATTATCTGTTTGAGCGTTATTACAACCAGCGAATAATAAAGAAGAAATTAATAATGCAGTGGTGAAGATAGACTTTTTCATGTTCTGTAAGCTGGAAATTTTAAATTTTGACCATAGACAAATTTTAATACAAGCTAAAGTATGTATATTCCGAAAATTATTTTTATTTGATTTTGTTTTTATTTATTTGTATAAAATATCAATCTTTTCGCAATACTCGAATAATAAACTGGAATTCTTTTATAATTAAGATTAAGAATAAAGTCCGATAGAAAACAAGAGTGTGACTCGATGTCAGTAGAAACCACCGAAGTATACTCTGATTCAACAGACGACTTCTTGGAATGGCAACCCCCAATGCCACCCACGGATTTAATTTTTGATGACGGAGAACCCTTAGAAAGTAATCGTCACCGCATCGCGATGAATTTGTTAATCTGTTCGCTCAAACATTATTGGGCTGAGCGTACCGGCTTTTTCGTTGGCGGCAATATGTTTGTTTATTACAGCAGCAAACAAGCAAGAAACCGAGATTTTAAAGGCCCAGATTTTTTTGTAGCATTAGATGTACCATCAGATCCAACGCGGCTGGGTTGGGTGGTATGGGAAGAAAATGGACGTTATCCAGATATGATTGTTGAGCTACTTTCTGACTCAACCGAAAGTCAGGATTTTGGCGAGAAAAAACGGCTTTACGAACAAGTATTTAAAACAAAAGATTATTTCGTTTTTCATCCTTTTAAAGTTAACTCATTACAAGGTTGGCATTTAGATAGCGATAATGGTTACCAACCAATTGAGCCAAACTCGCAAGGATGGTTATGGTGTCAAAGCTTAAATTTGTGGATGGGAACTTGGAATGGCGTTGTTGAAGATGATAATGCTGTTTGGCTGAGGTTTTACGATGCAGATGGTAATTTAGTTTTATTATCAGAAGAAGCACAGAAGCAACGCGCTGATTCCGAACGACAAGCAAGGTTTAATGCTGTACCGCAACTGCGAGAAATGGGGTTAAGTGTGGAACAAATTGCACAAGCACTCAGTTTGTCTGTGGAAGAAATAGAGAATTGTTCGTAGTTGCGCCGTCTTCGCCAAAAGTGTAGAGCGAAGACAGCCTAACTACAAACATTTTTCACAGTCCATAAACCCGATTCCCATCACCGGGTAAAATAGTCAAAGAACGAGGATTAATCCTATTGCCGACAGTAACTTCGGTTTCTCCATCCCAAACTTCAATCGAAAGTACTTTATCTTTTGAACCTTCGTAATCAAAGTATTGACAGCGCGAAGCTGTGCGTCTTTGCACGCTACCTTCACGAGTCATACTTGCTAACCCAGAGTCAACGCATTTATAAGTTTCATCGCCGAAAGTTAACTTTTTAGGTGGTGGTGTTTCGCTAATATCTAATTGATTTGTTGTTTCTAGTAATGCAACTTCTACGGTGTCGTCTTCATCCACGCTCAACCATCTAATATCATTATCATCTTGCAACATATATTCCAACCAAGAATACTCACCGTCTTTATAAGTAAGTTTTCCTTCCACTACCCAGTCAATACCCATGTATTGAACAATATCGCCGATTTGTAAATTAAATATATTGCGTTTGAGCGACGGTAATTCTTTTTTTGGTTTACTACCAGGTAATGTACCTCGCTGTTGAAGCACTAATAAATAAGCTCCACCAGCAACGATCGCGAAAACTCCAAGCCAGATTAGTAGTGTCATAATGTTTTTTCTTGAGATTTTTTTATAAAAGATAAGGGGAAAAGGGAAAATAAATAATTTTGAAATGATTGTAGTGCGGACATCCTGTCCGCTGATTGTATACAAAATAAATACGCTTTATTATTAGCGATTAAATTCTATCTGACGGCAAAGCTAGATGGATCTTGATCTCGTCTGTGCCTAATGGGAAGGGGTGCTGGCTGTTTATCACCAGCTAGGGCTGCGGTTTTTTCCAGAGATTCCCTTAAATGCTTGGCTGCGTAGATGGACATATCTCGGGGTACGTTAATGCGATCGCGCAGATATCGTAGAGCTACATCTGAACCGGCTGGGGGTACGCAGTTTTCACCAGTCATCATGTGCGTTAAGGCACAGCGCAGTGCTTCATCGAATAATTTGTCGTTAGCGGGGTTAACTCGGATAATATTACTACGGTGGGTGATAATTCTCTGAAGGGCTTCCTCGCGAGAGTTTTCGGGTTCTTGATAACCGACATCTGGTAGTCCAAACCAAGGGCCATTATCCACCCGCGTTTTATTTAGAATCATCTGGGGTTCGCCGTTTTCCCAACAGCCCCCCATCTGTGGCGGCAAGTCGTGTACGTGGGTGTGAAAGTCGCTCTGGGTACCGCGATAGGTTGGTCGAGTTTCCATTGCGTCAAACCATGCGCTAAAGTGAGGATTTTCCTCTCGCATGGAGTAGCCTTTGTAGTAGTAAAGGCTGGCATTCATTCTTTCTACATAAGGGGTAAAGACAACGTCAACTATGCCGAATTCATCTAGAAAGTAAGGCCCCGGAGTTGCCGCCAAAGCTTGTTCTACTTTCCCTACTACTTGTATAAATTGTTCTCGGTTGCGCTGCTCTTGTCGAGAGGAACTTGTTGGATAGCACAGCCAAGAACACCATGCTCTAAATAAAAGTCGTTCTAACTGGCGTAGAGGAATCACTTGAGAATCTTGCATCCCTTGATTCAATACACCAAAAACTCTTTCCAAGGCAATCAAAATATCATCGCTTTCGGTAATAATCTGCCCATCTAGCTCGATAGCAGGAAGCATTCCCGACGGAACTTTACGTTTATACCAACTTTCTTTTTTGCCGTAGCAGAACATTGTTACTTTTTCGATGCGGTAGGGAATTTGTTTTTCTTCTAACCACAACCAAATTTTTTGACAATAAGGACACCAAGCATGATTATCGCGGTAAAGCGTTACCCGTACATCAGATTCCGACTGCCCAAACAAGCGCAATTTTGCTCTAGCATTAGTGGGGCCATTCACGGTATCTATTTGATAATCTGTTTTGTTTTCTAATTCTTGCCAGCTAAGGGGTGAGGTAGTCATAGGATGAGTTGATAGAGCTTTACTAAGGACTTTTCTTGACTCTACAATATTTATTAAATCAGTGAACAGTAATCAGTGAGCAGTAATCAGTTACCAATGCCCAATTACCAATTCCCAATTCCCAATTAATAATTCAACCATCGTGCTTGCAATTGATAGCTAACAATTACGGGATGGGAAAGTCGATTTATTTCTACTTTTCCTAACTGTATATCTTTTGGTAGTTCAAATAAATTGTGTAATAAGCTTTCTGTTAAAAAGCGGGTTTCTATGGGAAGTTGCAGTTTTTCTGAGTTTAATTCTTGACGGGATGCCAAAACAAAACCCCAAGGGCCAAAACTAGGAACGGTTACTGTATAGGGATTCACTTTTAATCCGACTTCTCTAAGTGTTGCGGCAATACAGCTAATTACTTTGGGGGCAAAAAATGAACTGGATGCTTGCGTTACAAACACACCTTTATCTGTAAGTCTTCCTAATAAACGTCGGTAAAAACCTTCTGAGTAAAGTTTGGCGATAACTTTTTGGTCTGGATCGGGGAAGTCTGCAATAATTACATCGAAGTTGTCTTGAAGTTTGGGTGCGGTTAAAAATGCATCGGCGTTGATAACTTCTACCCGAGAATCTTCTAAGGAATTTGCGTTTACTTGTTTTAATTGCGGGTGGCGTTTGGCTATTTTAACAACTTCTGGATCTAATTCGATTAGTACTACTTTTTCAACTTCTTTCCATTTGAGTACTTCTCTAATTGCCATGCCATCCCCAGCACCTAATACCAAAACCTTTTTTCTATCTGGTGTTGCGCTCATGGCTGGATGTACTAATCCTTCATGATAGCGGTATTCATCTATTGTGGAAAGTTGTAAATCGCCGTTGAGAAATAATCTGGCATCTTTACCTTTACGGGTTAATACTATTCTTTGATAAGGAGATTGTACTCTTTTAACTATAGGTGCTGAATATAAGTTATTTTCTAATTTATTGCTGATAGGAATTGTTGCAGGTGCGAGAGTTAGAAGCAGTACACCCAAAACTAAGCCGATGTAGCTCCAACGTTTTAAATGGGAAAAATTGCGTCCGATGAAAAACACCATAAATGCCGGTAATGAACCCAAAATAAAAGCAGTGGGAAACATTCCACATATCGGCAGCAAAAGCACCGGAAAAGCTAAAGAGCCGAAAAGCGCTCCCATGTAATCCAATGCTAAAACACCAGCCAGAGCTTCCCGCACCCCTTCTTCCATTTCCAGCACCCGCGTCAAAATTGGCACTTCTAAGCCAGCGAGTATTCCCAGCAAAATTGTGACTAAAAATAAGCCCAGCCAAATCTCACCATTCATCACGAACAACGCGAACAAACCCAGAGGTAGCAAGGATGTCAGAGGTGCGATCGCCAATTCCACACCAACAAAAGCTGACAGCAATTTACGTTGCAGCAATCGACCTTCCATCTTAGGTGCAATAAACTGACTTAAGTAAGAACCAGCACCCATAGCTGCAAGAAATCCACCTACAGCAATCCCGTAAGCCAGAGCTTGATTCCCCACCAAATAACTAGCAAGAGTACCTAAAAGTAGCTCCACAGCCAGCCCACAGCCAGAAGAAACAGCCGCAGCAGCCAGCAGTAATTTACGTTGAGTACCGCTCAAAGAATAATTATTTTTAACAGTACTTTCTCCGATATCCGAAAAATTATTCGCTTCCATTAACAGTGAACAGTGAGCAGTGAGCAGTGAACAGTGAGCAGTGAACAGTTATCAGTTGGCAATTGCTTATCCAGAGCGTGTAGATCGTCAGCTAAGAATTATTAATTCAACCTTTAACCTTTGACTTTTGACCTATAACCTTAGTTAAGAATTATTAATTCAACCTTTAACCTTTGACCTATAACCTTTAACCTTTATCTTACTTTCCGCTACCGGGGCCTCCACCTTGGAAGCCACCGTATGAGGAACGACCGGGTATAAATATCCACGTTCCATTATTACCGTAGGAACCTGATAAACTAGTTCCGCGACGAGGGGAGAAATTTGCTTGTTTTTCTTCGCGCAATACGAAAGCTGATTTTTGGGTGTAAGCGTCGGTAATTGACCATATTGCCATTAGTGCGGCTATTCCAGCAAAAACTTTTGTAAGCATGGTTTTTTAACTTGTCTACTAATTTATATTGTTTATAATTCGGGTTAAAGGTTGAAGGTTAAAGGTTAACGGTTAAAAATTGAAGGTTGAATAAGTAAACCCTTATTTACAACTCTTAACTCTTAACTCCTAACTCCTAATTCCTAACTAATATGAACAGCTTCTACTGCTCTACGAGTACGATTACCATCAATGACAGTAAGAACTGTTCTATCAACTGGTGCATCTGGTATTACTTCTACACGAAAACCGTAGGAATCTTGGGTTTCTAAGACAAAGAATTTTTGTGCAAAACCAGTTACTTTTTCAAGTTTTCCATCTTCTCTATGAAAAGTTAATTTTAAAGGAATGTGTTCGCTGTATAGCTGTTCTCCATAAGAATCGTTGATAACTAATTTAGCTGCCATTGAACGGGGGCTGGTTTCGTCTGATGTGACGTTGATTTTTACCCGCACCAATTTATCAGCACCACCCACAGTTGCGCGATCGCTAGGATCGCTATCGTTGATTGCTTCGGATATCACCTTTTTACCGCTACGTGGGGCTGCAATATATGTCATTACTGCCAAGGCTAAAGTGCCAAATAAACCCGGCCATAAATGGCGGCTGTCTACAACTCCATTAGTAATTTTCACGTCAAAATTTATGGCAGGATTCGTCGATTTGGGTTTATTAGCTTGATTGCCAATTACATCATCTACTGAAAATGTAGTTAAGGATCTAGCTTTTCCTCCCGATAAATTTTCATACTCTAATACAGAGATAGCAA
Organism: Rivularia sp. MS3; assembly: GCA_019192545.1. Lineage (GTDB taxonomy): Bacteria > Cyanobacteriota > Cyanobacteriia > Cyanobacteriales > Nostocaceae > Rivularia. The sequence goes on along the minus strand of JAHCMI010000025.1, from coordinate 29,645 downwards.
CCGTTACTTCTTCGTTTTTCTTGGCACGTACATCTAAACCAGCATTTAAATCATCTTCATTCCAGGTACCAGATTCGCCATCTTCGTACCAAACTCCAGATTCTCTCCATGCATCTTTGGTTGCAGAAGCAATCAATTTTCCTTGTTTATCGAGCAACTGAATCTCATATACCACCGCATGATTGTTTGGTATGGAGGCTTTTGCATCAATCCGCAATGCTCCTACTAATTGAGGTTCAAGTTTCAATGCTTCAATTTTGACTACTTCTTCTTGGGCAACTCTAACGGTTTTAGAAAAAAGTACTTTTCCGAAAAAAGCAGATGCAATTAATGCTAAAAAAACAAAGCCTGTAGCACCAAAAGCAACATATAAAGCTGGATCTATAAAACGATTTGTTTTCTTTACATTTATACTTGCTGACATAATATTTTCAGCTTGACAGTATTGTTAACAACACCATGCCATGATAACCTTCCGGAAAAAAGAACTTTAGTTCATAAAACTACAGAAGCTCGATTTAACAAAGGATTTAGCTTTTTTAGATATGTATAAAATCTCCTGATTTTGACTTTAAAATGATAATTATACGGATACAAAGCGATTGATAACTAAGACCTTTTAAGTAAAAATACAGTGATATTTAGTATCAATTTATCAAAATTATTTAGGCTAGTTTCAAATAGTAAATGTACTGACTTTTTTACTTTCCATAACTAGGGCCGCCACCTTGAAAAGTACCGTAGGATGACCTACCACTTGAAGGAGTTGAGTAATAATAACTATTGCTAGTATAAGTAGAACAGGTTATTAATATTAGCCCTGTAAATAGAATTATTACAAATAAAACAGAATAGTTGTTTGTATCCATTATTTTTTTAAGTGAAGATTTGCAAATACTGATACATAGCTGTGGCTTCACAATTATTTTAATAACAAGTTAATCATAGCTTCTTATAAAAGTAGATTTATTTTATAAATTAACCAAAGTTCTAGCTATACAAATCATTCAGCTTTTTTCGATTGATATATAAATAATTATATTTAGGTAAAAAGCGTAAAAAAACGGTTATATAATTCAATGTAATTAAAAATAAGTAAGTAAAATCACAGTTGCAGCTTTCTATATCTATTTATAAATTATTTTTGTATATAAACCAGATTTAAGTTTTAATTCGTTTGAAGAGAATAAATAGAGAATAGAAATTAATATCTACTTGTTTGCTAATACAAAATAGGTTGTAATATCATGCCAAACACCTTTATCTGTAGCCAAGTTATCAATAATTTTGGCAAATTCAGCTTTCAATAATTCTTTTTCCTCTAAAGAAAGTTGCAATAAAGGGTTATCAGGGTGAATCCAAGTATGTCCATCAAAAATCTTCTTCGCATCATCAACCGGGATATACTTACCAAACTGCTCGGTTGTGATTTTTATATCATGAAAACCAGCTTCTTTTAAAAGATTTTCGCATTTATGCTTGGTACCTAAAGGCTCATGGATATTAGGTAGAGAAATACCGCAGTTAAAACAAGATTGAATGATTGCGGGTGTCATCAAAGAAGTTTCTGCATAAGCATTAAAAGCCGCTATTCCCCCTGGTTTGAGAAAACAATACCAATCTTTAAAAGCAGCAGGAATATTTTGAAAAACCATCACCGCCGAGCAACATAAAACAGCATCAAAACTGTTTTCTTCAAAATTCAGGTATTCTGCATCTATTTCAATCAACTTAATATTTTTTAAACCAAAAGTATTAATTTTTTCTTGTGCTTGCTCAAGCAAAGCTGTAGCAATATCAACTCCGATAACTTTGCCATTTTTACCAACTATCTCAGCTACAGGAATAGCAATTAAACCGGTACCAGTGGCAATGTCAAGTACTTTATATCCCTTCTGTAAAGGCAATAGTTTCAAAAAACTCTCGGCACGACGGTTTGCTAATTTACTAGCATCATAATTAGTTCTAGCATTAAAGTAACCAGCTACTTGCTGCTTGTAGTCGTTAAGATTTGTATAATTAGACATTTACAAAATGTGATAAGTCAAGTATTTTGAATGAAATTAATGGAAGATTTAGAAAATACCTGAGAGCTATGTAAAATGCTCTCATTAGTATTATTTATTGATATCAAAATAATATTCAATGTTATTCATAGGAACAAAGCTGATTTATATTAAGTGCATGATTTGATGATTTTTATCCCAAGTATATATAAGACAACAAAATAAAACTAAAAGTCAGAAAAATCATATTTTCATTCATTTATATATAGTTTCTATGTCTAAATTTAAACTAAAAATGAAGTTCTGATGTAGTAATTTTAAACACCATAGTAAGTGTGTTAAGAAAACATAAGGCTATATTTCAATTTTAAATAAAATCTTTATTCAAATTATTTTTGGGGATAAAAATATGATAAGACTACTGTCGATGGATGCAAATAATGTCATAGGTGTTTTAATCAAGGGTAATGTAAATCCTCAAGATTTTGAATTAGTGACCAATTTTATTAAAGGAGTAGAGGAAAACTACGAGTTTTTGCGAATATACGTAGAAATCGAAGGTATTGAAGGATTTTCATTAGAAACTTTAATTAGGGAATTTGAATTTACTGTAAGTCAGTTTCACCGATTTGAAAAAGAAGCAATAGTAATTGATAAGAAATTGATTCAAAGCCTTGAAAGTATGAAAGATTTGCTTGTTGCAGGCGTAAAAGTTAAGTGTTTTACCTTTGAAGACAGATGTCAAGCACGTTGTTGGATTCTGAATTGATTTATTAATCTTTACGTGCAACCACAAAAAAAGTTGTTTTGTCATTTCAAACACCTTTATCTGTCGCTAAATTTTCAACTGCTGCTTGATATTCAGCTTTACATTGTTTTAATTGCAACTGCGAAAGTTCAGTCAAAGGATTACTTTGAGGATGAGCATAGCCTCCATTCCAGGATGTAGCATCATCAAGGCTAATATAGCTACCGAATTGTTGGGTTTCGATAGAAACTGTTTGAAAGCCAACTTTTTGTAATAAATCGCGACATTTTTCGGGAGTGCCCAAAGGTGCATTAATATTTTGTAGTGAAATTCTACAGGCTGCTTCACAAGCTTGAATAATAATCGGTGTCATAAAAGATGTTTCTGAAAAGCAAGAGAAAGCTACCGTACCATCTTTCTTGAGAAAGCGATACCAATTTTTGAGAGCATTGGGAATATCGCTCAACCAAACAAAAGCTGAAGAACAAAAAATTACATCAAAACTTTCATCGTCGAAGTTAATATAATCTGCATCAGCTTCAATTAATTCAATATTGTGCAAACCAGCTTTTTCAATCTTGACTCGTGCTTGATTGAGCATAGTTGAAGAAATATCCACACCTACTACTTTTCCTTGATTTCCGACGATTTGAGCTGTTGCGATCGCAACTATTCCGGTACCAGTTGCTACATCTAAGATGTGCTGTCCTTTTTGAAGCGGCACTAAATCCACTAAGGCAAGAGCTAAACGAAAGCGGAAATCATCATCGTAGCTTGTTCGTTTGTTAAAAAATTCAGTTACCTGTTGTTTGTATTGTTTTTCGTATAGGGCATTATCCATAATTATCTTATTGCTACGCTGGTTAAAGCTAAATATAAACAGCAAGCAATATAGTTGTCTTCTGAAAACTTGCTTGGAAGTATATTGAAATCTTGCAATTCTAAGGTTAGTAGTTGCGCTTTAGCGCCTCCAAGATGATACGCTTCAGCGCAACTACGAACAGATTTTTATTTAAAATTGATTTCGATAAACTTTCGGTGTCACTCCCACATGCTTGCGGAATAAAACTGTAAAATTAGTTTGGCTAGAGCAACCGATATTTAATGCTACTTCTACAAGAGATAATTTAGTATAAACGAGCAGGAATTTAGCTTTTTCTATCCGACATTGAATAATATATTGATGGGGAGAAACACCCATTGTCTGCTTAAACCAACGACAAAAATTATAAGAACTCATATTTACTAAATTTGCCAGTCTGTCTAAACTTAATTTCAGCGCTAAATTATCATTAATATAGTCAATCACCTGCTGTAATTGCCTTTGAGAAACTTCAATTTTAGATTTGAGAATATTTGTGTTAGTTAAAGAATAATTTTTAAGAATACGAACAGCTAAAGCACTTGCAATAGATTCGGCAAAAACATTACCAGATGGACATCCTGCTGTAATTTCTGCTTTTAATGTTAATCCCAAATGAAAAATTTGCGAGTCATCAACACCACGCTGAGGGATAATTTCAATAGAGTCGCAATCAATAGAATCGCCAGCTACTTTATAGAAAAGATTGGAATTGAGAGATATTAATAAAAAATCCACATCTTCAAACCAGCGTGCTTGAGTTGGAATACCTTTTGGAGTAATACCAATCAAACCTTTTCGCATTTGAGTGGTATGTAGTTTTCCACCTGCTAACCTCCAATCAATTTGATAACTATCACCAAGTTGAATCGCAATTATATGTTGTTGCAATGAAATTTCTGGAGATTCAAAAGCTGGTAAATGATGTTGTTCAACTGAAATATCCTCCCAACTTGAAGCACTATAATTAATCGGAGGTTTATAAGCAACGGGAACAAAATTTCCGCTGGATGTTTCTATTGCTGCGAGTCTTTTAGATAGCATTTTGTGAAAGGTTAAAGGTTAAAGGTTTATGAGTTTTAGGTTTTAGGCTTGATTAATGTCCTAAACGCTATTGCGTATTACTACAAATCAATCAACTTTTTATATACAAATAAAGACGTTGCAACGCAACGTCTCTATATTTTAGAATATATTTAGTTTTGAACTTAGTCTTTAATTATCTTCCTAAAACCTGAAGCGTTACAGGTGCAATTCCCGAACTAATCATTCCTAATTGTCTGGCTGCTTTACGGGAAACATCAATGACTCTACAGCGAATAAATGGCCCTCTATCATTAATACGTACTATAACAGAACGACCATTTCTTTTGTTTGTAACCTTTACTCTTGTACCAAAAGGTAAAGTTTTGTGCGCTGCTGTTAACTTTGTATTGCTTCCGTAATAAGAAGCAATTTGAGAAGAACATTTACGAGCTTTTCTACGTCTTTTACGTCTTCTAGCAATCAGTAATGACTGATTCTTCTTGACTCTTTCAACTATGTTACTTTCTCCAGTTTGAGAAGAAGCAAAAGCTGCTTGCTGATTGTTAAAAGAAGAAGTTGTTAAGCAAATTCCTGTAACAGTACCCAAGAAAGCAAGCACAATAGATTTTTGATTCATGTGTTTGTATTATTTTGAAAAATTAATAGGGAACCACTTTAATTACGACGATGTAAATTGCTTACAATAAGAAGCAATTTAAGAACACATAAACACAAATCTTTAGAACTATTAATTACTGCTTTAGGCAATTTCTCTACCAACTTTAAATCAGTAGCATAACTTGTTGATTGTTAAACAACTGTCTAAAGGAGCAATTACTTTTATAAAATATCAATCAAAAGGAATAATTCCAAGTAAAGAGGGATACGAAGAGAGGGAAATTAGGAGAGGGGGGAGAAGTAGTAAGTAGTAAGTCAAAATACGAGCATTAATAACTGACGATCCACACCCTACGGGTGAATAACTGTTCACTGCTCACTGTTCACTGTTAGAAGTTAACAGTCTCAGTGCTGGAGAATCTTCTAATTGTAAGGAACTTTGCGGTATACCGATATCTATATTTTCTTTATCAAAAGCATACTTGAGACGACGACGAAATTCTCTACCTAAAGCAAATTGTGTACCGGGTTCTGTTTTAAACCACAGCATTATTTCGATACCGTTTGAACTAATGTTATTAACACCTAAAACGTTAACGGGGTCAATAACTGATTCTTGCCATTCTTCATCAGTTTGCATTCCGCAGGCAGTTTCTCTAACAATTTCTAATGCTTTATCTATATCAGCTTGCGGACTAACTTCTACAGTAAAAACTATCCGCGACCAATCTTTTGTTAAATTATGAACTATTGAGATGCTACTGTTAGAAATAGTACTCAAAATTCCGTTGGCTTGACGTAGCTGAGTCATCCGTAAATTAACGTTTTCTACAACACCCACAGTTCCATTAATATTAATCAAGTCGCCAATAATAAACTGGTCTTCCCAAAGCATAATGATACCGTTAATGATATCTCTAATTAAATTTTGAGAACTAAAGGAAACAGCAAAACCGACAATTCCGGCTCCTGCTAAGATTGGTATAATCGGAATGTGTAGTTTTTCTAAAAACCATAAAATACCTAATACCATCCAAATAAAGGTGATTGCTCCTTTGAGAACATTAGAAAAGGTTGTTAACCGAGAAATATGTCGCGCCGAGACATGAGGTTTTTGTGATTCTCTATCTACAAATTTTCTGAAGAAGAAGTCAATGATAACGTCACTTGCTTTCATACCTAAAATTGTAGCTAGAATAATTGCTAATAATAAAGGTTTTGTCAGCAACCAATCTTCTAACCAGCGGGTATAAGGAAACATTCCCGCAATTGCGGCTAATCCCAATACCCATAACAAAAATAAACTAATTACTAATATCCATCTTTTGAGTCTATTAATATTTAACTTCCGCTGCCAAATGATTTTTTGCTGGCAGTATTCCATCATTTGCGCGTCTGCTTCTGCTTCCGAATCTGCTTCTGATTCTATTTCAAAATCACTTAAAGATGGTTCTTCTTCCTGTAATCTTTCTCCTTTTTTACCGAAACTCTTAATATAGAAAACTAATAATGCAGTTAACAAAATAATTCCTACAAATATTCCCAAAGAGTAGAAAAATTTTCGCTGTATGGTTGCTGGTTGCCTTTCCTGCCATGCTTTAATTAATGCAGGACGAATATTTTTACTATATTCACCAGCTAAATCAGCTACCGACAAACCATGAATTCGAGCATCTAACTCAGTTACGCTCATCAATTTGCGGCGTTTTAATTTGTTGCGATCGCCTACTAGTATGACAGTTTGTTGTTCGCTTTGAGCGGGGGAAACGTATAATGTTCGGGGATTGAAACCTGTAGCCAGAATTTCCGAGAGATTTTCTTCATACATATCCACCCGAATATCAAGGGGTGAAATCGTATTTTGATTCAGGTTATTACCAGTCCCCTTCCTGGCTGCAATATGTACAATATCCCGCCCATCAAGGGTTATGGGTGCATAAACAATAGTACTTTGATTGTTAGAAGCGTTAGTAAAAAGATTTTGATTTGAACTTGCTGCTTGCACTTTGGCGTTTGTAAAGATAATTAAACTAAAGGTAAAAAGGCTAATCAATATAAAAGCTTTAGCACCTAGCTGCTTTCTCAAACCCGTTAGTCGATTAGCCATATCTCTACCAAAGTATTTTTCAACTGCTTAACGATTAGTTTAAAGCGAAAGCGTACCTGTTATATTAATTCCGATTGCACCGGAATGATAAAAAAACCGCAGAGACGCAGAGGGCGCTGAGGAAGAAGAAAAGAGAGGAAGCTTAAATAATTCTGGTACAAACGGAAATAATATAATAGTTAATAGGAAGCGTCTGATTTCGCAGCAGCTTTATTTAACTGCACGTATAAAAAATATCGGCGCATCATTGCAAATACCTTTATCTGTTGTTGCTAAATTCTGCATTTCCTTGATATATTCAGCTTTGCATTTTTCTAATTTATCTGGTGGAAGCTGAAATACTTGATAACCAAAAACGTTTTTCGCATTCATCAGCCAAATATGTTCAGCGATTTTTTCATCTACCGGAAAATACCAACCAAACTGCTCGGTTTCTACTTGAATGTTTCTAAAACCTATTTCTTGCAATAATATAGTGCATCTTTCAATAGTTCCCATAGGTGCATTCGGGTTAGGAACATTTACATTAAACCTTTGGGCTACTTCCCTAAATAAAACAGAAGTTGGGAAAGCATTTTCTTGCCAAACATTAAAAGCTATAAATCCATCTTTTTTAATGAATCTATGCCATTTTCGTAAAGCTGCGGGAATATCGGTTAAATAACAAACAGCCAAAGAACACAATACAGCATCAAAACTATTATCATCAAAATCTAACTCTTCCGCATCTGCTTCGATAAATTCAACATTGTGCAAACTTGTTTCGGCTAACTTTCGTTTCGCATTGCTCAACATCCCTGTTGAGATATCAACACCAATAACCTTACCTCGGCTACCAACTTTTTCGGCAGCATTCAACGCAACTATACCAGTACCCGTAGCAATATCTAAAATTTTTTGTCCGTTTTTTAAATTCGCAAATTCAACCAACCGATTTGCTATAGGAATATAAAATCTACCACTATCGTAATTACTTCTGTTGTTAAAGTCGGTGAGTAATTGTTGTTTGTAAGCTGTTTTATATTTATTTTTCATAATTATGAGCAGTATTTATATAGGTAAAGCGGTGCGTTAAAACGTTCCGTTTATAACGCACCCTACGCAGAAAGATAAAGTACTATTTTTTATTTTCCACTAGCTAAGAAAGAAATCACCCCACCGTACAATGTAGCAAATTTTCCTTCATCTACAGGAGCGTTACTATTATTCCAAGTCGCAACTACACAATACTGCTTACCATTTTTTCCCTTTAACCAAGTTGTAAAATTTAAAACACCAGGTTCGGAACCACCTTTATATGCTACTTGTTGCCAATCTTTGGGATTAGCAATTCCAGGATTAATACTCATCAACGGTAAATCTGCTACTTCTTCTATTAATTCGCAAAGTTCTTCGGCATTGTAAAACCATTCTACATCTAATGCATTAGGATTAGTTTCTATAAATTCATTCACGTTGGGAAGCGGTTGATTGGCTAATTCTGCTAATATTTCTCGACGTTGTTTTTCATCGCCTTTACGATAACGCTGCAATAATTTACGATTTTGAGAACCTTTTAAACTAAATAGTTCGCGAGTTGTCAGAAAAGGAATATTATCTTGAGAAGAAGTTAATTCAATTGATTCTCTACCAACTTGTTTAATTAAAATATCTGTAGCTGTATTATCGCTCATAGATATCATTAAACTAGCGAGTGTTTGCAGCGTCAATTGTGAATTTTCTGGCCAAGTTTGTAAAATCCCAGATGGTAAACTTTTATCTTCGTCTTTGAGTATAACTATATCTGACCATAATTTTTGCCCGGAAACAATTTGCTGTTTTAGGGTTTTGAGTACGGCAAGTTTAAAAGCTGAACCTACTGCTAAACTCGTTTTACCGTTAAAATCAGCAATAACTCTAGAATCTTCTTTAACTACAAAATTAACTTTACCCGGCAACTTTTCAAATTCAGCGATCGCATCAGATAAGCTACTAAATTTTAAGCCCGGTTGGAACCATAATCCGATTACCTGACTCTTGCTATTTAAACTTATCTTAGTACCTACCGCACCTTGACTGAAGTGAACTATATAATCATTATCATCTTGCGTAACTCCCTGATAGCTTCCTAATTCTTTTTTTATATTGTTAACGATAAATTCGATTTGCTGTATAGGTATTTGTGTTAAAAAATCTGACGCAAACCATTCAGCTTTTACATCTTCACTGGTAAATATTTTTTCTAATACTGCTTCTGGAGTCATTGATTTAACAGAATTATTCACTTGAGCTAAGTCTAGAGTTTTTATAGGTACTGCTGATGCGTAATTAGGAAAAATTAACCAAGGAATAATAAATAATGTCATTGAAAATAATAATGTTAATATTTTTTTGAAATGCATAGGGGGTAGATACAGATATGATATTGAGGTATATAAATTAATGATGCGTTAGATTAAAATCATAACGCACCCTACAAAGCTAATAAAGATAATTAATGATTAGCCTTTAACACAAAGAACCTGTTTCAAAGTTGCGACAACTTCAACTAAATCCGATTGATTTTCCATTACTTGCTCAATTGGTTTATAAGCACCAGGGATTTCATCTAATATCCCTTCATCTTTACGACATTCTACACCTTTAGTTTGCTCAATCAAATCATCAAGAGTATAGGCTTTCTTGGCTTTTGTTCTTGACATTAATCTGCCAGCCCCGTGAGAACAATTATGTACTAATAATGGTGTATAGTATTCCGTAAATACAATATAATTGTGGTTATCTTCAACTGTAAAGTTGTAAACTGGTAACTTTAAATCAGATTCAACTTTAAATATTCGATTCATTGCCAAAGTTTGGTCAATAGATTGACCTGCAAATTTGGAAATACTTACCATCTTTCCACAACGTGCCATAGTAGTAAGGTTATCACATTTCAAACTTCCTCCAGCTAGGTCACTAGTTAAAAGTAACTTATCTGAATAAAGCCTAGAAGGAGGCTCATCTATTTTCAGTCTTCTACAAATAGATGATAATTTTTGTAATAAAATATTGTCACGAAATTCTACTACATAATTCTTCCGATTCCTATAGACTTTATAGGCAACACCTAGGGACAAAAGGCTGCAAACTATAGCCGAAAACATCTCAGTTTTACCGACGCTAATAGATACAGTTCCTTTATTATGAGTTCCATCACCATCCAAATAGCCAGCTAAAAAGTAAAGAGCTAAAAATGGATTACCCATGAGAATATTAGGTAATAATGGTAATGTCTGTTGAATTTTACTTACAAAAGCTAAATCATGAAGTGTTAATTCAACCAGTCCCAATCCGGTAATTAAACGTCCTTTTATTCGAGAAGTTCTTGATTGTTGAATTCTCACAGAAACATTATCGCTATAAGACTTTAGCAGTTCCTGTAAATAATTTATAAAAGGTCTTTTTTCCGCAGCTTGTGATTGATAAATACGAATATAGGAATGTAAGTATTTGCCTTTACGGGGTCTATTATTTATTTCTGGTGCATTTTTTCTTTGCTTCAAATGTATTGTACCGTCTGAGAGTATAACACCTAATAAATAATAAAAATCTCTATCTTGTTCTTCTGCTGTTAAACCCGAACGTATATTAATATTTGTTGGTACAATCACACCTTTAGAAGATGAAACTATATCTTCAACTTGAGAATAAGATAATATACCTTTTTTGTAAGTAGCAAAAGGATGATTAGAAGTACAGGTAATCGTATTTTCTAACCTGCGTCTGGTTTGAGACACAGAATATTTATTAGCTGAAGATATTCGTTCGCTTTGATCTAAAATGCTTTTAGCTTCAAATTTCTGTAGTTGCTCATTGTAAGAAATTAACTTGATAGGCTTAGATGAATTAAATACGTCTTCTATATTCATTAAACCAAACTCAGTTAAAACCTTAGTTCCAGCAGTGAAGCAAGAACAAAAACTTTCAACGTTACCTTTACCTTTAACGATATATGATTTTGCTCCCATAGAACCGGGAATAATTCCATAATCTTCTTTCTGCGCTCTTACCGCTCCTTTACGAGTAACGTAGACATCTTCACCAAAATGCACTTCTTTTTCAGAATAGTTATGATGACAATTTACTACTAATAAAGGTTTAAATGGTTTTCCACCAGCTAAATGCTTTTCAATAATCTTTTTAAACCTTGCCATCATCACATCTCGGTTAAAACGAGCGTATTCCTGTGCCCATTGCAAATCTCGCCAATAAGCTGCAAATTCTGGGGTACCGGTGACGAAATGAGCTAAATCTTTGTCTGGTAAATTAGCATCTGCCATTTTAGCTAAATCCTTAGCCGTACTAATATGGTATTGCGCCAATTTATTCCCAATATTACGGGAACCAGAATGCAGCATCAGCCAAACTTGGTTTTCCGTATCCACACAAACTTCGATAAAATGATTCCCTCCACCAAGGGAACCCAACTGTTTCATAGCTTTATTTTCTAAATCTTGCACTCCACTATGCAAGTCTTTGAAATCGCGCCAATTTTGCCAGTTAGTTACAGCTTTTTCTAAATCTTTATTTTCATTGAAACCAGTAGGAATTGCTGCTTCAATATCAAGACGAATTTTCTTTAGTTTACCTTCTAATTTTTCACCTTTAAATGGGGTTTTAATCGCACCCATACCGCAATTATGAACAAATACACCTGCTTTCAAAGCAAAGTTATGATACTCAGGTACCGTTAAACAATAAACATCTTCTTTATATTCTACAGGTATAACAGCAACAACTTTATGGTTATAAGGAACCAATATATCCTCAGACTGTAAATCTTTTGCTACAGTAGCAAAATCATCATTCGAGGACTTCATAAAATCAGTTTGCGCTTTCTGCCACCTACCAGAATATGGTTGAGAAATTAAAGTATAACCATCTTTATCTAATTTAGAATAAAAGGGCATTAAAGATGTTTCAGGTTGAAGATGTTGTGCTTCTTTATAACTTCCATCCCGCATCATAAATTGATGGTCTGGAGTACAAATAATTTCTTCACCATTATCCAAAATTACTTTTACCAAAGCCGCATTTTTTCTTGTCAACTTGGCGGTAGCTTTGGCTGCTACAATTTTACCTGTTGAAGTACAGGCATATACAACAAATTCTTTATTCTTGCTCGCTAACTCTTTTAAAGAATAAGATTTTCCGTCAACTAAGGGAATTAAAGTATCTCCAACAAAACAACCAATATCAACCCCGACAGCCGCCGGAATAATCGCTTCTTTTGTAGCAATTACAGAACCAACCAAAGCACCTTTTCCTAAATGCACGTCGGGCATTAAAGCTACATGTTTAAATACAAAAGGTAGCGATGCTACATTCTTCGCCATCTGGGTTTCGTTGTCTTTTAATTCGTGATTAGCCCAGGATAATACGGGAGATTCTGTTGATATTTCTAACTTCTTGTAAGGCATAATTATATTTTAGATTTTTTAGGCTTTGCGGAGTATTTTAGAGATAAATATTCTTTGTTCAAATTTAAGCATCAATAGTTTTCAGAATAATAGTTAAATGAATAATAGCTTGGTTATGATTAGCGGCAAACCATACCTTAATTATTAGCTTGCGTATTACATTGTAGTACAGGCTGTGAAAATGTCAAATATCTTGTCTAAAAATGTAATATTAGGATAAAAAAACCGCAGAGACGCGGAGAACACAGAGGAAGAGGGAAGAAGAGGAAATTTAATCATTCCGATACAAATGGATTTGATACAAATACACAAAAATATCAAATATACATTAAAATTTTATTAAGAAAATACTTATATTTTTAGTCGAATAATTAAGGAACTATAGGAATGGCAGTTCGAGAAAATACAATCTGGGAACGTTTTTTATCTCCGGTGTTTGGGCTGTTGATTAATGGAGAAGAGTTACGACGTTATTCCGAAAGTGTAGACTGGGAACAAGAAAGCGATCGCTTCCGAAAGGATGATGTTGAGATTCCTGCATACTACAGTTCGCAAAATTTTCATGGAGTAGAAAAAGGATATTTGAATCCTGGTGCTGCGGTGAGTTACGATGCAGTCACTCAATATCTTTTACCGCCGAATGAAACTTGGATGCGTCAAGCTTTAATTGATGCGGTAAAGGTGAAACCAAGACGCATTCTTGATTTAGGTTGCGGTACGGGTTCGACAACTATTATGTTAAAGCAGGCTTTCCCGGATGCGGAAGTGATTGGATTGGATTTATCTCCTTATATGTTGCTTAGAAGTTTCCATAAATCTCGGGATGCTGGTTTAAATATCGAATGGCAACAGGGAAATGCCGAAAATACATCTTTTGCAGATGCTTCGTTTGATTTAGTTACAGCTTGTTTATTGTTCCATGAAACTCCAAGCAGTGTAGCTCAAAAAATTTTGCACGAATGTTTTCGGTTGTTGGTACCTGGAGGACAAGTTTTAATACAAGATGGCAATCAGAAGACTTTACGTCAATTAGAATGGCTGAATAATATTTTCGAGGAACCTTATATACAGGAGTATGCAGCCGATAGTACCGATGCAAATATGGGTAGTGCGGGATTTGCTGCAATACGAACCGAAGATGTATGGTTGGTAAATCAGGTAAGTAGCGGTATCAAACCGATTTCCGATGAAGATACAACCATTGCCAATAATATTCACCGCTATACTCCTAAGCTATCTAATAGTACATTAGATGATAGCTTTGGTTTTCCGTCTCCAGCGTAGCGAATAGCATGATAAAGGCAGTTATTTTTGATTTTAATGGCGTAATCATCAACGATGAGCCAATTCATCAGCAATTGATTGAAGAAATTTTGCTCGAAGAAAATCTGGTACTCAAACGGGGTGAGTATCAGAAAAGATGCTTGGGGCGTAGCGACAGAGCTTGTTTGCGAGATTTGTTAGCAAGTCGGGGAAGAGTTGCTGGAGAAGAATATTTAACCAAATTACAGCAAAAAAAAGCTCAAAGTTACGTCAAGCAAATAGAAACTTTGGAAAAACTGCCTTTATACCCCGGTTTAAACGATTTAATATTTAAATTGCGTTCGAGTAATTTAAAATTAGCAATAGTTAGCGGTGCGATTCGTCAAGAAATTGATTTAGTTCTCGAAAGAGCCGAATTAGCTAAATATTTTCAGATTATAGTTACAGCCGACGACATTACTACCAGCAAACCGAAACCCAACGGTTATTTACTTGCAGTCAAACGTTTGAGTCAAGAGCATCCAGAATTAAATCTGCAAGCAAGCGAGTGTTTGGCAGTTGAAGATACGTTATGCGGTATTCAAGCAGCAAAAGCAGCAGGAATGAAAGTAGTAGGAGTTGCGAATACATACCCGTTCCACATGTTACAGCGTCAAGCGAATTGGACTGTAGATTATTTAAACGAATTAGAATTAGAAAGAATAGAAAAACTTTATTCTTCTAAAGCAACTGAATCAACTACCGAAGAATAATAGGTTTTGAATTTTTGCTTACCTAAACTTAAAATCTGGGTAAGGTTATTTTGTGATTCTAATTGTTTGCCTTCTTCATATAATTTGTGTTAATAAATTTTGATTGGTCTACTTAATTGTTTTTAACATTATTTTGTAGGTATAGGAATCCTAATTGATTTTTGTTAGCGAAGCGTGCCTGAAAGGCATAACATACGTAGGGGAGGCAGATTGGGAGGACACTGCGTTGCGGAGGTTCCCGCAGTACGAGCAAGTGTCCGGGTGTGGATTTTCCTCCCCCAATACTGCCGTTGTGTTGTCGCGCAGCGCAACGCACCATCATACAAGAGTTTCGGTGCGGCCTTACTGTCGTCGTAACGCACCCTACAAATACCTAATTTTTTATGTCCTGTCGGACACGCTGCGCTAACAATATCCAAATCGGATTCCTATAGATGTATTTTTGTTAGTAAAACAGAAGAATAGCTTATTTAAGAAAATAGCGGTTGAAATTCATATTCAGCTATTGTACAAATTGGTCAAGCTAAGATTGTATTTGATGATTTGCATATTAGTTAATCTAATCACAGGTAGCAAAAATTTACTTTCCTGTAACAAATAATATCGATACTCAGCAAATTTTATTCTCGAATAAAAATTTAAATTCATAATAGTAGTAATCAAAAGGTTGCAAGCAAAAGCTGATTTTTTGTCCGAACAACTATTAATAAAAAGGAGTCTTTATATGGCTACTAATAATAACGATTTCCTTGTAGGAACTAATTCTGCTGATTTTATTAACGCTTTAGCAGGGAACGATACGGTTATTGGTTTAAGGGGTAATGATACATTGCTGGGAAACGCTGGCAACGACAGTTTATTTGGTAACGAAAATAGGGATAATCTTTTCGGTGGCAAAGGAAATGACAGTCTCGATGGTGGCTCCGGTAACGATACTTTACGTGGTGGTGCGGGAAAGGATACTCTTGTAGGTTCTATAGGTAACGATAATCTGTCTGGTGGTAATGGTAAAGATACTCTACGAGGTGGTGCAGGGCAAGATACTCTTGCGGGTAATGCTGGCATCGATAACCTATCTGGTGATGCAGGAAATGATAGTCTTTTAGGTGGCAACGGCGACGATAATCTATCTGGTGGTAACGGTAGAGATACTTTACGTGGTGGTAACGGTAGAGACACTCTTGCGGGTAATGCTGGTGATGATAGATTATTTGGCAATGCTGGAAACGATAGTTTATTAGGTGGCAACGGTAACGATAATCTGTCTGGTGGAAACGGTAGAGATACTTTGCGCGGTGGTGCAGGGCAAGACACTCTTTCTGGTAACGGTGGTAACGATAACTTATTTGGTGATGATGGAAATGATAGTTTATCAGGTGGCAACGGTAATGATACTTTAGACGGCGGCTTGGGTAACGATAGCTTATCAGGTGGTGCAGGGAATGACAATCTGTTTGGTGGTGGTGGTAGTAGGGGAATAGATACCTTACGCGGCGGTGCTGGTAATGACACTTTAATTGGTAGCACTTTCCAGTCAAACATTATGTACGGCGATGCTGGAAACGATAGTCTTCGTGGCGGTGTATCAGAAGATACTTTATCTGGTGGTTCTGGCAACGACATTTTAAGTGGTAACAGAGGTGCAGACTTATTTATTGTTGAAGGTTTTGATACTATTACAGACTTCCAATTCTTCCAAGGCGACAAACTCAGCTTTGGTTTTAGCGCCAAGATTGAGGATTTGACTTATCAAAACAATCAATTATTTTTCCAAAATCAGCTAATAGTTCAATTTGGAGCCGGGAACGATTTTGCTATTGAGAGGGATGTCATTTTGTAATTTTGTAATAAATCAAAAGCTCGCAAAGTTAAGCTGAAATTATAGACATCAGCAACTTGCGAGCAATGACTGAAAATGCTCTCAAATTTTGATTTGCTAGCATTTGGAAATTATCATTTAAAGTCAATGTTGAATTCTTTACCCTGCTTGAGCTTTGCTACAAGTATTCGCGTTTCCATGCCCTAACAAAACTTTTATAATCCTTCTAGTAATTTCGCTACCTGCTCCGGTGCTGGAAGCTGATTTTTTAGTTCTTGAGGTAATGTAGAAACAATTTGATAAGTTGCGACACCAATCGGTTTATTTGATTCTTTCAAAGCATATTCAACTATGGTTTTATTTTTGGATTTACACAAGATAATTCCAATAGAGTAATTTTCTTCTGGTAATCTTACCTTGTTATCTAAAGCAGCCAAATAAAACTGCATTTTACCAACATATTCAGGTAAAAATTTACCAATTTTCAAATCTATTGCTACTAAGCATTTTAAAAGTCGATGGTACAGCAAAATATCAATAAAATATTCTTCGTCACCAACTTCTAAACGATACTGACTGCCTACAAAAGCAAACATTCCACCCATCTCCTGTAAAAAGGGTTCGACTCTTGCTAAAATAGCTTGCTCTAACTGTCTTTCGCTATGCTCGTCAGCTAATTCTAGAAAATCAAAAGTATATTCATCCTTGATAGCCAGTTTTGCTTGTTTTTTTATATTCTCTGAAACAGTTTTATCAAAATTAGTTTGATTTAATAAAATTTTTTCATAACTTTGATTTTCAATTTGGTGAATCAAAACATTTTTTGTCCAGCCAAATTTTTTAGTTGAACGAATATAAAATTCTCTTTCTAAGCTATCTTTACACTTCTCTATAATTACTAAATTGTGAGTCCAGCCAATTTCTCGCGCCATTGGTGCGAGTTTTTCATCATCAGCATAAGTCTCATAAAAAAGTTTCATTCGCCAAAGATTAGCAGTTGAAAAACCTTGTATACCTGGAAACTCAGCTTGTAAGTCACAAGAAAGATTTTTTACTACAGATTTCCCCCAAGTTTCACCCTGTTGGCGAGTAATAATTAACTTACCAATATCCCAATACAAAGTAATTAATTCTTTATTTACAACTTTTAACGCTTCATACTGTGCTGTGCGAATGCGTTGCTTGATTTCAATTAATAGTTTCCCGTAATTACTTCCACCCAACTCGTCGGTCATAAAATATTTTTTATTTTATTAATTCATATTTAAAATAAATACTTTGTTCGTAGTTGTGCTTTAGCACCAATTATATTGAGCGCTGAAGCGCAACTACGAACGAGTTTTATTTAACCAACTTCATGGCTTTATTTTTCAAAGTTTCTGCTGTTAAGTTGTTAAATTCCATTAGCTGAGCGGGGCTTGATGTGGTTTCTCCTCGTCTCCAGGCTAGGGTGTCTCGCTTACTGTTACTCCGCAGCATTATGGGTTCTAACATCGCTGGAGCGCCGCCTGTTGCGCCGATTAAGGCATCTCCATCGAATAATTGACCAAATTTGGCATCATCGATAAAATCTCCGTCTGGTTGGGAGCAGGTATCCCATGCTGTATCTTCGGGACGATATAAACGACGGGGGTTAATTACGGAAACGATTCTTACGCCAATTCCCTCTTTCTGTAAATGTTCGGCTGCTGCAAAGACTGGCTTTAACATCATATCGCCAATGACTGCAAATACTACTTTTTTATTACCATCAGTGTTGTGCAAGGTTATCGCACCATCTTTCAAAGCTTGACGGGTTTGTTCTAAAGTAGTGCGTATTGGTAACGGTGATTTGCTTGCGGTGATGACAATTCCTTTATTTTTGGTGGTTAAAGCCCATTCGTAACAAGCTTGAATGCTGTTGGCATCGCAAGGGAATAACGGGAAAATATTACCGTTACGCATCATGGAAGCAAAGTAAGCTTCGATTTCCGGGCGTTGGTGAGTCCATCCGTTACGCCCTTGCTCTAATGCACCTGCTGTAAATAAGGTAATTGTCGAAGGTGTTGCGCGGCGTAATTCTGCCATTGCTTGAGTGACAGTTTGCCAAATTGGTAAACCGTTGATGGCGAAGGATTCGTAAGAACACCATAAACTTCGTCCGCCCATCAAGCATAAACCGGCAGCTAATCCAGCACAAGCGTCTTCGCTCAAGGGTTCGTAAACTTGCCCCTGGGGAGCTTGATTGTAAATATCATCTTGTGTCGGGTGAATAATTTTTAAAGCTTGGTTGATATTACCAATACCAGATGCCGCGTTTCCGTCAGCGTTGGTAACTAAGAAATTCTTGTCAGATTGTCCGACTTTACCAACTAAAACACCCATCGCGGTAGTAGCAACTTTATTCTCTCCACCGACTGCAAACTCCTGCAAAGGTAACTCGCCAATTTCAGGTAATTTTCGCTCAAACTCAGTCACAGCAGTCTTTCCAGCCGGTCCACCACCAGCGCGATCGCAATTGTTCCGTACCAATTCCCAAGCTTCGACGGGTAGAGCGCGTTTCTTCAATGCTTCCACCATATGAGCCGCATCTAAAGTATCTTTGGGATAAAGGTTGTGGGATTTAGAACCTGTAGCGTGAACCCCAGAACCTTTAAGCTGTTTAATGATAAATACGGTTAATTTTCCACTCAAAGCTGACTTCGCAGCTTTATCAACTCCTTCCAATACAGCTTTGGTAAACTGCAATCTTCTCTCAAAGGAAAATTCGGTACTATTTACATAATCTCCCGGCTGATTCTTATCGTCAAAGTCTTTAGCGTCAACTAAAACAACTTCCTCAAAACCGTTACCAATCCAGTAATTTCCCATTTGATCGTTGGTTTTCAAAGAAACCATACTGTGATGTTCCTGAGAATAACCATTCCATACCAACACGGGAAGGAAATTAGTAATTTTGGGGAAAGCAGTATTAAAATGAGCCATCGAACTCATAATATAAGGTTCCCCCAAACCACCATCACCAACGGTAAACGGGAATAACTTATCGCGATTTAAATAAGCAGCAGCCATTGCAAAATGCTGACCTTGACCTAAAGGTCCCGCAGGTGCGAGAATACCGGGAATCATCCCCGAAAGGTGTCCGAGCAATCCATGTTTTTCGCGAAAACGTTCCCGCAACTGCTGCACAGTGGTAATATCCATGTCTTCTAAAGAACGGTCGAGAAACATGGCACTATAGAAACCAGGAGCGTGATGTCCGACTTCAGTCAAAATATTTTTGTGTCCCAACATTACCAAAGCAGCATAAGCTTCCGCTTGAGAAGCAAAACCACCGGGGTGTCCAGAAGCTTTACTTCCAGTGATTTGTAATGTTAAATAGCGTAAAGCATCGGCATAAAGTAAAGTTTGGTAAATAGCCGCAGTATCTTGAGTATCGCTAATAGAAGTTTGACCTACAGAAATCGCGCTTTCCTTGCAGTATTTATCAAAATCCGGTAGAGCTTCCGCAAAATATTGAATACCCTCGCAAAACTTGGGAGCAGATGTAGCCTTTGGTGTTGTTGCAGTCATGCCGATAACCTAATATACGAATCAATTGTAAATGCTGCTTTCTATTTAACAAAAATTTTACAACTTTACGGTTATTGGCGTTGATTGTAATTTCTCTATGTATAGATAAATAATCGATATGGGCATGGGGGATTGGGGATTGGGAATGGGAGAATAATTAGAAGTGAGTAGTTAAGAGTTAAAGAGTGAATGTATTAAATAAATGCTGTAATTATACGGTTAATATTTTTGGTATTTAATGAGGGCGATCGCTGGACTAAAAACCTTTTCTAGACGTGCTTTGCAAAAAATATACTAAAAACAAAATTCTTACTCTCTAAATGTATAAAATTAGTTAGCTAGTAGGTTGGGTTAGACACGTTAGTGAAGCGTGTCCGAAGGACAAAAACAAATTAGGCTTGTGGCGAGAATTTATTAATCGTGTCGTAACCCAACATCACCAACGCTAAATAAATGCGAAGAAGAATTATAAAGTCAACTTTCTAAACAATTACCATACCAATTATCCGTTACCCAATATTTTCGTAATTTGTCCAAAATCACCTGATATATATATAGATGCTTTTTTGGAAGAGTCTAAACAACGATTATGGAAATAATTATCGCCTTAGTATTCATTGGCTTAATAGTAATGGTTCTATTGCCATCAAACAATTCCAGTAGAAGAAATAGTTCTCATCATAATTCTTCTAGCGACGGTCTCAACAACTATATTTATTCCGGTAACGATTACGGTTCCGATTATGGAAATTCTAACTATTCCGATTCGGGAAGTTCTTACGGTTCCGATTGCGGTAGTTACGATGGTGGAAGCAGCTATGGTGGTGACTGTGGTGGTAGTGATTTTGGTGGATTTTGAATTTTAGTACTCCACTACATTAATGAAAGCGGGGTAAAGCAATAGAAGAAGGTAGGTTGGGTTGAACCTAGTGTAAGCGGAGCTTTCTCGTAGAGTAACCCAACACGGATGTTGGGTTGCGCGCAGCGACACCCAACCTACTACTCCCTTCCCGGTAGAAGATTACCGTTTGGGGTTGAGTGAGAGAGGGAGGGAGTGAGGGAGAAATTTTCATAGGAAATCTTAGAGCGGAATGGGAGTAATTAATTTTGAGGGGTTATAAACTCTCTTAAAAAAACCGCAGAGAGCGCAGAGCAAGCAAAGGAAGAGGATAAGAAGGATTAGTCTTGTTAGCAGTGAAATTGCTATAACCCATTTCTAAATTGCGAGACTTGAAATATAACTATTCCGTTGACACTTGATTGAAGAGTCAATGTATTAAATAAATACTGTAATTATACGGTCAAAAACTTCTTTCTTAATCAAGGGCGATCGCTCAATTAAAAAGCTCGTCTAGACTAGTTTTGCAAAAAAGATACTAGATAAAATACTATTATTCTCTAAATGTATAATTTTTTTTAAAATGCTGAATAAAAAAATGAAATTATCAGCAAATTTCCGTATATATCCTTTGTTCAATTTTTAAGCCTGAAGTTAAAGTGGAATTATAAAAATCAAAAATAAAATTAAATAAAAAATGAATTTAAAATTTATCCGTCGCTATAAACTATTAATATTTGCATTGAGTTTAACCATTACTTTTATTCTTGCTAATATTCCTAGTTATGCTTTAACGGTAAACGAAGTACCAAATCCCCGACAGCAAAACGGTGGATGGGTAACGGATATGGTTGATATGCTTTCTCCTCAAGCAGAAAACCAACTCAATCAAATGATTTCTGATTTAGAAAAACAAAACGGTACGGAAATCGCAATAGTTACCGTACCGACAACCAAACCTTCAGCTACACCCAAAGCATTTACAACCCAATTATTTAGCACTTGGGGTATCGGTAAAAAAGGTAAAAATAACGGGATTTTGTTTCTGGTTTCAAAGGGCGATCGCCGTACTGAAATCGAGACAGGGAAAGGAATACAGAAAGTTTTACCAAATGCGAAAGTAGGCAGTATTATCCGCGAGCAGGTAACGCCAAAGTTCAAACGAGGAAACTTTGAAGCTGGGATATTAGCTGGTACAAAGTCGTTAATTAAAGAGCTAGACACGAAAACTCAAAATAACAATGAATACGATACTGCGGTTGATTTAGAAACAAAAGATAAAGCTTCTTTTCAGGATATATTGCTGGCAATACTCTTAACTGGTATTTTCCTCTTAATACCCTTTATAATATTGGGCTTACCAATTATATTCATCGTATTATCAATTGTTGTATTCAAAAAGTCACGTGATACTCAATGCAATCAAGAGAAGTATAGAAAACCAGTAAAGAAGTATAGAAAACCAGTATGGAAGTACATTCGTTTGCCATCATCAGGATATATTGCTAAAGCCTTTGAGTATATTACTAAAGATAATTTATCTCCATCGGGTAAATCGCGCCGAAATTCTCCATTATTTTCGAGAAAAGCCTACTGTAATGTATGCTCGGAACCTATGCAGCAAGTAGAAGCTACAGAAATAGAAGCTCTTCTTACTAAACCTCAAAAAGTAGCGCGGGGAATCGGTAGCCTCAAATTTAAAGGTTGGCGATGTGCTAAATGTGCGACAGGAAAACCACATAGCCATATGCATCTTCTGATTTTTCAATCCCCAAGTAAAGCATCTAATTGCCCTACCTGCAAAGAATTAACCGTCACCGACATCCGTACACAAGTTGTTCGTCAAGCAACTCAATACTCATCGGGAACTCGTCGCACCTGGAAAAAGTGTCAATGTTGCAATTACGCTATCACTCGTGATGAAACAATTCCTAAATTGTCTCCTCCAAGTACAAGTAGTAGCTCTAGTAGCAGTTGCAGTAGTAGCGATTCAGGTTCAAGTAGCAGCGACTTTGGTGGTGGCAGTAGTGATGGTGGGGGTGCTGGAGATAGTTGGTAAAATTAGATATGCTTGAAACATGATTCTGAATTTTCTAGATATCTTTTAAGCAAGCATCAACTAAATGCAAAGACTATGAAAAATCCTTACATTTATCATCTTCAAAAGGTGTAAATTTAATATCGTAAACTGATGTCAGTATTTAAATAATCGCAATGTCTCAACCGCTTTCTCCTTACAATAAACATCATTATTTAACCAATCAGTTTTTTTCTGGTTTGGGAAAGTAAAGGTTAACATTTTATGTTGACTACCTGAAAGTGAAGCGGCATAATAATCAAGTAAATATAATCAGCGATTATGAAAGTCTTCACCGCAATTGTCGAACGAGATTTTGACACTAATCTCTACGTTGGTTATGTTCCTGGATTTCCTGGAGCGCACTCTCAAGCAGAAACTTTGGACGAGTTGCATGAGAATCTCCGTGAAGTTATTGAAATGCTCTTAGAGGATGAAAAAGTAGTATTCAAAACGGATTTTGTTGGTACGCAGCAAATTGTGGTTAAGTAAGCTATGAGCAACATTCCCGTTCTGAAGCCACAAGAAGTTGTACGTATTCTGGAAAAACTAGGTTTTGTAGAAGTTCGTCAAAAAGGTTCGCACAAACAATTTCGTCATCAAGATGGTAGAGGAACAACTGTTCCGTTTCATAAAGGACGTGATATTTCTCCTAGACTTTTGCGACAAATAGCAAGCGACATCGAATTGACTGTTGAAGAATTATTAGAGTTGTATTGAAGCTAAAACAGTTACTAACCCTTTGCGTCAAAACTGTAAAATCATTATTATCAACGGACCACCGGGAGTTGGAAAATCAACGACAGCAAAGCTTATTGCTCAATATTCTCAGAATTCGGTTTGTATCCAAGGAGATGATATAAAACATTGGATTGTGAATCGGAATTCGGAAAATTTAACCAAAGGTTTGACTTATATAAACGGTGGAGCTTGCTGTAGAAATTATTTAAAAGCAGGTTATGAATTAATTATTTTTGATTACGTCTTTACCAAGAAAATTCATGTTGAAAGATTTATAGAAAATTGTGAGATGAGAGAATCCTATTTTCTATTTACCTTGATTGCTCCATTGTCAATTATCAAACAGCGCGAACAATTACGTTTAAATCGTAAACCCTTGGGGAAAGCTGTTGATATTGCTTACGCTGAGATAATTAAAAATAAAACTGATTTAGGAACTTTTATAAATACAGAATTGCTTTCACCACAGGAAGTGTGCAAAATAATTCATAAATTCTTGTAGGTTGGGTTAGACACAATTTTTCAATTAATAACTGAAACGAAAATTTTTATAAATCGTGTCGTAACCCAACATCAACATGGTAAATCTATAATATTACTGTGGTGAGGGAAAATTAAATGCAGCGATTAGAAGCCATTAAAGTAAGAATAAAAACCAGAAAACGTATTTACAAATTTATAATAATTACTTTTATCATCCTCAATATTTTATCTTACGGTGGTGCTTATTATTTAACATACTTTAACTCTTATAACAGACAAGTTAGCTCAAAAAAACCTGCCGATATCGGACTTAAATACGAAACCAAACGTATTTCTATAAATCGAAATGAATGGTTAGATACCTGGTTTATCCCCGCTGAAAATAAATCAAACGGAACTGTTTTATTATTTCCCGGTAATAATGGTAGTAAAGCTAAACAACTATTAGCTCCAACCCAAGTATTTCACGATTTAGATTACAATACATTACTTGTAGATTTTCGAGGATTAGGAGCTTCGAGCGGTAATAGTACAACCATAGGTTTTAGAGAAGCGGAAGATGTTGCTTTAGCAGTAAACTATGCTGAAAAATCAAAATTAAAACATCCATATATATTGTACGGTGTATCGATGGGTAGTGCTGCAATTCTGAAATCAATGGCTGACAAAGATAAAAATATTAATCCCGAAGCTATTATTTTAGAAGCTCCCTTTGCACGTCTTGTAAATGCTGTAGGCTCAAGATTAAAAGCAATTAAAATTCCCACATTTCCCATCACTCAACTAATTGTATTTTGGGGAGGAATTCAACACGGGTTTAACGGTTTTACTCATAATCCAGTCACCTATGCAAAATCCGTTAAATGCCCGACTTTGATATTACAGGGAAAGCTTGATAAATGGACAAGTTTAGAAGAAATAAACGAGATATTGCAAAATTTACAGGGTTCTAAAGAACTTGTGATTTTCCCAGATGCTGGACATAATTTACTCGTTACCGTTGATAAACAGCTTTGGAAACAGAGCGTTGAGAAATTTCTTGGGGGTATTTAAAAATGGCTGGAATTTTTGAAGATGAAAAATGGTATATTGCGGAACTTGTAATGGAATGCAAAATTGAGCAAGAACCTCGTAATGTTGTTCATGTTAACATCGTTCTTGTTCGTGCTGATTCACCTCAATCAGCTTTTGAAAAAGCCGAACAGCTTGGTAGAGAAAGCGAAACTTCATATCTCAACCATAAAAATCAGCAAGCTACTTGGTACTATAGAGGATTGCGAGATTTAAATGTTATTCACGATGATTTAGAACATGGTGCTGAATTAATGTTTGAAGAAGAAATAGGTGTTTCTGAAGATGAAGTTCAAGATATGCTTACTACTAAGTCTGAGCTAAATATTTTTCGCAAACGGAAACCAAGAGATTCATCAGCACCAAATTATGGTTGTAAGGAGATTTTAGAAGAAGTACAGAGAATGATCAATGCTAAGGAAGATGAAGTTAATTCACAATAAAATTTTATTCTGTCTCAGATTCAAATGCTAATAAAACCTCTTCTAATAAAGTGTTAAAATCATCCTTTACTACAAATACAAAATAGATGTCGGGACTTACGAAGTCTGTAGTACCGTTTTTTGGGCGCTCGGTATGCTTTGTGCAGCATTACTTGTAACATTTGCGTAAGGTCTTGCTATTTTGGTAATAGCATCAATGGCAAAATCTATATCTGTCCAGGAAACATCTAAATGAGTCACAGCCCGAATTGATTTACCAACGGCTCCCATTTTCACACCATGCTTTTGTAAAAGAGTGAGGAACATGGCTGTATCGATTCCCAGGTTGGAAACATCAAAGAAAACAATGTTTGTATCCGGCGAAGTGTCTCTAACTGTAATTCCTTCGATTTGACTCAATCGTCGAGCCAAATAAGTTGCATTTTTGTGGTCTTCTTGTAAACGTTGAACGTGATGGTCAAGTGAATGAAGACAACCTGCTGCAATAATACCAGCTTGACGCATTGCGCCGCCAAACATGTGCTTATATCGACGTGCTTCAGAGATAAATTCCTTTGTACCAGCAAGAACAGCACCCATAGGCGCTCCTAACCCTTTACTAAAGTCAATCCACACAGAATCGACACAAGAAGCAAAATCCTTGGCTGTAGTTTGAGTGGCAACAACTGCATTTAAAAGTCTTGCTCCATCCATGTGGGTGGCTAAACCTTTTTGACGGGCAAAATCACACACCTGCTGTAGTTCATCAAGTTGCCAAACCGTACCTCCTGCAAAATTATGGGTTTGCTCAACGCACAATAACCGTGGATTTGCAGAGTAAAGGTAAGGAGCTATTGCCACTCTATCAAGTGCTTGTTGCACATCATCCGCTGTAAAAATCCCTCTTTCGCTAGCAATCGGTTCCATTAATACACCAGAAGTCATTGCTGCGCCCCCCGATTCCGCTCGAATTATGTGCGCCATATGTTCTGCCAGCACCACATCACCAGGACGAGTATGTGTCTTAATTGACACGAAATTACAAATAGTTCCACAGGCAAAGAAAAGAGCGTCTTCTTTACCCAACAAATCTGCGGTTCGTTCTAATAATTTGTTAACGGTTGGATCTTCTCCTTTTTGCTCATCTCCAACGGGTGCATTAGCGATCGCCATTCGCATGGCTTTTGTAGGCTTTGTTTCTGTATCGCTTGTTAATAAAATCATAATTACTCCTGTGCTGTTAGTATGTAATGGTTTTGGGTTTGTTAATTCAAATATGCTTAATCATTAGACAATTTGTGAGAATTATTAGTGAGTAAATTATATATAAATATTGACAATTTATAATTAATTTATACTTTATCTTGTTAAGCAATAACTCAATCTGGGATTCCGATTATAGATAATATCCGAAGAAAATAATAATAGTTTGTCTTTCTGTTTTGTTTATAGGGATTACAAAATTTCATTTATGCAATTTTGATCGAATTCAAATTTGTTCCTTGTTAAAATTTAGTGGTAGGCAGTTATTGAGGTATCTAAGAGCAGCGCGATGCCGGTGAAGATTAACTTAAAACACTGCGCTTGCTAACAAAAATATACCGTAGTTTTTCATTCAAAAATACAGTTATATTAGACAGAGGTGTACCGCGAAGCAATAAAGCTTTATTGGTTTTAGTTATAGATATATATTCAGCAAAAAATACCCTAAGTAAGGGTATTTCTAATTACATCATATTTAGAAAAAATAAGGTTTAGTATAATTTATCTGACCGAACATCACCAGTTGCACAAACCTGGTTTCTTTCTAATTTAACAACCTGTGGAATAATACTTTCATCACTAGAAACTGCGTTTATTGGGATGCCCCATTGCAGAATCTATTCCAATAGGCAGCAATCTATTGATAACGAAAAAAATAAAAAAATATATAAAATATTATACTTAACTGTTAATTTGTACTCCATCTCGTTGAGTAACAATCCGACCTGGTATTCCCACTACTGTCGAATTTGCCGGTATATCTTTTAAAACTACTGAAACTGCACCAACACGGGCGTTACTGCCAATCTTAATATTACCAAGAATTTTGGCTCCCGCACCGACAGTGACATTACGTGCCAAGGTTGGATGACGTTTACCGCTCTCCTTACCCGTTCCACCGAGGGTTACACCCTGATAAAGTAAACAATAATCTCCTACTATTGCGGTTTCACCGATAACTACTCCCATACCGTGGTCAATAAATACACCTTTGCCGATACGTGCCCCAGGGTGAATTTCAATTCCTGTCAAGAAGCGAGCGAGATGGGAAATAAAACGGGGTAAAAAGAAAACACCAGCCTTATGAAGCAAATGGGCTATGCGATATAGTATTATTGCTTGAGGTCCTGGGTAGAGAAGAAACACTTCTAACCAGTTTTTTGCCGCTGGATCGCGCTTCATCACAATCGCATAATCTTCAACTAAAGTTTTCCAAGCCTTCTTAAGAACAGTCCAGCTTTTTTGAGAAGAATGAACACTGCTGGGGAATTTTTCATTAGCAATCATAGTTAACAACCTCTTTGCTATAGTTTTGTGAATTTATAGATGGGGATTTTGGGTTCGTTCAATCGATTATGGTAAATCTACTTCCCAAAGATTTACTAACTAAAGAAGACGATAAGGTTATCAAAAAAAACTGGGTTTATTGCAAAAATATTCTGAATATTGGCAACAAACCCTTCATATAAACCTTATAAATAGGCATTTAGTAATAGTTATCTTGTTCTAATTGCATCCAAAACTTGGGCTGACTTTTTACCAACAAAAGTATTGTTGAGCATGGTATGAGAATCATCTGTGGGACCGACATCAGAATCTGGATGATAAATAATAATTTTTAAGAAGTCATTAATTGCATGGAAGCTATGTAACTTGTTTTCTGGAAGACAGAAAACCGTTCCAGGCTGCATCTTGAAGGTTCCTTCATCTACCTCACAAGTTCCACTACCCGAAGCAACAAGTCCAATTCGCAATGAAGGATGGGTGTGAGGAGTTTGGGATATACCAGGAGGAACATAGAGGAAATTTAAGCATGGTTCTCCACGTCTTAGAGGATTAATCAGAACTGTTGAGGAGCAGCCATCAATATATTTCAGTCTTCCAAAAGGTTCGATTGGTCCTCCAATATTAAAAAGTCCAGTGTAATTGAGAAGTGTTGCGACTAAAACTTGTCCCGAACCATCTAAAGAAAAATTACCTGGAACAGCAGCAAAGCAGTGTTCTTTTAATAAGAATTCTCCGCTATTGCACTTAAGAGTAACTTCACCCTCTGAGACAAATAAGAAATGGGTATCAGCTTCACTTTCATCAACTTTAATAGAATTAACAACCCAACGAGCGATTGATGGATGACCTGCCATTTTATAGTCTAGTTGTATTGTTTCTAGGAACTGCTGGCAGTAGAATTGTTGTCTTGTTGTTGTTGTAGTCATGGGTAATATCCTAAGAAAATGAATTTGTTTTGTCTTTCTATTTTTCAATAGAGGCGGCAAAATTAACTTATGCAATGCCTGCAAAATATTTTTTTAGGTAAGCGCTGCGATAGCGATTTTATTCATTCCAAATTTTTTTCTAAAGAATGGGAACTATTGGTCTGCCGCATTAATTTTGAGGGGTAAGGGCAGGGAGGGGGAGAGGGGGAGAGTGGGAGAGTGGGAGAGTGGGGGAAGAAAATGTTTTTTATATTTACTATATGCCCATCAAAACTAACGGGACAAACCACTATTACTCAACCACATAAGTTATGAGGGGTAACACCAATTTCATTGCGAACAA
>JAHCMI010000024.1 GCA_019192545.1 Rivularia sp. MS3 | reverse complement strand
TAACTGCTCACTGATAACTGCTCACTGATAACTGCTCACTGATAACTGCTCACTGCTCGCTGCTCGCTGATTAATCCAACAACCACATGGGGGAACTGTTAGACTGACCATTAGATGCATTTTCGGGCAACGGACCTGTTGGACGAGAATAATGTTTTCTGTAAGCTAAGGATGAGGAATAATCTTTTTTTGGTTGAGTTATAGCTGATTGGTTGGGAACTCGTTGTTTTTGAGCAGTTTGTCTGGAGACGGGTTGTGGTGCAGTCGATTCTATCTCAGCAATTTTATGGGCTGTATTAATTTCTGCTGTAAGTTTGGTATTAGCTTCTGCTAACTGTAGAGCATCTTTCTTGGCTGCATAAAGCTCTGCGTTTAACTTTTCTATATGCTCATCTTTCTCTTTTAAAGTTAACTGTAGCTCTCCAATTAGCTTTTCCAAGCTTTTTTCGTTTTTGCGTGCTTCTGCTAATTCTTGCTCGGATTCTTCTAGAGTTTCTTTTAAATTTCCCAACTTTTCTATATTTTCATCTTTTTCTTTTAAAGTTAACTGTAACTCTCCAACTAGCTTTTCTAAGCTTTTTTCATTTTTACGTGCTTGTGCTAGCTCTTTTTCCAGTTCCTCGACAGTATCTTGTAAATTACTTAATTTTTTGGCTTCTTCAACTTCTTGCTGTAGCTGCTTGAATAACTTCTCTTGTTCGGCAATTGTAGACTGAAACCCTTGAGCTTGTTTCTGTAAAGTTTCTTCGTTTTTTCGTGCTTGGGTTAAATTGTCTTGTAATTCCTTGACAGTTGCTTCTAAATCAACAGAAGCGGTTTTAGTTTGTTTATTCATATCTTTTACCTCAGATGCAGGCACATCAATAGTTGGTTTTTTTACTTCTTCTTTTAATAAATCTGAAAGACGTTTTCTAGGCATTATTTCCTCCAATCACGCTGTAATTCATCAGCTACTCGGCGATAGTCAGATTCCGCCTCCCGTGCGTTTTTTCCTCGCCATTGAGTAATCGCTACCCCATCGAGCGCCGCTCTTTCATGGGCTTTGTAAATACGAATAAATGCATTACAAGCGGGAATTCCCAAATTTAAAAGAGTATTTTGAGCTTCGATTGCTTCTCTCAAACTTCGCGTATCAACTTTTGTTAACAGTACTCGATGGGGAGTACCCACCGGAGCAACTGCTTCTTTGACTGTATCAATCAAAGCAGCTAAATCCATTGGCGCTGGGGGTGTTGGCAAAACCAAATAATCTGCATTTGTGACTACTGCTGCTAGCGATCGAGAATGCAGCGCTGGAGGAGTATCGACTACTACTAAATCGTAACCTTTTATAGAACGTAAACTACTTAATAATTTTGGATTTGTCTCTTGAGATAGATCGAACCCCATCCCCGAATCACTCCTTGAGAACCACCAGCTAGCCGAACCTTGCACATCAGCATCTACCAAAAGTACCTTTTTTTTCTCTCCAAAAGATGCAGC
Organism: Rivularia sp. MS3; assembly: GCA_019192545.1. Taxonomy (GTDB): domain Bacteria; phylum Cyanobacteriota; class Cyanobacteriia; order Cyanobacteriales; family Nostocaceae; genus Rivularia. Next base: position 100,735 of record JAHCMI010000024.1, on the reverse strand, counting down.
AAGATTTATCGAGGTAGTGGTTTTACCAACTCCTCCTTTTCCATTTAGGATAGCTATAACTTTTGGCATCTATCCTTCCCCCCAACGCTTATATCAGAAAATATACCGCGTTTTGGGGAAAGTAAGTTAGGAATTAGGTGGAAGAGGGGGGGAGATGGGGAGATGGGGAGAGGGGGAGATGGGGAGATGGGGAGAGTGGGGGAGAGGGAGATGGGGGGAGATGGGGAGAGTGGGGGAGATGGGGAGAGTGGGGGAGAGGGAGAGGGGGGGGAGTTAATAACCTTTAACCTTTCAACTGCTGCAATCGCGATCGCAAGATTTTTTCTGTATTTTTTGTGCAATTGTGATATAAATTACTCTACACTGAGAAAGAAGTAAGTAACATTAGTATCATCAACACAAAATTGTCTTGATATTGAGCTTTATAGCCAGTAGGGTAGTCTGCAAAAGATAATTAAAAAGATAATTTATGTAAATATATTTTTAGTCAAGGTTGTGATAAAAATAGCTTTGACTAAAATCAATATTTCCATATTTCCATACAAAGCTACATATTAATGTACCTTACTTGTTACTAATTTACACGCGGCAATTTCATATTTGATTCTGAATTTGATGCTACGTCTAATGGTTTTATATTTTTGGTGAAAAAATCACTATCGAATTGACGTAGATATTATTTAATCAAGATTATGGATAGTTTTGAAAATCAGATAATAAGTTCTAATTCGGAGAATACTAATTTTTTAATAGTTGATAGCTCGTTAAATGCAGATATTTTACCAGTTGATAATAACGCGGGAAGCTTTCAAAATCCGATATCAACTGAAGATGCCGAACTTACTCTTTTACCGCAAGCTGTTTTAAGTTCAAATTTAGATAATGGTGTATTTACTGTCGATACTACTGGTAAATTTACCATTGATTTCTTGTTTGATGCTGGTGGTTATGAAAGCGAACTGGGTATTTTTAATTTGACGGGCATGGAAGGTTTAAATCCCGGTTCCGATGAATACATTCAAGAAGCCGCTCGTCGGGTTTTGAGTAATTCTGCAAGTGGTTATATTGTTGTCAATGATGATGCTGAAGGTGCTAAGTTTACGGGAGAATTGGGGGAAAAAGATAGAAACGAAGGCGATTATTCGGGAATTCAAACTTTTAAAATGAATGCTGGGGACAATTTCGCTTTGATGTTGATTCCCCAAGGTGATTTTGAGGAAGTTTTAGAGAATCCGGCAGTTGATGGCGATAAACTTCCTTTATTTTCTTTGTCAGAGGCTAACCCCGAAAACGCAGTTCAAATCATGCAGTTGGTAAAGGGAACAATTGATGGTGGCGTGTTCGGAATGGAGGATTTACGTTTAGATCAAAATTCCGATACTGATTACAACGATATTATTTTTCATGTTAAAGGTGCGGCAGGCAAAGCGATTCCTTTTGAAGATGTAAATAATTCAAATTCAAATTCTAATTCTAATGATTGGGATGAAACTGAAGCTGGAAAAGAATTAATTGAATTTGCTCGGAATAATAATATTAATCCCAATCAAAGTCCTGGTAAACTAGAATTTGAAAAAGCTGAATTTAATACTTTTGAATCGGGAATATCGACTTTATCGGCTAAGGTAATTCGTACCGAGGGGAATTTAGGAGAAGTTAGCGCTACGGTTAATTTAATTAACGGTACTGCTACTGCTGGGGAAGATTTTGATAATACTCCTATCGTGCTTAATTTCAGAGATGGAGAAATTGAGAAAAATGTCAGTATTCCGATTTTCAGCGATGATTTAAAAGAAGGTAGCGAAACTGTTAATTTATCTTTAGTAAATTTGACTGGTGGTGCAACTTTAGGTAATCAAGATACAGCTATTTTAAATATTGGTGACGAAGATTCCAGTAATATTATTTCTACCAGTAGCAGCGAAGATTCGCCATTATCTTTGGATACGGTAAACGTATTTTTGAAACCAGATGAAGAAGTAAATTTTGAGCTTACCGTTACAACTCAAACAAATAATATTGCAGCGTCAAATTCACCAATACCTCAGAATAGCAATCAAACAAATATTACAACCGTAGGTGATGATGCTGGTTACATCCAAGAAATTACACCAACCAAAGTAGAAGGAAATCAACAAACCTATAACGTCAAACTTGCATCCGATGGTACCGGTAGCAATCAAACCATGAGTTTGCAAGCTGAGGGTTCGCAAACAACAATCAATACAATTACCGGAATCAATGGTCCTTATACATTACCACCAAATCTGACTGACTCAACTTTAGCAGTACAGGGATTTGTAACTGGGGGCAGCGAAGAAGGGGTTTTATTCAATCAAACTGTAGAAAATAATCCCAGTTTGCGTAAAGTTGGTTTTGTAGAAGTTAATAACCCTACAGGTGCACAACAAACATGGCTGATAGTCCACGGTTGGAATGATGCCCCAGACGGTAAAATAGCTAATACCGCCCAAAAAATTGCTCAAACAAAACCAGGCGATCGCGTGCTTTTATTAGATTGGAGAGAAGCGGCTTATAATAATTCCGAAGCGTTAGGAGTTGAGTTTGGGATTCCTGGTAAAGGTAACTTCCGAGCGGCTACTTGGATTAGCCCGGTTGCAGAATTTGCTGTCAAGGCGTTGAATGATTTTTACGGAATTGACACTCAACAAGCTGCTCAAAGTTTAAATTTAATTGGTCATAGTTTGGGTTCTTTGGTAAATTCAGAAATGGGAAGAATTTACCGCGACGGGCTTTTATTGGAAAATAACAACTTTTTGTCTGGTAATACCGAAGGTGCGAGAACAATTACTGCTTTAGATCCACCTTCTGCAAGAAATCGCGATGAAAATCCCTTATTTGACGATGCAAATGAAGATATATACGATGTCGATGGGAGAGTCGAAGGAACTCAAGCACCGGAAAAATTCGCCGATGTTTCGGTATTTTCCCGCAGCTTTGTAGGAGAAAAAAGTATTGCCGGGAATCCAGAATTAGCGGTAACTGCCGACGAAGCTTTTCAAATGGATTTTGGTACAATATCGGAATTTGCTACAGATTTTGGTAGCGAACACGGTAGAGTAGTTAGAGCTTTTAATAATATAATCGGTCAGCAAGGTTTAATTGGCGATTTGCTCGGTGTGAGAGCTTATGAATCCATCGATGAATTACCAGTAGAAGATTTTGACAAATTAAGAATCCGTCAAGAAGACAACGGAGCTTACCACGGAATCATTGACGTTAATAAAGAGAATCAAGCAACTTTATTAATTGCTAAAGCCAAAACCGGTAAAAAAGACGATATAGTTATCGGTAGTTTTCTTAATCAAGAAATTAACGGCGCTGAGTTCTTAAACTTTGGTGGTGATGGTCGTTATACTGGAGATGGAAACGATACTTTCTTCGGTGAATCTGGTAACGATACATTAATCGGTAACGACGACGACGATATTTTATTTGGTGGTAAAGGCAAAGATAAATTAGACGGCGGCTCCGGTATAGATACATTTGTATTGCAACCCGGTGACGGCGGTAATATTAAAGATGAAGCCGATACAATTGCAGATTTTCAAGTAGGTACCGATAAAATTGGTTTAATTAATCTTGAATTCGGACAATTAAGCTTCCAAGAATTCCGTCGTCGTAGTGGATTATTTAGTCGTACCACAGACACGGCAATTATTGCTAACTCTGAATTTTTAGCAGTAGTTGAAGACGTTGAGATAGAAGAAATTCAGAAACCAGAATATTTCGTCGCCGTGGACGAAGAGAAATTAAAAGTCAGTTAATTGCATAAAGGTTCGTAGTTGCGCCGTCTTCGCCAAATATGTTGCTGCTTTAGCGCAACTACAAACTTATTAATTACTATTCAAAGCTTGCTCTATAGTAGATATTTTTACGGCTAAATTAGTAATATCTCGTCCGATGTATGTATTTTTTACTTCGGCATTATTAAGAGCAACAATATAGGGATTGCCACCAATTACACCGATGATTGCTCCACCCGAAGAACCTCCTGCTGTAGCGCAATCGTGTAATAACGAACCTTTGTTTTCTCCGGTAATGCTGCATCCCGCTTCATAACTTGCAGTCCATCCGGAACCGGCGGTAAAATATTTTTGATATTTTTGAGTGGGGAAATCACCTGAATAACCAACAAAAAAGAAAGCTTTTTTATTACGAGCAAGTACCGCAGAAGGTATCGATTTCCATCCCAAATGACCGTATTTTCTACCTAGAGGTTGGCTAATTTTGATAATTGCCCAATCGTTTGCCATTGCGTTAGGGTCATTTTTGAAATTAGTACCGTAAATTACTCGCTCAACTTGCGCTATATCTCGGTAATTCTTATCGATGACGTTGGGTATAAATTCAACTTTAGCGCTAAATTCACCAGTATCGGGATTAATAACGCAATGAGCATTAGTTAAAACAAGGTTATCTGCAATTAAGCTTCCCGTGCAGTGATAGTTGCTGCCATCATTTACAGTACCTTGAACACGTCCAATTGCCGACCAAGGATATTTTTGACTTAACATCGGAATGCGGTTATCTATACCGGTGGGAATGCCTCTAGAATTGCCTTCCGTGGGTTTTGCAGCACGTCCCAAACCAGAAGGGATAAAAGGTTTACCGTCGCTTGCCAGTTTACCAGCTGCATCGGCACTGATATATTTTGGTGTTGTATTTTGCTGCGATTCGGATTTAACTTGTGCTTGTACTGATGCCCGATAGCCGATTGTTGTAATGCTAAGAAGCCCGGTAATTAAGAATCCGAAAAACTTTTTATTCATTGTTGGAAATACTCCTTGATTCAATATTTGGACTAATCAAAACTCTTATTTCCCTTACCCTAAAAAATAATCGTTCTCTGTACACTTCTTTCCTCTACGCTCTCTGCGTCTCTGCGGTTTTTCTAATCAGTAATTTTCTTAAGGAATAAGAGCAATTACGAATTACGAATTACGAATTACGAATTATACTTACCATTCACCCTGAGAAGTAAAGGCTGCCCAGTAATAGGGATTGCGCCATTCTTTTTGCTGCCACATTTGTAATTGAGCCTGACGCAAAGCAGTTGCGGGAGAAACTTTTTTATCTAATATTGCTTTATACATTTGCGGTATTAATTTAGATGTTGCCGTGTCGTCAACTTGCCATAAAGAAATTACGGCGTGTTCTGCACCTGCATACATCAGCCCTCGCGTCAAACCAATTAATCCCTCACCTGGAACACCTTTACCTAAACCCGTTTCGCAAGCACTCAATACAACTAAATCTGCACCCCAATCTAAGTTAAAAATATCACCGAGGAGCAGGTTGACTCTATCTAATGGTTTACGTTGTTTATCTACTACCGAGAGTAAAATTCCTGATAATTCGGGATTATCTGGATTTGCAAAACCGTGAGTAGCTAAATGGATGAAGCGATATTGTTTTAGCTGTTTGTTAGTAACCCAGTTGTAGTTAGCATCGAAATCATAAGCTTGCAAGGTTTGCGAAGCTGGTATTAATTTTAAAATTTCTTCCGCTTCGGTGCGGGTACCTTTTAGCCTTTGCCATCCAGCGCGGTTGTAGTTTTTCGCGGCTTTTCTCATCGTCAAATCTCTTAAATCCATTTCCGGAGCTAGAGCCGGAGGTTTACCAGTGACTCGCTCGTCATCAGCAGAAAATACCGCATCGGCAAGCACGGCTAAAGTTTTGGGAGCGGTTTGACGCTGTTTTAGTTCGTTTCGGTGAATAGCGATCGCGCTTATCGAAGGTAGATTTACAATTTCGCGATTGATGAGCAGTGGTTGATAATTAGTTTGATTTGGTTCCGATAATGCAGCGAAGGGAATTTCAAGTAACGCACCATCTGCGACAATCACCAAACGCTTTTTACCCAATTTGTTAGAAACCGGAGCGAAAATCAATTTACTAAGTTGAGTTGCAGCTTGGGAAATTTCTTGAAAATCTTTGGCTTTTTGTGCTGCGGATAAATCTTGGCATTTTATGAATTCACATTTTTTCAATAATTCCTTGAATTTATTTGCTGCTGATTCTATTTCTTCTCGTTTTGGTAATTTGTAGCTATCGAGAGAGTTAGGAGTTACCGTCCATAAATAGCTGCGCTCTTTACCCAAAGAATATTGTAAAAGTACGGTGTCTTTATCTAATTGTTGTTGGATTTGCGTTAAGTTTAACGGCTCGGGATATTTGAGTGCTGCGTATTCGGGATTGCTAGTACGAATTATTGTTTTTAGTTGTTCGTGTTGGTTAATTATGCTTTCAATTTCTTGTTGCAGCTCTTTTTTTAATTCTTGTGCTTGTGGCTTACCATCTAACTCAATATACCGTTTTTGTTTAGCTCCTATTTTTTGCAACAAACTTTTTTCTCGTGCTAAAAGTTCGGGGCTTATACCTTTACGAATATCGGCATTAGCTTCAGTTAGTAGTTCTAAAAGTCCCCTAGCGCGAGATTTTTCGCTGGCGTTGAGTGCTTGAACGTCGTATCCTTGATTAGGATTTTGCTTGTCCAGTTGCATTAATATGTCGATGTGGACTTTGTAGGTATCTAGTACTGTGGCGAAGTAGGATGTACGTAAGTCGTTGCTATCTATTTTTGTGCGTAAGTCTTCGATAATATCGATTGCGGCTTTGCTATTGGTGATTGCGGCTTGGAGATTGCCATTATCTCTGTGTACAAAAGCGATATTGCTAAGAGTTGTTGCTTGTCCACTTTTATATCCAACTTCACGCATTAGAGGTAATGCTTGATTCAAGAATTTAAGTGCTTGCTGTTTATCTCCTAAGAAATTGTAAACACCACCAATATTATTGAGAGTTGTCGCTTCTCGACTTTTATCTTCAACTTCACGGCTTAAAGGCAATGCTTGGTTGTAGAATTTGAGCGCTTGCTGTTTATCTCCTAATGAATGGTAGACAAGACCAATATTATTGAGAGTTGTCGCTTCTCGACTTTTATCTTCAACTTCACGGCTTAAAGGCAATGCTTGGTTGTAGAATTTGAGCGCTTGCTGTTTATCTCCTAATGAATGGTAGACAAGACCAATATTATTGAGAGTTATTGCTTCTTGACTTTTATCTTCAGCTTCGCGTACTAAAGGTAATGCTTGGTTGAAGAATTTTAGTGCCTGCTGTTTATCTCCTAATGAATGCTAGACAGCACCAATATTATTAAGAATTGCTGCTTCTCCACTTTTATCACCAACTTCGCGCATTAAAGGTGACGCTTGGTTGAAGAATTTGAGTGCCTGCTGTTTATCTCCTAAATCTGAGTAGACAGCACCAATATTAATAAGAGTTGTTGCTTCTCCAGTTTTATCGCCAACTTCACGCCTTAAAGGCAGTGCTTGGTTGTAGAATTTGAGTGCTTGCTGTTTATCTCCTAAATCATTGTAGACAAGACCAATATTATTAAGAGTTGTTGCTTCTCCAGTTTTATCGCCAACTTCACGCCTTAAAGATAATGCTTGGTTGTAGAATTTGAGTGCTTGCTGTTTATCTCCTAAATCCGAGTAGACACTACCAATATTATTAAGAGTTGTTGCTTCTCCAGTTTTATCGCCAACTTCACGCCTTAAAGATAATGCTTGGTTGTAGAATTTGAGTGCTTGCTGTTTATCTCCTAAATCCGAGTAGACACTACCAATACCATTAAGAATTATTGCTTCTCCATTTCTATCACCAACCTCACGCACTAAAGGTAATGCTTGATTGTAGAATTTAAGTGCTTGCTGTTTATCTCCCAAATCCGAGTAGACACCACCAATATTATTAAGAGTTGCTGCTTCTCCACTTTTGTCTTCAACTTCACGCCTTAAAGGTAATGCTTGATTGTAGAATTTAAGTGCTTGCTGTTTATCTTTTAATAAATTGTAGACATGACCAATATTATTAAGAATTATTGCTTCTCCATTTCTATCACCAACCTCGCGCACTAAAGGTAATGCTTGATTGTAGAATTTAAGTGCTTGCTGTTTATCTCCTAAATCCGAGTAGAGTTTGCCAATACTATTAAGAGTTTTTGCTTCTTGATTTTTATCCTTAACTTCGCGCACTAAAGGTAATACTTGGTAATATATCTGTAATGCTTGTTGTTTGTTTCCTAATAAATTGTAAGCTCTACCAATAACAGTAAGAGTAATCCTTTTTTTCTTTCTCTCTCCCACCTTTTCCCACAAAAGAAGCGCTTCTTTCCATTTATTAATAGCCTGTTTTAGTGATTCTGCGGTACCTTGCTCAAATAATCGCAAGCCTTCTTGGGAAAGCTTTTCTGCCTTTACAGTAATTGCATTTAAATCTGTTACTGTCTGCTGCTGCGCTACCTCAACCCTCACACTTTCCGCTCTTGCACCTACCGACTCACCAACCAAAACAATACCAAGCAATGCTGTCAAACCGTAACGCACTAAATTGCGTATTACAAATCCCGAATAATTGTTTTTTGTAAGTTCTTTCATTCTTTTATACAGATAAGTCAAAATACTTAAACTCAACTAAAGTTAGACAAATATCAAATTTTAAGTAGATAGAATCTAGGTACTCTTAAATCAAACTGTATACATATATCGTGATATTTAAGCCATTTTACGCAGGCAGGAATATTATTTTATATCTTTTTAAAAATACTTAATTTCCTAAAACTGTATTGACTTTTTTCGCACATTGATATGAGACGTAGCACTGCACCTCGTCTCTACATTATTTCGATCCCCTCTCCTTAAGGAGAGGGGTGCCCGGAGGGCGGGGTGAGGTATCAAACAACTTACTGCTTCCCAATCGCCGCTTGAGCTTGTGCAATATATTCAAATAATCGAGCATCGGGAAAACCAAATTGCTGCTGCATTGTGGGATATTCGGCTTGCACCATATTATTTAAACCTTGCATAACACCAGAATTTCCACCAGTGAAACTATCAACTAATTCTTGCCAACGTTTAGCCAAGGCAATTACTTTTGCATCAGTTGGTTCGGTGCCTTTATTCATTTCTGTTTCTACAGCAGCAAACAATTCTTGCCAATCTTGTTGTACCTGCTGAATTTTTTCTTCACCAAGCATTTGAGCGCGATCGTCTAAATATTGACGCTGTTCTTTGGTGTAATATTGATTAAATAATTCTTCAGACATTTTTGTAACCTCAATTGTTTTTATCAATTCATCAGTGGAAACCTTTTCTTCAGCTTGTAAATGCACGTAAATTCCTGTAAGCAGTCTTTTAAGCTGCTGCTGAAGTTCAATTTGCCTATCTAATTTATCAACATGGGATTGAATCACTTTTACTGGTGAAAAATCTGGATTCTGCAAGCAATTTTTTATTTCTTCTAAACTAAAACCCAATTGTCGTAAAGAAAGAATTTGTTGCAGTCGAATAATATCTTCTTCTCGATATAAACGATGTCCCGAAGTTGTATATTCAGCAGGCTTTAAAAGATTAATTTCATCGTAATGATGAAGAGTGCGTACAGTTAAACCAGTCAGCGAAGCTAATTCGCCAACTTTCCAAGAAGTTTGCATCACTATTTACCTTTTGTTCAAGACTTTTATTAACGACATCTTGAATCTAAACCCTGACGTAACGTGAGGTGCAAGGGGTTTTGAAAAAATATTTTTAGGGTGTGTTATCGCGGAGCATAACGCACTACACACCGAACAAGATGCTTTTATTAGCCTTCAACCCCTCTCCCTTGATAAGCCTACGGTGTACACACAATTCTCTCAGTATACGTTTCAGGGATTTTAAACCCCTTAAATCGTCATTGCGAGTGAAGCGAAGCAATCGCATTAATGCGAAAATTATTGTGATTGCTTCGCTCCGCTCGCAATGACAGGTTTTGAGAGATTTTTTCTGAGTTCACAACTGCCTTCCAGGTATGGTTTAAAGACTTCTGTGTACACGGTAGCCCTTAATAAGCAGAGGGGAAGGGGTGAGGTTCAAACTGCATAAATCAACCAAACAATCCCTATAAGAACTTGTATAGCAAAATTGTTAACCGTACATCTACTGAAATTTAAAATTATTTTCGTAAATTTTTCCGAAACCAAAGTTTGTACGGTGAAGTGTAAATTACAAACAATCAGTTAACTATCTTAATTTATCTTGGAGTGAAACAATAAAATCATGACTGCTTTCAATCATCCACAAGAACAAAACTACGAAAAGCCAGCAGAAAAAGATAAAAACAAAGAAAAGAAAAGTATATTTGGCAGTAAAACTTTTTGGGGTGTTGTTTTTACTTCAACCGCAGCAATTGCTCCAATTATAGGAAACAATATTGATACTATAGTACAAAATAGACCCGAACCTGTTAACTACGGTAGAGATGCAGCCCAAATAGTAGTAATTGTTTGCGGTGCAGCAGCATCAATTATCGGTAGAGTCGAAGCAAAATCGTCTGTTTATACCCCTAAATGGATGCCGGGACCTAGCAATACAGATTTTGATTCCGATCAAATAAGCTAATTTATCAGTTATAACATTGCAATTGATTTTGATTTTAACGCAGAGTAACGCCAAGGAAAACGCAAAGGATACAAAGGATACAGAGCCTTTTGCTTATATGAATAAATCATTCCCAAGCAAAGGTAAAAGATGTTATTTAGGGTTGCATATAATAAAAAAACAAGGGCATATTGTCGAGAGGTTATGGTGCGTTAGATGATGTCGAAAAAGTTTTTGTCTTAACAGTTGAATTATCGTGCATCTAACACACCCTACAACTAATATATTCTTTAAAGAATTTAACTCCGAACTATTTCAGCATTTTCATTATTTTCAGCATTTCTACCACTGCATGTTCTTTGATTCCAAACATAAGCGCCAATTCCGACAATAAAGTTAGAAATACAGGCAGCAGCAAAGATTCCATTAACTCCGTAAAGTCTACCTCCAAAATAAGCTAAGGGAATATACAGTACAAACATTCGCGTTACTGTCATCACCACAGAAGGAATTGGTTTTCCTAAAGCATTAAAAGCCGAACTTGCAATTAAAATAATTCCCGCACCGGCATAACTAATAGGTACAATCCATAGATATTGAGAAGCAATTGCAACGATATCGGGATTGGGATTAAAGAAAGCAATTAAACTCGGTGCAGTTGCCGCTAAAACCCCCGCCGCCATCAATCCCCAAAACAAACTAAACAAGAAACTTAACTGCAATGCCTTCGCAACTCTGGCATACTTCTTCGCGCCCCAATTTTGCCCGACAAAAGGCGCAATTGAAGAAGATAATGCCACCACGGCAATCAATGCAAAGGATTCTATCCGCGATGCTACACCAAAAGCGGCAACGGCTTCAGCACCAAAACCAGCCAACAGACTTGTAATTACACCAATCGAAATCGGATTTATCATACTGCTACCGGCAGCAGGCAAACCCACATACAAAATATCTCTCCAGCACCATAAAGTATCTTCAATAGTTGGCAGCTTTAAATACAGCATTTTTTCTTTGAAGTGCAGTACAACTAAAGCAGCAATCAAAGTAGTACCTCTCGAAACTACCGTGGCTATTGCTGCACCCTGCAATTCCAAACGAGGAAAACCGCCTATTCCCAAAATTAACAATGGATCTAAGGCAATATTTATTGCTGCTGCAAATATCATAATTAAACTGGGTGTCAGCGTATTACCAGAAGCGCGAATTGCACTGTTACCTACCATCGGCACTACCAGAAACACCATCCCCACGTACCAAATCTGCATGTAGTCGCGCACCAACGGCAGCACATCAGCACTCGCACCCAAAGCGGTAAACAAAGGATCGATAGTTAAGAAACCCGCAAGCGCAAAAATTAAAACCGCTGTTACTGCCAAAGTCAGACTATTAGTTGTAAACTTTTTCACACGCTGGCGATCGCCTTCTCCAATAGCGCGGGAAATCACCGAAGAAGCCCCCACGCCCAAGCCCATCGACAAACTACCCAGAGTCATCACCACGGGAAAGGTAAAACTCATCGCCGCTAAAGGTTTGGTTCCCAACTGCCCGACGAAATATGTATCTACCAAATTGAAAGCAATTATCGCCAGTACACCCCACACCATCGGTATGGTTAATTTCACCAAGGTAGAGCCGACGTTGCCTTGGGTTAATTTCTGTTTCATAAATAAAAGTTTGTGGTAATTGGGGATTGGGCATTGGGCATGGGGGATTGGGCATGGGGAGAAGTAGCGAGTAGCAAGTAGTAAATTAATAATTCTACCCACTCTCCCCCCTCTTCCCCATCCCCTCATCATTCATTCACGATTTAAGAACAATGAAAATATTCCTTATAGCCTTTGGTTGGGCTGTTGCTTTGAGTATTGGTACTTTTTTTCTGTTTTTATCAAACCTTTCATACCACCTCAATCCCCAGGATATTATGTCTGAGTTTACCCGCTATGGTGCCATTATCGGTTCTATCGGAGGATTGACTATTGGCATAGTGTTGATGTGGACTAAAACCGCAATCAAACCATCTCATGTTGCTTTAATAACTTTGATTTGGGGAGTTAGTTTTCTCGCGGGTTTAACTTTGGGCTGGCAATTATTTCTGCTGGATGCTTCAAGTCAAATTTTTAGCAGAGGTATGATTGTCGGTATGACTATAGGCGGTACTTTAGGCGGATTTTTTACAGCTTTACTATTACATCACTACAAACTTTTATATAGCTGGACTAATATTTCCCTTGTCACTATCGGTTGGTTTCTAGCTTTATTTGACGGTAGCTCTTTTATCTTCAGCTTCAATTTTTTAGGTATTCCCCTTGGATTTACCTTTGCAATTGTTGTCGGTGGAATGATTATCGGTACAATTGGCAGCACCGTGATGTTTTGGCGAATGAGGTGAATTTGGGGAATGGGGCATTATTTAGCTATGAGCTAATAAGCTGTTTACACATGATAAGCTGTTAACACAATATTTCTATTAGAACTATATATTGATTCAACTCTGGGATACTCATCATGTAACCACCACACTTTAATTCTCCCGCCTTGTGCTGGTGCGCTTCCTGCTTCAAAATACCCAGCGTTTAACATTCTTTTTTCAAATTCTGTTGATGGTAGTGTTTTGGTGGTAAATGCTGCTAATCCCTGTATGCTGTGCTTATCAAGCGTCATAACTTCCTTGATAAGAAGTAAATATTTTGTATCCTGGTAAAACCAGCCCTACACCAATAGAACTATGAATCATACCGGGATACCTGTAAGGATTGTCATCTGGATAGCTACCACCGATTTTTAATTTAAACCAAGGACACCAGATATAAATACCTGGTATCAGTAAATCCATACTGTAGGCGATCGCTCTGAGCTTTTCGCTTTGATTCGCTAATGGTTGTTTTGTCTTCATTGTTGTTAATTTATTTTTTTTCAGGCTTTACCCATTTAATCAGCTCGCATGGCTGGCACTCATAATAATCGCAGATTTTGTCCATAACACTTGGACTTGGGCGTTGTTGGGGATAGTTATAAAGGCTATAGGCTGTCCTTTGGGCTATTTTTGTATCTTTGCTAAATTGATAAACACTTATTTCTTTTGTATCTATAAAAGTTTTAATAATATTTACTACAGGCATAGGCAACTACATAATGTCAGCAACTAGTTATTAAGTATGTTCAAATATTATTGCATGTTATTATGCGCGATCGCTGTAGGCAAATATCTTCAATGCGGTACCAATCAACCGTAAACAACTAAGCTGTAAGTCTTTATTTCTCTTCACCGAGAAAGGCAGTCGGCAGTCGGCAGTTGGCAGTCGGCAAGGAGAGTATAAAGACTGCCGTTAAACGGGTTGGAAGCCCCTAAATTCATTTATGAAAAACACAGTTATACTTTTTTTCGAGATGCTAAGCACAAGAAAAAATATGTCCTTGTTTGAAACCCCTAAATTAATTTATGGGGTACCACTGCCGACTGCCTATTTTCCACTGCCCTTCATATCACCAAATTGTAGTATCTTTGTAGTGTAAACATCAAGGTTGGTAAAACTGATGAATACAAAGTTTGAATATAGTACTGTTACCGATTCGGAAGAGGTTCAAAAATTTGGCAAGATTTTAAAACAATGTTTTTTAGGTGATGATGATGATGAGGAAGCTTGGGCGAAGCGGATGGGGGTAGAAAATATCCGCTTAATTCGTCAGGAAAAAGAAATTGTCGGGGGATTGGTAGTTATTCCGATGGGGCAATGGTGGGGTGGTGAGAGTGTTGCAATGACGGGGATTGCTGGGGTTGGTATTGCTCCAGAGTCTCGCGGTAGTGGTGCGGCTTTAAGTTTGATGCAGCAGACTATTAAGGAACTTTATGCAAATGATGTACCGATTTCAGTTCTTTATCCGGCAACTCAAAGGCTGTATCGCAAAGTTGGATACGAGCAGGGGGGTAGTTTGTGCAGTTGGGAAATTTCAGCGCAGAGTATTCAATTTAAGGAACAACCTTTATCTGTAAAATCTGTTCCCTTGGATTCAGAAATTTTTTACGAACTATATTCAAAGCAGGGAAAAAATATCAATGGATATCTAAACCGCAATCAAACTATTTGGAATCGCATCATTAAGCCGAGTCAGAAAGAAGTGTTTTATGGTTATATTCTTGGTTCGCTAAAGCAACCTGAAGGTTATATTATATTTAGCCAGCGTTCAATAGAAGGTGACAATGTTTTAATCGTAGTTGATTGGGTAACTTTAACAAATGCGGCGACAACAACTTTTTGGTCATTCCTGAGCAATCATCGTTCGCAAATAGATAAAATACGTTGGCGCAGCTCTGCAATTGACAATTTAACGTTAATATTGCCAGAACAAACTGCAAAAATCAGGTCTAATAAACGTTGGATGTTGCGAATAATAAATGTAGAGAAAGCGTTGTCAACACGCGGTTATGCATCAACTCCTGAAGCAGAATTACATTTACAGATAAAAGACGATTTAATAGCAGAAAACAACGGTAAATTTATTTTATCGGTTGCCAAAGGAAGCGGAAATATTGCCAGAGGTGGCAAAGGTGAATTAAAGCTAGATATTAAAGGATTAGCATCTTTGTATGGGGGATTATTCTCTCCCCAACAATTACAGCTTGCAGGAAAGCTCGATGGCACAGAAAATTCACTTGCTAAAGCAACTCAAATATTTTCCGGTGCCTCTCCCTGGATGATGGACTTTTTTTAAGATGGGGATTGGGGATTGGTAACTCACTGCTAACTGCTTACCGTTGACTCCTAACTCCTAACTCCTAACTCCTAACTTATTACTATCTTTCCCTTACTAAGGCTTTCCATGTAATAGTTTGCGTTTTGGAGCGATTACCTAGAGAACGAATTGCTGTGACTTTAATACGAACTTTTGTACCAACTTCTAATCCTTGTTTGGGAATAATTGGTAGTTTACCTAAAGCTAAAGTAAAACGATTGTAGTCTTTGGTTACTAATTCTGGAGGAATGTCGGCTTCGTATTCGTCTCCGTTATCATCTCTGACTTCGTATTCTACTTTAAACCGAGTTTTAATAATATCCGATCTACCTGCTAAATCTACTATGCTAACAGTTAAATTTTCACCGCTACCGACAAAATCAGCGGGTTTTAATTCGGTTACTTCTTTTTCTGGTATGGCATGATTCACTACTAACTTGGTTAAATCATTTTCTTGATTTTTGCTGATATCAAGCCACAGTTTTTGAGGAGAATCGACTTCGATTTTACCGTCATTATTCAAATTTAATTTAATTTTAGCTTTACTAAAATTATTTATTGGCTGCTTTTCTCGCCACACTACTTGAAAATCTCTTTCGATACGCTTATCAAATTCACGATACTTATCGGCAATTATCGAGCCGGGAGCTAACAAAGAAGCAGCACCATTGCGAGAAATCCAGCGATTTTTTGATAAACGAATTGATTTACCATTCAGCTCAACAAAACTCAACTCTGCTTGAGGATTATCTGCTTTTAGCTGTTGTTTGCCTTTAACTAAACTAAGAAAACCATTATTTCCTTGCTTGCCGTCTTTACCATCATAACCGTCACGTCCATCACTACCCTGATAACATCTGTATTTACGCTTTTTACACTTGTAATTATCAGTACCTTTTTTCCCCTTACAGGATTTAACAGTCCAACTGCGACGGCGACATCGGCAACCTATAGCGCCATCACCACCGCGCCCACCGCGTCCTCCTTCTCCTCCTTGACTGCGTACTAAAATACTTTTCAAATCAGCAATATTACTGTAATAAACGGTTAACAAACCTCCACTTCCACCATTGCCACCGCTACCGGCATCGCCACCTTTTCCACCATCAGCAGCATGGATATTACGTTTAACTTTGTTGCTATATCTACGACGACAACGAGGGCGATCGCCGTCTTCTCCATCTTCCCCGTCTTCACCGTCTCTACCAGATAAATCAAGGCTTACGGGGGAGCCATCAGCAAATACGGTAGCATCTCTACCGCTACGTCCATTTCTACCGCTGCGCCCATCCCTTCCATCGGAGCCATCGCGATTGTAGTATCTTCCTTTATAATCGCGATCGCGCCCTGAATCTCTAGCTATTTTCCCTGACTTCTCCAGACACAAAATTGTATCAAATTCAGAAGCTGAGGCTGGTAAACCATTCATCAACAAGCCAAATAACAACAAAAATGATAGCTTCTCAAAAATAAGCTTTAGTATGTTTTGATTCATCTTTTTCATTCAATAGCGAATAAGTTAAACCATTAGAGTCAAGGTTAATTTTCCAAAACTCAGGAGTAAATTAAAAGCAAAAACTATACTTTCTTTAATAAAATCAGGACTTAATTGGTAATTTACGCAAATAAAGTGTCATTCTGAAAAAAAAATCGTACAATCGCCCAAAAGTAAAAATAAAAACATTCTCGAAATAGATTTTTAAATTTTAATAAACCTCACCCCTTGCCCCTCTCCGATGTTTTGGAGAAGGGATGTATTTTATCCAAATGAAACTTACTTTTCTAAGACTTATAAATAAGAATTTAGTGCCCAACAAGCAAGCCCTAAGTAAGCGAACAGAAATATTTACCGTCATTGCGAGCGAAGCGAAGCAATCGCAGGGGCTAGGATTGCTTCGCTTCGCTCGCAATGACAATATTTAATTAATTATGTTTAACTACGAACTGTATAATAATTAACTATCCACAATGCCCAATGCCCAATGCCCTATCCCCAATTATCAAGGCATCCATTCCAGAAAAAACCCTACCTGCCTTTCTCTATTACTACTAATTTTTTGTTGTGCAAATTCAGTCGAAAAACGCAAATTAGTTGTAATTGCATAGCTAGCAGAAAGTTTCGTTAAGGCAACTTCTTCGGTAGTACCCAAAGCCACCCAACTACGAGTAAAAGCAATATCTGCACCACCGCCACGAGATAATACCAACAACAACTTTACGCCTAAATTAACTCCTGAAGTTGAATCATCGGATGTCTGCAAGCTTCGATATCCAACTAAAGGGGAAAAATTCACATAACTACCCAAAGGCAGTAAATAATAATTTAAATCTGCACCGTAATTTTCATAATCTTGATTAAATGTTTGCCGATATTCACCGCTAGCAGTTAATTTATCAACAATAAAAATATCCTCAAAACCAACTTTTACGCCGCTATTTCCGTCTATAAGAGAATAACCCAACCTGAAACGAGTGCGAAAACTAGGCTTGTGCTTAATATCTGCCAACACATTTGGCACTTCTTTGAGCCATCGCTGTAACACGGGGCTACTTTCAATTACTTCCGGATTAATATCTAATTCCTGCTTAGTTTCGCACCAAGCCCGAGGAGTTGCGAATATCAAGCTAATACTCAATCCAAAACCGATATGAAATGCAGTTTTCAAACTCAATGCCTTATTTTATTTCGTAACTGACTACTATTTACAGCAAACATTCATATTAACTCAAATAAATTAAATTTGAACCACCACATAAAAGATTAATACGCCCACCCAATCGTAAATGTCTAGGTAAATCATTAATTTCAATAATTGTAAAACCTATCTTTCCTCTAAAACCGAAAAATTACATTTCCTGTAAGTACTCAAGCAATATATAAGTATTTAATTAACTTTACGTAATGATTGCACGGCTCAGTGTATTTATAATTACTATATGTCTTTAAACTAATAATATTAACCGTCATGCAAGTACCATCATCTAAAAATCAACAGGAAGACAATCAACCTGCTCCCGAATTACATGCAGAAGTTGAAAACCTATCTAATATTGCTAGCAACATCGCTATTGATAGCGAAATGCAAGCTAAGATACAAAATTTGCTGGCTCAAATAAAAAAAAGTTTACGACAGAAAAAGTTAAGTATTGAGATGCAGCGAGAGTTAGCTAAATTATTAAGTTTGATGTCAACTTTAGATTATAGTAATCCCCAACAGGTTGACATTTTAGATTTAGCTATTTCTATCTTGCTGGAAAATAAAGAAGATACATCTTCCAATCAAAATTCAAATTTTCCTGAAAAAGTATCTGATAAAAATTGTGGAAACTTAGTTTTTGTTAGAGAAGCACGAAGACAGATAGCAATTCAATCGCGAGAATATCCCAACCCTTTCAGTGCGATTATCAAAGGTACTGGAGGCGCTTATAATAGACTGCTCTCTGGTTTAAGTTGGTTTTTTATAATTTTTGTTGTTTGCCCTCTTCTAGGTATTGGAGCAACATTTATTGTATTTAATATTTTTGACTTTACAAAGCAAGATGTTAATAATCAGCAGAAACAGACTATTAAGTTTGAAGCTAAGCTGAATCAAAAAGATGAAGAAATTATTACAGCAAAGGAACTTAGCAATACTTTTCGAGCCAGTTTGAGCCGAGTAAATGACGAGTTAAAATTTTTGGTAGACGAGCAAGAAGCAGCTGAAGAAAATAATATTTTTGTACCGTTAATAAAAATACAAGATATTCAAAAAAATATTGAGAAAGAATTGAAATTTGCCACTAAAAAAGAAAATGCAGAGCCATTTTCTAATTTAGAAGCAACTCAGAATCGAATTGCAAAAATTAATCCAACTGAGATTGAAGCCGGCAATCAAAATCCCAGTCAATTAATTTTATTTACAGACTGGTTTGTAAAGCAGGATTTATTCTTTATTTCTCTGGCAGTTTCAATGGGAGCTTTAGGAAGTGCTATCAGTGTTATTGTACGTGCGAATAAGTTTATTGAGCAAGGGAAAGCAGGAGAATCTGATTTATTCTTTACCGGATTTTTCCGCCCTATTGTAGGTATGTCTTTCGCTATTTTTGCTGTAGCATTAATCGAATCTGGGATATTTTCAGGTATATTTAGAATTACCGAACGTGAAAATCGTAACGTTTACCTTTATATGGCGATCGCCTTTGTTGCAGGATTTAGCGAAAGACTAGTTGAAGACGTGGTTTTAAAAACAGAAAATACGTTAACTGGTTTTAATTCACGTCACGATAAATTAAATAAGTAATGCCTTTGTAGTTTACATCAAAATTATTTAAAATTTCTCTTCTTCCTCTTTTCTTTGTGCCCCCTGCGCCTCTGCGCTTTTTCTAATAATTCCGATACAACCAGAATTGATGTAATTAAGATTTTTAATCTTTATTGATAACTGAATCACCTTCAATTTCTGTATTTGTAGGATTAACATCTACAAAAGCTAGATTAGTCTCTGGTTGTAATTTATCTTTCTTTAAATGCCAGTTATTCAAAACATCTGTGACCAAAATCTCTTGAACAAATGTTTGTAAAACTAATACTAAAGGAATTGCTAAAAATAAACCTAAGAAACCAAAAAAGTTAGCAAAAATTACTACTGCCAATAAGGTTACTACCGGTAATAAAGAAACTTGCGACTTCATTATTAAAGGTACAACAATTAAACTTTCAACCTGTTGAATACCGAAATATAATGCAACTACAGCAACTGCCTTCCAAGGAGCATCAAGTAAGGCTAATAAAAGCGGCGGAATTAAACTTAATGTAGGACCAACATTCGGGATAAATTCTAAAAATCCAGCTAATATAGCATTAATTAAAGGTAGTCTGACACCTAAAATTAATAATCCAATATAGCTTAAACCGCCGATAAGAAACATAGTCAGCAGCGTACCTTTTATCCAACCTACTAAATAATGCTCGCATTTACATAAAATCTCGTCCATGCGACGACGATAAAAAGCAGGGAAAAGCAGGATAAATCCGCTACGGTAAGGTTTGGGATCTATCAAAAGCATTATAGTTAAAACAAAGAAAAGTAAGAAATTTAAAACAACATTAAATGATTGACTGAGAACAGTGAAAACGTTTCCTAAAAGTCTATCTAACCAAGTTTGTAAACCCTGAGTAAGATATCTTAAACCTTGAATTTCTTCTATTACTGGTTCCGGAATTACTTTTAACAGCCAATCATTCCACACCCGGATTTGATCTAAAAATTTTGGTACGATAAAAGTAAATTCCCGCAACTGCTCGATAATTCTCGGCGCAATCAAAGCTAAAAAGCCCAGTATTATGGTCAGTAAAAGAATAACGGATATTCCTACAGCAAAACCCCGCTGAATACGAATCTTTTGTAAAGTTTTAACAATTTGATTCAAAGCTGTTGCTAAAACTATCGCTGCAAAAACTATTAGCAGAACTTGCCGAATCTGCCATAAAATATACATTGAGACAACAAAAGCGAATAAGCCAATCCATTTTCCTATACGCACAAAATAACCTCTTTTTTTATCAATTTTTGCAGCAAGCGTATGTATAAAATATCTGTTTCAAGTTATCTGTGTCTTCCTCCGCAAGTAAGGTTAATTTAATCGGCGATAGAGACTATAACGGCTAAAATCCATCGTTAGAAAGACAAAAATAGTTATTTATCGAAGTAATCTAAAGTTTAGAACTGATTAAAGGCTAATAGGTTTGATTTTCTATAGGGGGCTTTGTTGTAGATTCCAGAAAATATTTTTAATTAATTATGATACTTGTTAAATGGATGAAGCGGTTATGTATCACGCTGATGGGATTTGTTCTATTTCTATCTGTTTCTGGTATAACGAGTTTCGCTACAAACATACCCGATAAACTAGATCCTCCGATAAATTCTCAACAGCAGCAACCAGTTGAAGCTGATGAAACATCTGCTGAAGCAACATTAACGAATTCCCAAGAATTCAGGGCATGGGTAGATAAATTCATCAATGATGAGATGTCAAAATCTCACATACCGGGGACAGTTATTTCTATAGTTAAGGATGGGAAAGTCTTTTTTACTAAAGGTTATGGTTATGCCAATGTGGAGAAAAAAATTCCTGTAGATGCCGATAAAACTGTTTTTCGCGTTGCTTCTCTCTCCAAGTTATTTACGGCAACAGCAGCAATGCAGCTATGGGAACAAGGCAAGCTGGATATAAATGCCGATGCGAATCAATATTTAACAAAGTTTAAAATCAACAATCCCTTTTCCGAGCCTGTAACCGCAGCCGGGATGATGACTCATACGGATGGCACTACCAAAAGACGCATTCACCTTGCGGCAGATAAACCTGAAAAAATGTTGCCTTTGGGTGATTATTTAGCAAAGTACATGCCTGCAATCGAATGGAAACCCGGTACGCTTTACAGTTATTCGAGTCATAGTACTGCCTTATTAGGATATTTAGTTGAAACAATTTCTCAAACGCCTTTTGCTGAATATATCCATCAAAATATTCTGCAACCGTTAAATATGAATCGCACTAGTTTTGTGCAACCTCCTCCAAAACCATTAGCCGATGATTTTGCTACGGGGTATCAGTATAGTAAAGGTAAATATAAAGCCGTTCCCTATTTGTATTTAAATATTGCACCAGCAGCAGCAATCAGTACTACAGCTACAGATATGGCTCATTTTATGAATGCATATTTGCAGTATGGGCGTTATCAAGATAAGCGAATTCTTAAAGAAGATACCGCAAGGGAAATGTTAGAAAGACAGTTTACCCATCATCCAATTTTACCAGGCACCGGTTACAGTTTTCGCGAGCAATGGATAAACAATATTCGCACCTGGGGGCATTTAGGGAATTTGCGGGGATATTCTGCTTCTCTTACTTTAATGCCAGAAAAAAATATTGGTATTTTTATTGCTAATAACAGTTTTACAGCTTTGAGCAATCAATTTTTAAATGCATTTATTGATAAATATTTTCCGGTTACAAAGCCACCAAAATATGCTGATACTTTGTTTTTAACTAAGGAAGAGCTTGAAAGATTTACGGGTAATTATCGCGATGTTGAATATCCTCGCAACACTTTTGCTAAAATCACCGCTCCTTTCAAAGATATTTATATCAAAAAAGCTGGTAATGGAAACTTGATTGTAAGTACTCCCAAACTATTTTTCGTCAACAAAACACCCGATAGAGAATTAATCCCGATTGATAATCTTTTATTTAGACAAGATAAAATTAATCGGTTCACAGCCTTTGGTGAAAATAGTAATAGAGATATCGAGTTTGCATTTAATCCGCTTTTTCCTAAATTGGGAGCTTATGAAAAAATTGCTTGGTATGAAGGAATTTGGGTTCAACTTGGAATTGCTGCTTTCTGTGTAATTATATTTTTGTCCGCATTTATTATGTACGTTATCCGTCCACTTTTGCGGCTCTTACGTGGCAAGTCAGCTAATTTTGAATCTCAATTAAATCTTGCTTGGTTTATAGCTGGTTTGCTGAGTACATTAAACTTGATATTTATAATTGGTTTTCCTTTGTTTTTATGGTTAATTGGTTTCTGGAAATTAGTTTATGGAGTGCCGACAATAATAATTGCTTTATTAGTACTACCATTAATAACGACTTTTTTAAGTTTAATGTTATTACTCTTTTCTCTGGCAATGTGGAAATATAAATTCTGGTCAACATTAGCACGGTGGCATTATTCTTTAGTTACTTTAGCCGCATTAATTTTCATTCCCTTCTTAGGCTATTGGAATTTGATTGGATTTAATTTTTAAGGTTCTTCAGTACATACTATGCTAAAGCTATGACTTAAAAGTTTAGAATGACTATCATACAAAGCTTTGGGAGCTTTACTAGTTGATTTTAAAAATAAATACTATTTTTATTACCTATTCCCTATTCCCTTTTTCTCAGTTTTTTTAACATACTAACTATTGATGAGCCATTTTTTATTGTAGGGTATGTTACGGCTACAGATTAATTATAAAATTGTAAAATATAAATTAATTTCAAACGACCGTAACCTGACTTTTCAGTTTTTTTATTATTCCGTAGCAACCGAAATTCATGTTTTAAGAATTATCATCAAACTCCTTAGTTACTTTAATACACAATACTAACTGTTATTAACAGACATTTTATGGTTATGAGGTCGCCAATCATTTAAAATATCTTTAATTAGAAGTTCTCTTAACCAAACCTGGATAACTACTATTAAAGGTAAAGCTAAAAATAATCCTAATAATCCAAAGAATACAGCAAAAGCAACTTGGGATAATAACGTAATTGCTGGCAATAAAGAAACCTCATGCTTCATTACTAAGGGAGTCAAAATATTACTTTCAGTTTGCTGAATAACGATGTAGAGAACTATTACAGCCAGAGCTTTCCACGGCGCAACCGTTAAAGCCATTATAGCTGGTGGAATAACGCTTAAAGTCGGTCCTAAATTAGGAATAAATGTTAGAAAACCCGCTAATAATGCATTTATGAAATGTAAAGGAACTCCTAACAACAATAATCCCAGAAAACTTAATACCGTAATCACGGTCATATTAAATATAATGCCAATAAACCAACCTATCAAAGATTGCTCGCACTGCGTCAGAATTTCATCAGCACGAGAACGATAAAATCCTGGAAACAACAATAAAAATACCTGTCTGTAAGCTGAAGGATTGGCTAAAAGCATTATCGTGACGACAATTACTAACAATAAATTTAATACAAAGTCTAAAGAATTAGAAAAGACTTTGAAAAAACCTCCAAACCAGTTAGAATCAGACTTTAATAGTTTTTGTCCTACATCTTGGATATTACCTATATCTGTAAGTAACTGTCCGGGAATTATATTTTGTAACCAAGCATAACCATATCTTAACTGTTCAAATCCTTTGTTAACTAAATTAGTTGATTGCGGTATCTTATTAACTATAGAAGGTACGACAATTGCAGCTATCCCCACAAAAGCTGATAATATCAAAATTACTGAAATAGCAACTGCAATTCCTCGCTTTAAATGCAGACGAGACTGGATTATTTTGACAAATCTATTAATAACCGTTGCAAAAGCTACTGCTGTAAATCCTAATAATAATACTTGTCTTATTTGCCATAAAGTGTATAGAGCTACTGCAAATAATAGGAAGCCTATTAGTTTTCCAAAACGCACATTATACCTCCATTATTCTTATTATGATAATTTAATTATAAATGATAACAGTTTGTTGAAGTGTCAGTTGAATAGTTATAATTTTTTAGTATTGTATAAAATTGGTAAGTGAAATTTATTATTAACGATTATTAATAATTTATTATCATCAAATTAGTTCGTAGTTTGGGTTGAGGAAGAAAATCTAACATAATTTAAAGATTAAACCAAATAATCTAACTAAAAACAATATAAAGTATCCACTAAATTACGTTTTTTTAGGTTACGACGCAATATGAATTAGTTTGGTTAATTATTCTTTTGTTGTGCGTCTAACCCAACCTACGTTAATTCCTCCCCCAACCTGGGAACCCTAAAATGTAAACAAGGAACTCATAACTTATAACTCCTAACTCTCATCATGTCCGAACAACCACGCACACGTCAGGAACTCTACGAACAAGTACGCAAAGTTGGTAGGGAGGAATTTATCCTCGAAGAAATGATTCGCTATGGTTTTTGGTCGTCACAAGGTACCATACCAGAAGATCCAGCTGATGAAATTCGCCGTGCTAGTGAAATTCGTCGGGAGTTACAAGAGTTACGCAGAGAAAGCAGTCGTCTGCACAACGAACAAAAGCTAAGAAAGGAAGCTTTGAAAAAACGACTTGCTGAATCGAGAAAGAAGCAGCAGGAAAATAAGGAAAGAAGAGAAAAAGAACGTTTAGAGCGTGCGACAGCTTGGCAGCAGAAAAAACAACGTGAAATTATTTATCTTGGTGAAGAGGTTTCTGCCGGTTTAAATCATAATGAAGCTAATTTAGGAAGGTTGCGAAATAATAATTTACCTTTATGTAATACAGCCGCAGAAATTGCCGCAGCGATGGGAATTACTGTAAATAAATTACGTTTTTTAGCATTCAATCGCAAAACTTCCACCGTCTCCCATTACATTCGCTTCAAAATGCCCAAGAAAACTGGGGGAGAAAGATTCATTTCGGCACCAATGCCAAATTTAAAGCAAGCCCAATATTGGATTTTAACTAATATTTTAGACAAACTAAAAATTCACGAAGCCGCTCATGGTTTTTGTCAAAAACGTTCTATCATTACAAATGCTACTCCCCATGTTGCTGCTGACGTTGTGATTAATTTCGATTTAAAAGACTTTTTCCCTTCAATATCTTATAAACGAGTCAAAGGGCTGTTTTATTCCTTTGGCTATTCGGAAACTGCTGCAACCATCTTTGCTTTAATATGTACCTCTGCCGATGTAGAAAAATTGCAGCTTGACGGTACAATTTATTATGTAGCAGTAGGAGACAGATATCTTCCCCAAGGTTCTCCAGCCAGCCCTGCAATTAGTAATTTACTTTGTCGTCGTTTAGACAAAAGGTTGACGGGGATGGCAGATAAACTAGGTTTTACCTATACACGTTACGCCGACGATTTAACCTTTTCCGCTTCTGGTGAAAGCTTGCGACATATATGTAATATTCTCAGACGCACCGAATCAATAGTCACTCATGAAGGCTTAAGAATTAATCAAGAGAAAACCAGAGTTTTACGAAATACCGGGAAACAAGAAGTAACCGGGATAGTTGTTAATGAAAAACTTAGCGTTTGTAGAAAGACGTTGAGAAAATTTCGCGCTACCTTATATCAAATCGAGAAAGAAGGTTTAGAAAATAAAAAATGGGGAAACTCAACTAATTTACTCGCAGCAATTACCGGATATGCCAATTTTGTAGCGATGGTGAATCCTGAAAAAGGAATATATTTTCAACAACAGGTGAAACGGATTAAAAGTAAATATGGGAAGAGGGAATAGGGCATGGGGCATTGGGGATGGGTAATTGGTAATAGGTAATTGGAAGTAAATTCTACCCATCACCCCATCACCCCATCACTCCCTCACTGCTCACTGTTGACTGTTAACTGTTAAAAAGTATTCCAACCGGATTCAATATCTGGTAAATACTCGCCTTCGGCAATGGTACCATCCATCATCCAAATAGCAGTTCCTCCAGTGCTACTATTGCGCCAGAAAACATCAGTTTTGCCGTTTCCGGTATAGTCTCCAAAGCTTGGTTCCCAAGCTAAATCATTGGAAGGTAAGAAAGCTTTAGTTAAGATACTTCCTCCATTCATTAACCAAGCTGTATTTTCACCGGTTTCGGTATTATGCCAAAATATATCTGTTCTACCGTCGCCGTTGAAATCTCCAGTGTTAGCTTGCCAAGCAGAACTTAGTTGATCTAAAGTTTCTTCATTGAAGAGAACATCGTTAAATAGAGTACCATTCATTATCCAAACTTCATTCTCCCCGCTAGCTTGATTGCTCCAGAGAATATCAGCCCGAGAGTCTCCATTAAAATCGCCAAAAGTTGGATTCCAACTAGTGTCTAACTCTTGTACGGCAAAAGCGTTAGCATTAACACCATCCATAAACCAAGCAGCGTTTTCTCCGGTTACGCTATTGCGCCAAAATACATCGGTTTTACCATCATTATTGAAATCAGTAATGTCGTAATTCCAGATTAAATCAGTTGTAGGTAAAAAAGCCGCCGTAACTACATTTTTACCATCCATTATCCAAGCCGCATTTTCACCGGTTTCCGCATTGCGCCAAAGTATATCACTCTTGCGATCGCCGTTAAATTCAGCAATACTAAAATCCCAGTTAGAATCAATTTTTTGAATTGTTTCTTGGGAATTGATATTAGTACCATCCATCTGCCAAACTACATTTTCACCGGAAGCTTTATTCCGCCAAAAAATATCTGTTTTGTTATCAGCATTAAAATCAGCAAAAGCAAAATCCCAAGCTGCATCAACATCCCTCAAAGTTTCGGCATTTGGATTAACACCATCCATCAACCAAATAGCAGTTTCACCTGTTTGTTCGTTTCGCCAAAATTTATCGTTTTTACCATCGCCATTGAAATCTACCTCAACCGCTGCACCGCTAAATATTGCATTCGGATTCGGATTTCTATTACCAGTTACAAGTCCATCATCATTTAGTAGCGATTCGGAAGAACCCTGTAAAATTAAATCGCTATCGAAGGAGATATTCTCGTCAAAAGTATTGTTTGAAATGGAAGTGTATGCTGTATTTAAAGCCTTTACAGACACACCTAAAAGATTTTCAGTTGAAAACATAGTGGTTAATTATCACTAATATTTATCAGTTTTAACTGATTATTTCAACTTTTTTTGTTATAAAATAA
This sequence comes from Rivularia sp. MS3, assembly GCA_019192545.1. Lineage (GTDB taxonomy): Bacteria > Cyanobacteriota > Cyanobacteriia > Cyanobacteriales > Nostocaceae > Rivularia. The sequence continues at coordinate 73,148 of JAHCMI010000024.1, read as the reverse complement.
CATATATTTTATTATTAATTGTTGTTGATGAGAAATATTTTTAGTATCAATTTACTAATTGATAATAGGTAATTGGTTAAAAATAGAATTATCAAGAATTGATTACAATTAAATTCTGATTATGAAAAACCCGGCTTATCAAAAAAACCGGGTTAATGAATACTATAAGGTAGTGAAGTAGATAATAGATTATTCAAGATGCATAGGTAAAAAACAAACAAAGTTTTAACCCAATCACCAATTACCCATTACCCGTTACCTATTAATCAAAAACCCATTCAGTAGGTAGTGTAGGTAATTCTTCCTCAACGACATCAGTACCGTCTACACGCAAAAACTTATTTTCACCAGTTTGAGTATTGCGCCCGAAAACGTCTGTATCGCCATCACCATCATAATCGCCAAGAGTTACATCCCATTCAGGAGCAACTTGGGGAATATCAATAGGAGTTGCAGTAGCACCATTCATAATCCAAACGGTATTGTCTCCAGTAGACTCACTGCGCCAAAGGATATCCATTCTACCGTCAGCATTGAAATCGCCGATATTAGATTGATAACCAGCACCCAAAGTTGGTAAATCTGCTGCGGTAACATTTGAGCCACTCATCAACCAAACCTTAGTTTCACCAGTGCTAGTATTTTCCCAAAGGATATCGGTGGTAAAGTTACCATCAAAATCACCTTCTTCATATTTCCAACCAGCACCAAATGTTTCTAGTTGAGTAGCTTCAGCATTCAAGCCATTCATAAACCAAACGGCATTTTCACCAGTTTGATCGTTGTGCCAAAATACATCTGTATTGAAGTTAGGATTAAATTCACCAACAACATAACTCCAGGATGAATCTAACTGAGGTAGGAAATCGGCACCAGAAACGCTGACACCATCCATCAACCAGCCAGCATTTTCACCAGTACTATTATTACGCCAAATTAAATCAGTTTTACTATCACCATTGAAATCTGCAATGCTGAAATCCCATTCGGTACCCAAAGTATTTAAAGCACCTTCAGATACAATAGTAGTACCATCCATTAGCCAGACAAGATTTTCCCCAGTACTTCCATTGCGCCAAATTAAATCGGTTTTACCATCACCATTAAAATCGCCAATATTATAATCCCATTCTGTACCTAAAGTATTAAGAGCAGCACCAGTAGGATTAGCGCCATCCATTAACCAAACAGCATTTTCACCCGTTGCGGTATTACGCCAAAATTTATCGTGAACACCATCACCATTAAAATCAGCAAAAACAGCGGGGCTGCTAATGTAAGGGCTGGGATTTGGATTATCTTGAGCGCCAAAATCAGAAGTTACAACTTCATCATTTAATGACTGTGATGAACCATTTAAATTTAAAGTATTTAAATCATTTTTTGGAGCGAAACTATTATCTTGAATTGACGCAGATTGTAATGCACTATGACTCTTTAAGGGATTTGTAGATTCCAACATTGTATTTATAAATGACCAGCTTTCATATAACTTTTATCTCTGTTTTTATAAAGATTCTGTTAATTTGGAACATCTAGTAAATTTATAAAATGTTGTAAAAATATACTTTTTTTATGCAGTCGGTCTCTAATTATTTTTTCAAAAATTACAAGTGTATTTAGTCATAAGATATCAGTTAACAGTTAACAGCGGAAAATGCGGTCTTGGGGTCTCCCCAAGTAGAGCAATTTTCCAAGAGAGTGAACAGTTTTTATATAAAAATTACTTCTTCCACTTAGCAAAAGGTAATTCAACTAAGTAGTAAGTAACTGTAGCTAATACAGTTGATAAAATGATGGTTGCTGTTAATCGGATATAAAATGCTTCGATAGGAATTTTTGCGTTAAATACGTCATAAGTTCTGGTAATAACTGGCATATGCCAAATATAAATACCGTAGGATAAATTACCTATTATTTCTAATATTCTCATAGGGTTTTTTAAAATTGCCCTCAATGATAATTTTTCATTTTTACTAAATTCGTAGTAGACATCTTTTTCGACAGCAAATATAAATAAACAGGTAGTTATTGCCGTTAAGGGTTGTAAAATTAATATCGTTGTTAACGTTCTCCATCCACCGCTACGATTTGGTAAATTCCATAACTCTTGATGATATAGATGATGTGCTGTAAATAAATATAATAAAATTATCAATATTATCGCAAATATTTTAATCAGAAGCGATTGAGTATAATTCAATTTGAATTTATAATTTTGAATCAATTCATTAACTAAAAATCCACATAAAAACAAATCTAAATTTGTAATTAAGGGAGTATACCAATATTTAAATGCATATCCCATATTTTGAGTAATTTCTTGATTAAAACTTATCCAAAGTAAACTTCTCAATATTAAAGTTGCAAAAATTATCAATAAACCAGTTACAAATACTTTTTTTTGATTATTTAAACGCTTGTTAATCAAACTGTAAGCAAAAGGGACGATTAAATAAAACTGTACTTCCGTAGATAAAGACCAAAAAACATCGTTAAATTTGACAGCTTCAAAACTAATATAGGGATGATAAGTAAACGTACATATTCTGAATAGATAACCCCAATTAGCAAACTTCAAAACTTCTGGATAAACAAAGATTGATAAAATTAGTACGGCAAAATAATATAGCGGAAAAATTCTCAAAACACGATTGCGCCAAAACTTGATAACTCCTGCAATATCAACATCATAGCGCTGCGTATAGAAAACCTTCCCCATTAAATAACCAGATAAAACGAAAAAAATCCAAACCGCGATCGCGCCGTGACTAAACATCAACCAACTCAAATCAATATCGCCGTAAATAATTGAATTTCTCGGGGGAGCGCAATGAATCGTCACTACCATCAAACAAGCAAAACCGCGTAGAGCGAGTAAAGCATCTAAGCGATTGTTTTTATTAGTATTTGATTGCATTTATTTTGTTTGAGTTTAACAGATAAATATCACCCCTCTCCTTAATAAGGAGAGGGGATGGGGGTGAGGTTTTAACGATAAATGCAAGCTGTAATAAACCCTGTCTTCTAAACTTTGATTTAGGTGAAATACTAAGTATTTAACTGATATTTTGATAAAAGTGTTGCCAGATTGGCAATCATGCCCAAACCTAATACCACTACTTTCTTCTTAGCTCGACAATTATCGATATAAAAAACCGCAGAGACGCAGAGAGCGCTGAGGAAAGAGATAAAGAGAAATGCTATAGGGGAGTAAGATAAATTGATTTATTGAAGAAGATTTAGAAGCAGGCTATATTGCTACGTCTAGATACAAGAACAAAATCTAAAATCTAAAATAGTATTACCCTAATTAAATACAAGCAACGTAATAACGCAATATCAAAGAACTATGCAAGCAGAGTATCGGCAGCGACGGGATGCATTAATGTCAAAAATCGGTAACGGTACGGCAATTTTTCGCAGTGCCCCTATGGCGGTGATGCACAACGATGTAGAATATGCTTACCGTCAAGATAGCGATTTTTTCTATTTAACTGGTTTAAATGAAGCGGAAGCTGTAGCGGTTTTAGCTCCTCACCATGAAGAACACAAGTTTATCTTATTCGTACAACCAAAGGATATTACCAAAGAAGTTTGGAGTGGTTACGTTACCGGTGTTGATGCAGCCAAAGAAAAGTATGGTGCCGACGAAGCTTATCCAATTAACGAATTAAACGAAAAATTACCCCAATATTTAATCAACGCAGATAAAATTTATTATCGATTGGGAAGAGACAAACCCTTCAACGAAACTGTTCTCACCCACTACCAAAGACTATTACGCACTTATCCCAAACGCGGTACCGGTCCCACAGCAATTCAAGATACCTGTACAATTTTACATGGAATGCGTTTAGTTAAAAGCGATTCCGAATTAACGTTAATGCGAAAAGCTGCCGATATTGCCGTAGAAGCTCACAATGTAGCTCGGGAAATGGCAAAACCCGGAGTTTACGAATACGAAATTCAAGCAGAGATGGAGCGCATTTTCAGGAAACATGGTGCATTAGGACCAGCATATCCTTCCATTGTCGCATCTGGTGCAAATTCTTGCATTCTCCACTACATCGAAAACAACCGTCAAATGCAAGATGGAGATTTACTACTAATAGATGCCGGTTGCTCCTACGATTATTACAACTCCGATATCACCCGTACCTTTCCCGTAGGTGGTAAATTCACCGACGAACAAAAGATATTATACGAATTAGTTTTATCAGCACAAAAGGCGGCGATCGCTCAGGTAAAACCAGGCAATGCCTACTCTTCAATTCACGATACCGCATTACGAGTACTTGTAGAAGGAATGGTTGATAATGGTATCCTCAAAGGTGAAGTTGATAAATTAATTGAAGAAGAAAAATACAAACCTTATTACATGCATCGTACCGGACATTGGTTAGGATTAGATGTCCACGATGTCGGAGTTTATCAGCACGGTAAAGATAACCCCTTAATTCTACAACCCGGACAAGTTTTAACAGTAGAACCCGGTATTTATATCGTACCAGGAGCCAAACCCGCAGAAGAACAACCGCAAGTAGATCAAAAATGGATGGGAATCGGCATTCGTATCGAAGATGATGTTTTAGTTACCGAAGACGGATGTGAAATTTTAACCTCATGTGTCCCCAAGGAAGTTCGTGATATGGAAAAGGAGTGAGGGAGTGAGGGAGTGAGGGAGTGAGGGAGTGAGGGGAAGAATTTACTTTCAATTACCAATTACCAATTACCAATGCCCCATGCCCAATCCCCATTACCAAATTTCTGCCAAATCCAAAACAAACCCAGGTAAAACATCTTCCCCAGAAACAGTTTGCGGCGATTCTAAAATTTCAACTTCTTTATTTAGCCGATAAATTTCTATTTGCTTCTGCTTGCAATTAATTAACCACCCCGCATATGCACCATTTTCCATATACTCCTTCATCTTGGCTCTGGTTTTCTCTAAAGTGTCGCGCTTGAACATTAATTCAACCACAAAATCTGGGCATAGGGGAGCAAATCTTTCTTGCTCCTCTTCTGTTAAGCATCCCATCTTTCCATTTTCACCCAAGACGCATCAGGAGAGCGCTCTGCCCCATTCGGAAGTTTAAAGCCAGTTGAAGAATCAAAGCTTTTTCCCAATTTGTACTTCTTATTCCAAGCCGTTAATTGATAATTTAAATCGGAATTTTTGTTACCGGTAATACTATCTCTTGGTGGCATTATAATAAGTATCCCAGAACAAGTTCGCTCAAATTTTAAATCTGAATTATTCAAACAAATTTGAAAAAACTGCTCGTCGGTAAGATTAATGCTACTGATGTCCAATTCAAAAGCATTACTCATATGATTAAATTACCGTTATTCAGTAGGGTGCGTTATGGCTTTACCCTAACGCACCGAAATTTTTATATAAATAATAATGGTGCGTTGCGCTCCACGACAACACACCCTACATTAATTTTAAATATACCCCTCTCATTAACAAGGAGAGGGGAAGGGGTGAGGTTTATCCGTATTACCCAATTCCCAATTACCAATTACCCAACACCCCTTAATTTCTTGGTATTCTCAACCAAACTCTGAGCAAATTTATCTACACGCTCTGACAATTTTGCGTCTAAAAGTTTACCTTCTTTATCAAACGCTTTCCATGCTTGCCCGATGGCTATTTGTTCGGGAATTACCCAAGCATGTACCCAGCGCATGACAATACGCATCTGATTTAGCGAATTACTATTTGACTGTCCACCCAAAATACTGATATTTCCCACCACCTTATCTGACAATTCCTCAAAACTCATCAAATCCAAAACATTTTTCAATACTCCACTCATACCACCGTGGTACTCTGGTGTCGCTAATATCAATCCGTCGGCTTGCTTAACTGTCTCTTGCAATTTTTTCACGTCTGGATATTCGGGAAACTCATCTCCCCCATCGCAAAATGGCAGCTTCATTTTCCTTAAATCTAATATTTCCACTTCCGCCCCCAAGGCTGCCACTCTCTGCACTGCTATACCCAATGCTTTATGGGTATAAGACTCGTTTCTTAAACTTCCAGCAATTCCTACTATTTTCATTACCTAACTCTCAATTTATTCTTTTTGTTATAATTAACATGAAGTCATTACGACTACGAATATCTTACCGATTAAATTTAAATTGTGTCAAATAGTTGTTTTAACACGATTATGTGGTATGACATGACGATATTTAGAAGTCGAAAATGTGTAAAAATGGTTACTATAAGGAGTATTAACTATCGAATTTAGAAGTATGCGTCCTGAAAAGCGAGTAATGAGATGAAAAAAAGGAGGAATGTATTTTTTTAGAAAAGCTACACTCTTATTATTGAGAATAAAATTATTGGCATTGTTGAAGACTACAGGCAACAAAATTAGCCCCATCTTACGGCAACAGACAAAGGGTAACTATCTATGAGAGATTTTGATAAAAAGGCGTTAAATAAACACTCAGCCCTCAAGCGTAGAGCTTTGGGTGGTTTACTGTCATTGAGTTTGCTGTTGTCAGGGGCTTTTGGAGGAACAGAAGCCTTGGCTCAGCAGAAGCAGGAGAAGGATGAATTTACCTATGGCGATTTGATTGAAAAAATCGAGCAGGGTGAAGTTGAGCGAGTGGAGCTTGACGAAACTGAGAAGGTAGCAAGGGTATTTTTGGCGGAAGCAGATTCGGATAAGCCGATAAAGGTAAGGCTTCTAGATGATAACCGCGAGTTAATTCGGGAATTAAGGGAAGGTAGAGTTGATTTTGCGGAAACTTCTTCGGCAAACAGTAGGGTTGCCGTATCTTTATTGTTCAACTTGATGTGGATTTTGCCTTTGGTGACTTTGATGCTGTTGTTTTTGCGTCGTACTACCAATGCTTCTTCCCAAGCGATGAATTTTGGTAAATCAAAGGCTCGTTTTCAGATAGAAGCTAAAACTGGCATTAAGTTTGACGATGTGGCGGGAATTGAGGAAGCCAAGGAAGAACTTGGTGAAGTTGTTACTTTCCTCAAACAGCCGGAAAAATTTACTGCTGTTGGTGCCAGGATTCCCAAAGGTGTATTATTAGTAGGGCCACCGGGAACTGGTAAAACATTACTTGCAAAGGCGATCGCTGGGGAAGCGGGAGTACCTTTCTTTAGTATTTCCGGTTCGGAATTTGTAGAGATGTTCGTGGGTGTTGGTGCTTCACGAGTTCGAGATTTATTTAAGAAAGCGAAGGAAAATGCTCCTTGCTTGATATTTATTGATGAAATTGATGCTGTAGGAAGACAGCGCGGTGCCGGTATTGGTGGTGGTAATGACGAGCGCGAGCAAACTTTAAACCAGCTACTTACGGAGATGGATGGTTTTGAAGGTAACAACGGTATCATTATTATTGCAGCTACAAACCGCCCTGATGTCTTGGATGCAGCGCTTTTACGTCCGGGACGTTTTGACAGACAGGTAATAGTTGATGCACCCGATAGAAAAGGACGTTTGTCAATTTTACAGGTTCATGCTCGCAATAAGAAGGTAGATCCTTCAGTTTCTTTGGAAGTAGTAGCTCGTCGTACTCCGGGTTTTACAGGAGCAGATTTAGCAAATCTTTTGAATGAAGCGGCCATTTTAACGGCGAGAAGACGTAAGGAAACAATTACCCAGATAGAAATTGACGATGCCATCGATAGGTTAACTATCGGGTTAACATTAAATCCGCTTTTAGATAGTAAGAAGAAGCGGTTGATTGCCTACCACGAAGTCGGACATGCTTTACTAGCTACAGTTTTAGAACATGCAGATCCATTAAATAAAGTAACAATTATTCCTCGTTCTGGTGGAGTTGGTGGTTTTTCCCAGCAAACACCGAATGAAGAGATAATTGACAGTGGTTTGTATAGTAAAGCTTGGCTTAAGGATAACATTACCATGACTTTAGGAGGCAGAGCATCCGAAGCCGAAGTCTTTGGTGATAAAGAAATTACTGGTGGTGCCAGCAACGACTTGAAACAGGTAACCAATCTAGCCAGGAAAATGGTAACAATGTTTGGAATGTCCAATTTAGGACTAGTAGCCTTAGAAAGTCAAAATCGGGACGTATTTTTGGGTGGTGATTGGGGGAATCGCAACGAGTATTCCGAAGATATGGCTACTCAAATAGATAAAAAGGTGCGAGAGATTGCACTTTCGTGCTATCAAGAAGCGCGTCAAATTATGCGAGAAAACCGTCCGTTATTAGATCGACTTGTAGATTTATTAATCGAACAGGAAACTATCGAAGGCGAACAATTCCGTAAAATTGTTTCTGAGTACACCAAAATACCTGAAAATAAGTTGGTGGTTAGTACTTAGTGGTGAGTAGTTAATCATAACTAACATCTAGTACTATTTTCGATAAGCTCTAAGAAACCCGGTTTTTCCAACAAAGCCGGGTTTCTGTAATTATTGATTTTTCGATTTATTCAAAATTACAAAATCATATGAAGTACGGTTAACTACATACTGTATAACGGAACTTCTCATAATTCGTTATTACGAATTACGAATTATATTAACCAGCCCCCACAGATATAACAAGTACCCAACCGAACATAATATTATTGAGTTCTAGTATTGCTACTCTGCTTGGCATACATTCGCCGCAATACCGCACCAGGATCTACATATCTGTTATTGTACCGAATTACCCAATGTAAATGAGGCCCAGTAGTACGTCCAGTCATGCCAATTCTACCAATTCTCATTCCAGATGTTACTTGCTGATTTTTAGCAATTTTAATTCCACCAGCCCTATCAATTATATACAGACGACCGTTAATTCTAGCTACACGTCCCATTAAATGACAGTAACTATGCTTCCAGCTACCCGATTTTATAATTATATGGGTACCGCAAGCACCGCGATCGCCTACTTTTATAACTTTACCAGCGAACCAATTGCGAACATAACTACCTTTAGGAGCCGCAATATCCAAACCGTTGTGAAATTGAACTCGGCGGCGATTTTTAGGAGAGCGACGATAACCAAACCCAGAAGTATAACCTTGAAAATTCTCTACAGGAAAAGAAGCATTAGCCCAAGCATCATTACCAGCAGTAGCAACTACATTTCTATTTACCATTTGAGCTTCAACAATTTCGATTCCGGGAAACAAAGCAATTAAACAGACAACAAGCAATCCTATCAGAAATAGCGCTACTGATAGGCTTATCCTTAGTCGCTGATTACTCATATTCTCCTTTAATGATTTTGCTCTACCAGGTATGCCAATTAATTTTTGTTGGCGACATCTCAACTCTATTTGAGAAAAATAATACTTATGGCAGTTGCTATAAAATGATATCTACGCTAATAATAACTTCTTCCTCAAGAAAATCAAATCAACAGCATAACCTTTTAGGAAAATGATATTTATTTTCAAAGGTTAAAGGTTAAAACTACTGTTCACTGATTACTAATTACTTTGGATTCTTCAAGCTTGATTTGATATCGTTGGTTACTACGAATATTAGATGTTTGTCTAATTGCTTGCTTAGAATACATAGCTCTAAGGACTTGTGCGGGGTCAACATAATTGTTGCCATATCTGAGTACCCAGTGGAGATGAGGACCAGTAGTGCGTCCAGTCATGCCGATACGTCCGATTCTGACACCTGCGGGAATTTGTTGACCTTTAGCGATTTTAATGCCACCCGCACGGTCAATCATGTAAAGACGGCCGTTGATTTTTTGTACTCCTCCTTTCATATGACAGTAACTGTGTTTCCAATTACCAGATTGAACAATGATATGGGTACCGCAAGCACCGCGATCGCCGACTTTGATAACCTTTCCTCCCCACCAGTTGCGGATGTAGCTGCCTTGAGGTGCGGCAATATCTAAACCGTTATGAAATTCTAAACGACCACCTCTAGGAGAGCGACGATATCCGAAAGGAGATGTGTAGCGTTGAAAACGTTCGACGGGGAAAGAAGCTGATGACCAAACGTTATTTGTAGCTACTAGCTGCGGTTTTTTTTCTACGGCTTTCAGTGTATTTGAGCTAAGTAATATAACTGTTAAGCTGATAATAATTAATGCTAAATATTTGAAAGATTTGATATTAATTATGATTTGATTCATATTTTTTCACTTTGTATTTTTACTTAGATAATAGATATATAGTTTCAGGTTAAAAGCTAATTGCAACCTGCTTTCAGGCTATATTAAGCCCATAGTCATCCGAATACTTGCATTATCTTACTTAGGAACATACAAATGTCAACAATTTATTTATTATTTTCTTTAAAGTTATTTAGAAGAAGTAATTTAAATAATAAGCTTCAGTAAAAATTCTCTTGCATTAAATTACTAAACATAAAAAATAAGCATTTTTGCGGATAATACTTAAAATACGTAAGTAAATAATTTTTCCATAGATACAATTAAAGTCAATTTAGAAAAACATCAATATAATTTCTGTTTTATGGCAGAAATTAAGCAATCAGCATTAAGTATTTTTTCTTGGTTATCCGAAATAACCTATAAACAAGTATTGATAAGCAGCAATAAAGTTCCCTAAAACTAATTCCCTACTGCCGACTGCCTTTCTTGGTAAATCAGTAATTAATAGCATCAGTAAACAGTTATTCTTAAAATTCGACACTATAATGCACCTTACCGCGCTTCATCCTTCATAATTAAGAAAATGCTGCTTAATTTATCTTCACTCTCCCCAAAAGCGAGCATGAGTAAATATTTGATTACAATATTTGCTTAAAATAACTAAACTTAGGGGTGAGTGCAAAAAGAATATAAGGGGAGAATTACTAGTTCATGGCATTAATTGAAACTCGCACCGAACCAATGGTGCTGAACATGGGACCGCACCATCCCTCAATGCACGGGGTTTTACGGTTAATTATGACCCTAGACGGTGAAGATGTGCTTGATTGCGAACCCGTTATCGGCTATCTGCACCGGGGAATGGAGAAAATTGCCGAAAGCCGTTCTAATGTGATGTACGTTCCTTACGTAAGCCGGTGGGATTATGCTGCGGGGATGTTTAACGAAGCCGTCACCGTTAACGCACCAGAAAAATTAGCGGATATTGAAGTTCCTAAACGCGCTAGCTACATCCGCGTCATCATGTTGGAATTAAACCGCATCGCCAACCACTTGTTATGGTGGGGGCCATTCCTAGCTGACGTAGGAGCGCAAACTCCCTTTTTCTATCAGTTCCGCGAACGGGAAATGATTTACGATTTATGGGAAGCTGCTACCGGTTATCGCATGGTAAACAACAACTACTTTCGCGTTGGTGGTGTAGCGGTTGATTTACCCTACGGTTGGGTAGATAAATGTATGGAATTCTGTGATTATTTCCTACCCAAAGTAGATGAATACGAGAAGTTAGTCACAAAAAACCCCATATTCCGCCGTCGTGTAGAAGGATTAGGGGTTATTACTCGCGAACAAGCCATAAATTGGGGTTTATCTGGCCCAATGTTACGCGCTTCCGGGGTAAAGTGGGACTTAAGAAAAGTTGACCACTATGAATGCTACGACGATTTTGACTGGGATGTGCAGTGGGCAACAGAAGGAGATTGTCTGGCTCGCTATACGGTAAGATTGCGCGAAATGCGCGAATCCGTTAAAATCCTCAAGCAAGCTTTGAAAGGACTTCCTGGTGGCCCTTACGAAAACCTAGAAGCAAAGCGGATGCAGGAAGGTAAGAAGTCCAAGTGGAACGACTTTGAATATCAGCATATTGCTAAAAAGGTTGCTCCCACCTTTAAGATTCCCGATGGTGAAATCTATTCTCGTGTAGAAAGCGGTAAAGGTGAATTAGGAATCTATTTAGTAGGCGATAATAATGTCTTTCCTTGGCGTTGGAAAATCCGTCCGGCAGATTTCAATAATTTGCAGATTCTACCAGAATTATTAAAGGGCGTGAAAGTAGCAGATATCGTTGTGATATTGGGTAGTATCGACGTAATTATGGGTTCGGTTGATAGATAAACCTATCAATTTTAGATTTTGCGAAAAGTTGGGGGTGTCGGTTTCCGTCCCCCAAACTTTTCAAGCTAGATTTTGGATTTTGGATTTTTATATATAACTCAGAATCTGAAATCTTTTTCTTTGCATAATTGGTAGTTGGTAATTGGTAATTGGTTATGTTATTTTAACCTTTAACCTTTAACCTTTATCTTGTGATTTATCAAATTATATTTTTACTATTTTCTCCTGCTTGTCTGGGGATATTAAAACAAGTTATTTGGAATGCAGAACTAACTCATCAATTATTAGCTGCGGGCATATTTTTGTTATGTATAGAACAAGCTAATATGGCTAATCAAGATTTACAAAAGGTTGCTGATGCTAAAGAAAAAATTGCAGATGTTCGTTTGAATAATTTTCAAATAACTACTATTATTACAATTACTATTGAATTAATTGGGTTTTATTTATCATCAATATTTATAGGGTGGGGTTTGATTTTAATTTTATTCGGGATAATTTGGTTTAACTTATTTGCTAATATCAAAATTGATGTGTCGGCAGAGAATATAATTCAAACTTGGAATATTAGCGAACGTTTACCAGTTTTAATTGCTGATGTGGTTGGATTAATTTTAACCAGTCTCTGGATGTTAAATATTGCCGATTTATGGATATCTTGGGGACTATTTACAATGGCTGTAGTTTTCTGCGGTATTAAATTGTTTTTATATTTTAAGTCTTTAGATTTTCGATGGGAGATATGATAATTGTAGAAAAATTGTGGATAATAACTTAGTCATAATTGATAAAACCTCACCTTCAATTCCTCTCCAAGTTATCGGAAAGGGAGGCTAAAAGCAGGGTGAGGTTTTAAATTTATTTAATTCAATTAAATATGGAATCCAATCCTCAACTTTCCCAAGAAATCACCAACCGCATTACCGCAAGTCCTCAAAAACGCATTACCTTTGCCGAATATATGGACTTGGCACTATATCACCCAGAATACGGCTACTATTCTCAAAAAGCCAATGACTTAGGAAAACAAGGTGATTTTTTTACTTCAGTACATCTTGGAAGCGATATAGGTGAAATGTTGGCAATTCAATTTGCCCAAATCTGGTCAATATTAGGTAAACCCGAATCGTTTGATTTAATAGAAATGGGTGCGGGACAAGGATATTTAGCCGCAGATATTCTCAACTATATTAAACAAGAATATTCCGCTTTTTTCAAAAGTTTAAAATACACAATTATCGAAAAATCACCTGGATTAAAACAAATTCAGCAACAGCGTTTAAAAGAATTTGATATTACCTGGTGCGAACTAGAACAAATACCAAATAATTCCATCACCGGATGTTTTTTTTCCAACGAACTAGTAGACGCTTTCCCCGTGCATCAATTCAAAATAGAAAACGGAGAATTACAAGAAATTTACGTCACCATAAACAAACAAAGTCAAATAGAAAATTCTACCCCCTCTTCCCCTTCTAATCTTCTCACCGAAACCACTGACAAACCTTCTACACCTGAACTTATTAATTATTTAAATTTCTTAGAAATAGACATTAATCAATACCCTTTCGGATATCGTAGCGAGATTAATTTAGCGGCTTTGGAATGGTTAAGTGTAGTAGCAAACCGTTTGCAGCGCGGGTATGTGCTAACAATTGACTATGGATATATTAAAAACCGTTATTACAATCCCAGACGAGAACGCGGAACCTTACAGTGTTACACTCGACATCATCGCCATAATGACCCTTATATTAACATTGGGCAGCAAGATATCACCGCTCATGTTGATTTCACTGCTTTGGAAAAAAACGGCGATCGCCTCGGTTTGGACAAAGTTGGTTTAACTCAACAAGGATTATTTTTAATGGCTTTAGGATTAGGAGAGCGTGTAGCAAGTTTATCGCAATCGGGGCAACCTTTATCTACCATATTGCAACGCCGCGACTCTCTACACCAACTTTTAGATCCAATGGGGCTTGGCGGTTTCCAGGTTTTAGTTCAAGCCAAAGGATTAACGCAAACAGAAAAATCACAACCTCTCAAAGGTTTTACTCAACCATATTGATAATTAAATCATCTCAAAACAGAACTTATCTAAGCCCCCCCTTCAAAAAGGGGGGTTGGGGGGATCTAAACAAGGTGAAGTAATAGTTTTATCATTTAAAGTATTGCTATCCCTATCAAAAGTTAAAATTTTATTCATCTTATATTAGTTACCGCTGTTTGTTGGTCTAACATAGCAGTGAATGCAATGCTATATAAACACAACAAAGGTAATAACTATGTCTACTCACGATTTATTAATGTTAATTGGATTACTAACCCCCGGAATTTTACTTTCAGTGATGATTATGGTGACATTCGCTGCTGGAGGCTGAAAAAAGTTAAGAGTTAGGAGTTAAAAGTTGGGAGTGGGCAAGGTTAAAGGTTAATACATCATGCCCTAAGCCCTATGCCCAACTCCCAAATCAAACATCATTTTTAAAACAAGTTATAAAGAAGGAATTAAAACATGAAGGTGGCATTTCTGGGTACTGGATTAATGGGACAACCGATGGCACAAAGGTTGTTAGAACAAGGTGTAGAGTTAATTGCTTATAACCGTACTCCAGAAAAATTAGAACCTCTAAAAGCAGCAGGAGCCGAAATTGTAGAACATCCCCATCAAGCAATCAGTGCTGCTGAATATGTGGTACTTATGCTGACAAACACGGCAGCAATTTACACGGTATTACTTTCCGATATGTCCTCCCGCAGCGTCAAAGGAAAGCAAGTTATCCAAATGGGGACAATCACCCCTACAGAAAGCAGGGAAATTAGAGATGCGGTAGTTTCCGCCGGTGGAGATTATATTGAAGCACCAGTACTTGGCAGCAGACCAGAAGCCAAAGATGGTAAATTAATTGTCATGGTAGGCGCACAAAAAGACCAATACAAACGCAGCCTAGAATTATTAAAGCATTTCGGTCCCGAACCCATACTTGTAGGTTCCGTAGGAAGCGCGGCAGCAGTTAAATTAGCTTTAAATCAATTAATTGCCTCCTTAACCTCAGCTTTTGGTTTGAGTCTGGGATTTATCCAACGTCAGGGTATTAAACCAGACATATTTATGCAAATTTTGCGTGAAAGTGCGGTTTACGCACCTACTTTTGATAAAAAGCTGCAACGCATGGTAGATGGCAATTACGCCAATCCCAATTTCCCCGTAAAACATTTAGTCAAAGATACAGATTACTTTATTGAAGAAGCCAAAGAAGCAGGATTAAACGTCAGCAGTATTCAAGGTGTGCGAGAAATCCTTGAAATGACAATGAAAATGGCAATGAAAAACGAAGATTATTCATCTTTGTTTGAAGCTATTAAAGTGGGAGAGTATGGGGAGAGTTGAGAATTAGGAATAAGAAGATTTTTTGTAGGTTGGGTTGAACGAAGAGAAACCCAACATTATCTAGGAGACTAAACTAGATAATTCAATTCAAAACAATATTAAACACCAAACGCAACAACTCGCTTCATTTCAAAATGTATCTTGAATAATTTCGCATCAAACTAAAATATTAATGTTGGGTTACGACGCAATTTAAATTAATCGGTTAATAATTAAATATCTTCGTGCGTCTAACCCAACCTACCATTACCACTGATGATCCACACCCGACCGGTGAACAACTGTTCGCTATATTATGATGGTGCGTCACGGTATTTTCGAGATTGTAATTTAAATATTTAAGATGTTTGTACCGTGACAGCACCCTACAAAATGTTTAATTTATGACAGACACATCTTATATAATCTCGTTTATTATGAGATATTTACTTATTTTTTTGTCTGTAAAGTATATATTATTGCCAGTATTATTTTTATAATGTAAATACCGCAAAATTTTTTATTTGTAACGGTTTTATAGTATTATTTTTTATATAAACCATTTTTAATAATGGGAAGGCTTTGCTTCCATAAAAATTTTGTTAATACTCCCATTGTATTAAATATATTCTTATACTTTTATTATCTCATATTTTCGCTATTTAAAAAAAAATATTTTGTAAAATTAAAATTGAAATACGTTTTTGATTTATTAATTAAATGCTGTGAATTTTTATATATATCATGGTGGTGCGTCACGGTATTTTCGAGATTATAATTTAAAAATTTAAGATGTTCGTACCGTGACAGCACCCTACAAATACGTTTTATATAACCTCTTGAATATCCAACAGAAGAACTCGCTTCATCCAAAAATTGATGTTGGGTTACGACGCATTTTAAATTAATTGGTTAATAATTAAATCTTTTCGTGCGTCTAACCCAACCTACCACTACCACTGTTCACTGTACGCTGTCATAGTTTTGGTAAAATTTCCGGTAACAATTGCCCTGGAACTTTAGATAAAGCTACATTTTGTCCTTGAATTCCTAATTCATCATGGAAGCCGCGAATTGTTTTTACTATGTAACCAATCGTGCTTTGATGAGTTTCTGATTCTTGGTTCATTCCTGTTAAGGCTTGTAAATGATTATCTAATGCTTTTTCTAAATATTGGGAACGAATTTTTTTATCTTCTGTGAAAAATTTATCTGTTGCTATCTGATAGTTGGCTAAACCTAAGTTATTATGAGTTGCAAACAAGTCAAAGCTTAGAGATACACCTTTTAGGGAATGAGCTAAAGCTAAGGCTTCATCATAAGCCTCAATAGACATTTTTAAATAGTTTAATCTTTCGTCTTTATCCGTATCAGGTTGATTTGCTAAATGCCAATAAGCTGTACCTAAATTATTTTGCGTTGCAGCACAAGCTGTAGGAACGTTGGCTGGAGTACGATATTTTAAGGCTTCGGTATAAGCATTAATAGCCAATTGCAAATATTCTACTTCTCTATCGTATTGGGCAAGGTTCCAGTAAGCTGTACCGATATTATTTTGAATCATGCCGTATTTCAACGGTTCTTGCTCGGAATTATAGTAAACTACTGCATGTTCGTAAGCTACTATTGCTTGCTTTAAATTAATTACGGGCTGATTATATTGCGCTAAATGCCAGTAAGCAGTACCTAAATTATTTTGGCAGGCTGCATATTTTAATGGTTCCATTTCGGCAGTACGAAAACGTAGAGCCTCGGTATACGCCGTGACTGCATTTTGCCAGTTTTGGTCTGGATTATTAAAACGAGCTAAATCGCCATAAGCCGTACCTAAGTTGTTCTGGACTCTAGCATAAGTTTCCGAATGGCTTTCTGGTGAAATTAACTTCAACGCTAATTCGTAAAACTCGATACCTTGCTCGATATAAGATGGCCCTTCCTGAGAATTAGGTGGTGTACGGTAAAGCATCCAATACAGCGTACCCAAATCATTCAATACATCTGGAACAACCTCAGAAGAATCATCATAAGCAATTGATTCCTGATATGCCAGAATTGCCACCATTAAGTTTTCTAGAGTTGATTGCCCTTGTTCGATGCGGATGCGATATATATTTCCTAAGCGATAATAAGCAACACCAATTTCTTTTTCGTCAGCTTGTTGCGAATGTAAATCCTCAATTTCTCGCAAGATTTGCTGTACTTGAGAATTTTCCTCTGGATTATCAACTATCGTAGTGCTGATAGTTGTCAGAATTAGCTCGGTTAACTCTTTACTAATATGGGGTAAATCCGAGGCTGAAGGAACAATATTGCTCGAATTATCTTTAGTAGTAGATTCGCCTTGTTCCTCCTGCTGCATTCCAGGAGTAAATATTTCTAATTCTGAGAGCGGATTTTTTTCTTTTTCGACAAAAGATTCTACCGATTGCTCTAGGATATTTTCTGACGTTTGGGATGTTTGAGACGGTGGAAAATCTAAATCATCCTCAAAATTGAAATTACTAGGAGGAGTTGTCAATTCTTCGTTAATCAACGGCTCTTCCACAGAGTCTAAATCTAAGCTTCTCTGAACGGAAAAACGACGTGGTGTACTTCTATTTGGACTTGTTGGAGTTGGTTCTCCAGCAAACAAAAATACACCAGTTCGACAACGCCAAAATTGAGGAGCCGACTGTTGAATTGCCCGTAACCACGGGCGTGGAACCCATAATAATAAACTTGATTCTAAAAATTTGCTGTCTGTTTGACTTGAGTGCTGCTGTTCTGTTAAACGCAGGTAATGTAAAAATAAACGCTGTATGGCTACAGGTTGTCTAGTTAGCTGTTCCGTACCCACCATTTGAAATGACGGAATCGGTAAAGCCTTCCCCGGTACATCTTTAGAACCACCTACAATCGGCGGTGGATAATTTGATAACCATTGATTAATTTGCGCTATGGGATTTGGGTCGTTTAAATTCAACCTTAAAGTGACTAATCTGGGATAAGCTGGAGTACTAGCTTCAGATTGGGTATCAATTGGTTGATACAAAACCTGCCCTACAGGATATGCCAAAGTTGAATGCAAACGAGCCGCCACTTGATTTCTCAAGTTTAAATCGTCACATACCGCTATGAAAATTTGTCTTCGCAAGTTTAGACCTAAAGCAAGTTTCAAGCGGTGATAAACTTGCCGGTTCCAACCAGAATTATTAGAGTTTACAGTGTCCTTTAAGCTCATAGCGGCTCATCATCAGCCAAATGCAGTTTACTTCCCAAAAATGGGCATATATAAGCAGCAACCTTAGTTGTGACTATGACTACGGTTTTCAAGTATTTATTGCATTGTTCAGGAAAAATCCGCTCTTTCAGGTTTTACGGAGGAAAAAGTTTTATTTTATACTTTCCAACTGATGCATTCTAACAAATAAAAAACCAGGCTCCCTAAAAAAATGGAACCTGTTATACCAAAAGTAAATAATTTTTTATTTTTATCTTTTGTTAAGCAGCATTAGACACTGAGAAGGCAACAAAAAATACGCCGCCAAGCAATGCAGCAGCAGCAACTCCCAACACAATATAAGTAATTTGTTGTTTTTTATTGGGAGGCTCAGCCTTGTAAACCTTTGGTTCGCGAGCGAAATTATTTAAACGACCGCCTTCTTCTGTGGTATAGGGCATAATTTAAAATCCTTGTTATTCTCTTCGTATTATTTTACATGAACTGTGTAAGCGCTCTCTTCCTAAAGATATAGAAGTGGGAATTGGGGATTGGGCATTGGGCATGGGGCATAGTTAGGAGTCGCCAATAGCAAGCAGCGAGTAAAGAATAATGGGGTGATGGGATGATGGGGTGATGGGGGGTGACGGGATAATGGGATAAGATGATGATTTTTTATTTTCTTCCTCCCTCACTCCTTCACTCCCTCACTCTCTCACTCCCTCACTCCCTAATTCACCGTTCCCGTCAAAGGAGAGGAAGCGCTGGCATAATCCTTCATGGGCATTCTTCCAGCTAGGTATGCCAAACGTCCGGCTACTGCTGCCATGTTCATGGCTCTTGCCATTGCTGGTGGGTTGTTTGCCAAGGCGATCGCGCTGTTAATTAACAAAGCGTCTGCTCCCATTTCCATTGCTTGGGCGGCTTCGGATGGGGCACCAATACCAGCGTCTACTACTACTGGAATGTTGGCGTTTTCGATAATAATCTTAATATTGGCAGTAGTCTGCAATCCTTGCCCGGAACCAATTGGTGCTGCTAAAGGCATTACCGTTGCACAACCGACTTCTTCTAAACGCTTGGCTAACATTGGATCGGCGTTGATATAGGGTAATACGGCGAAACCTTCTTTTACCAGTTGTTCTGCGGCTTGTAGGGTGCCGATTGGATCGGGAAGTAAATATTTTGCGTCGGGAATTACTTCTAACTTGACAAAGTTGTTATCTTCTTGTCCGAGAATTTTCGCCATTTCTCTTCCCAAACGAGCAACGCGAATTGCTTCTTCTGCGGTTTTACACCCTGCTGTGTTGGGCAGCATCCAAATTTTATTCCAGTTTAATGCTTCTGCTAAACCTTCATGTCCGGGAGCATTGGTTTGAACTCTGCGTACTGCAACTGTAACTATTTGACATTCACTCTTTTCTATACTTTGCTGCATTTCGGCAATATTTCTATATTTACCCGTACCAGTCATCAACCGCGATGTAAATTCTTTACCGGCTATGATTAGTTTGGAGTCTTGAATTGCATTTTGAATTAAATCTTCATTTGCCAACTTAACTGGCTCGTCTGTTTGCAAAGATACTGAAGAGATATTACCGTTGGAAAAATTAACGTCAGAAGTCGGCATAGCGGTAGATGTAGAAGTTGAATTATGGAAGCGTGAATAATGAAAGTTAGCCAGCATTGAATCCGATTTTTCTGATTTTTCTTCTAAAACTATATCGGCAATTAATTTTGCGGTTATCGGTGTTAGCAGAATACCATTTCGATGATGACCGGTAGCAAATATTAAGTTTTCACACCAGCTATTGCCAAGAATGGGTAATTCGTCGGGAGTAGTCGGACGAAATCCCCACCAAAATTCTTCGATAGGATAATTTTGCAGTTGCGGATATAGTTTAATAGCTGCTTGCAGCAAACTTTGAATGCCTACAGGCGTATTTCCCAAAGTAAAACCAACATCTTCGCAAGTAGCGCCAATTATTATTCTTCCATCCCGTCTGGGTACGATATAAATATTATCTCCGTACAGTACCCGACTCAAAGGTAATTCTGGGGTAGAAAATGGCACTTTGACACTCAACATTTGACCTTTGAGCGGACGTACTGGTAAAGGTAATAATTCATTACACCAAGCACCCGTTGCTAGCACGTATTTAGAAGCGCAAAGTCTGCCAGCATTGGTTTGTAAACCTTTAACCTGTCCTTGCTGTTGAATAATTCCTTTTACTGTAATTCCTTCTTGAATTTCAACACCAAGATTTTGGGCAGCGTTTAAAAGAGTTTGAAATAAAGCTTTGTTATCAACCTGACCATCTTCAGGGTACCACCAACCACCGACTACTTCTTGACTTAATCCGGGCTGGTATTGATGAATTGTTTGTTTATCCAACCAAGTTGCAGAAGAGGGGGAGAGAGGGAGAGTGGGGGAGCCTGGTGGTACCTCATAAACTGGAGCTAAAATACCACAAGCCCAATAACCAGTATCTAAACCTGTAATTTCTTCTAGTTTTCTCGTCCAATCTGGATATAAACATAAAGAACGATTGCACAATTGCAGCATAGCTGTATCGGCAATACGTTCGGCACAAGGTGCTAGCATTCCAGCTGCGGCTGTTGCTGCTGCTGCTTTTCTATTTCGGCTTATCGCGGTGACTTTTGCACCGCGTAGTTTCAGTTCAATGGCTGTCGCTAAGCCGATAACACCGCCACCAATAATTAAAATGTCACTAGTCATTAGTCAGCCGGTTATTAGTCGTTAGTTATTACTAACTAGTAACAAATAACTAGTGACTTAGAGACTATTTGTAAAGCAAATCTTAAGCTCTTGATGATATATGGAAACTGGGTTTTTGATAGAAAAAGTACGAAATAAATCAATACCCCCTCAAGTCCAAACCCCCAGAAATGTTCTTAATGTTTGCTTTACCAACAAGTTTCTATATCTCGTAACTAGTTATTGGTAGCTGCTAACTGATGAGCGGTATTTTCTACCATAAAGCGCGAACTGGTGCCTTGCGCCCAGATGTGCTTCTTTGAGAGCTTCTACCCAAGGGTTGTGTTGTAGAAGTCGAATCAGTGGTAGTTGTATTGCTTTGAGCGGTTGTTGTAGGCGCACTCTGGATTATTCTGGAGTTTTCGTTATTTTGAGCGACGCTGCCTTGACGATTTTGTTCGGCAGACGAGCCATTGCTAGAACCATTAGCGCCAGTCGCAGTACTATTAACATTAATATTAGCTGGAAGTACTTGCGATTCTCTTCTTTTAGCGGGAACTTCTGCGTTGCGTCCATCCATAGGAAAATTGATGCCCAATAATGTACCTAGCAAAATTGCCAAGCCTCCAGCCATCAAAATTAAAGGTGTCCATCTACCCATTTGTGTTCTATCTCCTAATCAATTGGGGTATTTTTTCTTACTTTATAAACTGCCAATTTTGCGAAGCCGAACAATATAGCCTTTGACTTGAGTCAAAAATTTTTCAGCCAGTAAAATTGTCCGTTTTAGCAACCTTGGATTTGAACTGTACAGCTATTGCAGCCTGCGGACTTGCTGTTATTAATAACAGTTAATTGTTAATTACTGTATTCACTGCTGTTATAAAAATCAATGCCATCAGAGCAGCATGTCTAAAAAATTAAGTTTTAACTTACAAACTGCGGCATTGCGATTGCATACAAATTATTGTCTTAGGTTGAGCTAAAAAAACAGGCATCCTAGGTTACCAAACCAGCATTTTATTGTTGTATATTGACACATTGCTTTCGTAGTTATTGCTTTACTCTCTACAATTATGACCGTAAATTCCTCACACCAACTTTGGATCTACGACACCACGCTGCGAGACGGAACTCAGCGTGAGGGCTTATCAGTTTCGCTGGAAGATAAATTACGTATCGCAAGGAGATTAGATGAACTGGGAATTCCTTTCATCGAAGGTGGATGGCCTGGAGCTAATCCCAAAGACGTGCAGCTTTTCTGGCAACTGCGAGAACAACCACTTAAACAAGCACAAATTGTTCCCTTTTGCTCGACTCGACGACCAAACAAATCAGCAAGTTCCGAACCAATGTTGCAAGCTATTCTTGCGAGCGCTACTTTGTGGGTAACTATTTTTGGTAAGTCCTGGGATTTACACGTTACCGAAGGTCTGAAAACAAGTTTAGCAGAAAATTTGGAAATGATTCGCGATACTATAGAGTATCTTCGCTCTCAAAATCGTCGCGTTATATACGATGCAGAACATTGGTTTGACGGGTACAAGAATAATCCCGATTATGCTTTACAAACTTTAAAAACTGCGATCGCTGCTGGTGCCCAATGGCTAGTACTCTGCGATACAAATGGCGGCACTTTACCCCACGAAGTTTCCCAAATTGTTACCGAAGTAATTGCAAACTGCCCGAAAAATATTCAATTAGGAATTCATACTCATAATGATTCGGATATGGCTGTTGCTAATGCTGTTTCTGGAGTCATGGCGGGAGTGCAAATGGTACAAGGTACAATTAATGGCTATGGCGAACGTTGCGGCAATGCCAATCTTTGTTCCTTAATTCCGAATTTACAGTTAAAGTTAGGCTACAACTGCATTGATTCTAACCAGCTATATCAACTTACCCAAGCTAGTCGGTTTGTGAGTGAAGTTGTTAATCTTGCTCCTGACGAACATGCTCCTTTTGTTGGACGTTCGGCTTTTGCTCATAAAGGAGGGATTCATGTTTCAGCAGTACAAAGAAATCCTTTAACTTACGAACACATCGAGCCAGAGAAAATTGGTAATTGTCGCCGTATAGTAATTTCCGAGCAAGCCGGAGTCAGCAACGTTTTAATCAAAGCCCGTGGATTTGGAATTGAAATTGATAAAAATCATCCGGCAACGCGGGAAATATTGCAGCGTCTTAAAGAATTAGAAAGTCAGGGATATCAATTTGAGGCGGCAGAAGCTAGTTTTGAATTACTCATGCGCGAAGCTTTACAAACTCGCCCTGCTTTTTTCCAAGTCAAAGGCTTTCAGATTCATTGCGATTTAGGAAAAGCCTTGGAAACAACAAAAGCCCTGGCAACAGTCAAAGTCGCTGTCAATGACGAAGACATTTGGGAAGCAGCCGAAGGAAACGGGCCAGTTGCAGCATTAGATGCAGCTTTACGCAAGGGATTAGTCAAATTCTATCCCCAAATCCAGACATTTGAACTCACAGATTATAAAGTCAGGATTCTTAACGGACATACCGGAACGTCAGCCACTACACGCGCCATCGTAGAATTAGGAAACGGCATTCAGCGCTGGACAACAATAGGAGTTTCCAACAATATATTAGAAGCTTCTTATCAAGCGGTGACTGAAGGATTAGAATACGGTTTACTTTTACACTCACAGTTGAATGCTGAAGTTAGGTAATGGGTAATGGCTAATGGGCATTGGGCATTGGGCATTGGGTATAGGGAAACAGTGAGATAAAGGTAATCTTAACCTTTGATCTTTGACCTTTAACCTTAATAGCTCCTAACTCCTAAATCCTCACCGATCGCTCTTAATATAAAATCTAAAATCCAATGCGCCATGCCCAATTCCCCAAGCCCAATTGTTTAAATATTGTCCCAAGCTGAGGCTACGACTTGACTAAGCCAACGGCGTTGTTGCTTGTCAAGTACAGCATCTTCAGCTAAAACTTGATTTGTTAATTCTTCTAAGGATTGACCTTGAGAACGGACTAATTTTATTACCCCTGCTATTGCTACAGCTACCAATTCCTCATCAACCGGTTGCTGTTTCATAGCAAAAATTTCTTGAGGGTTGTCTGGGATGGGATAATTCATGGCGTGTGTGTGTGAATAATTAAAGGAACAAAAAAACTTGCGAACTCTTAAACTTTCTTTACAGAATATTTATTCAACTGATAGGGCGGAGTTTACCGTGATTTACGACTTTCTTAAATCTGTCTTAATGAGTAGATTTTGGGGAATTTGCAACCAAAAATGAAAGAAATTCTTTATTTAGAAATCCCAACTCCAGACACAGCAGCAGTAAGAAACTGGTTGCAAACTAAATTTCAACCGGGAACTTATGACAAATTATTAACGTCTGATGGCATTCGCTTAAAGTCGTCTGATACTACACCCGCTGTTGTCGATGTTACGGAAAAGCTACCAAACGAATTATCCGTATTCGTATGGAATGTACAGCGAACAACATATTTGAAGGTGTTTCGGTGGAGCGATCGATTTCCTCAAGAGACACAAATTTTACGAAATTTAACTTATCAGATACGCGATCGCTTTCCTCACCATTACAGCGCACCACCAACTATTGATTTGTCCAAAAAATCAATTTTTGAAGCTTTAGCTCCTTATTATCCTCTTACGGTTAAGTATTTCCAAAAAATGCCGAATGGGGAATACGATTTAAACCGTGCTTATTGGTGGGAACAACGTTGGCGTGAAGGTGTAAGGAATCCCCAGGAACCCAAGCAAGTTATCTTCTCCCACTCTTCCCCTCTCCCACTCTCTTCCTCCTTCCCCACTTACGACCTAATTTATATCGGCGGCGCATTAGGAGTTATTCATGCGGCAGTGATGGCTAGATTGGGCTATAAAGTTTTGCTGGTGGAGCGTTTACCTTTTGGAAAAATGAATCGGGAATGGAATATTTCCCGTTTAGAAATTCAAAGTTTGGTAAATCTGGGTTTACTA
Organism: Rivularia sp. MS3; assembly: GCA_019192545.1. Taxonomy (GTDB): domain Bacteria; phylum Cyanobacteriota; class Cyanobacteriia; order Cyanobacteriales; family Nostocaceae; genus Rivularia. The sequence continues at coordinate 47,908 of JAHCMI010000024.1, read as the reverse complement.
ACTTCATCTGAAGTGGAATCAATTATTGCCCGAGAGTATAAAGATGGATTCAATAAGTTTTTTGATGCCTATATTCCCAACAAACTGAAAGCTCCAATTCTACATACGCCAACGGTTTTAAATATAGCTTTAGATTCCGAAAAATTACTTGCCTTGTGTGGTGAGAAACTGCGAGCCGCAGGTGGTGATATTTGGGATGAAACAGAGTTTATAAAAGCTGATATTGATACATCTCAAGTTGTTCTTACAGTTAAGGAATTGCGGGAGCAAACAAGCAAGCAAGTTAGCGGCAGATTGCTAGTAGATGCAATGGGAACGGCATCGCCGATTGCATGGCAACTCAATCCAAAACGCGCTTTTGACAGCGTATGTCCGACTGTAGGAGCAGTTGTTGAAAGCGGATTTGCACCTGAAGTTTGGGATTCCAAATATGGTGATGTTCTTAACAGTCATGGAGATATTTCGCGGGGAAGACAGTTAATTTGGGAATTATTTCCAGGTGAAAACGAAGAATTAACCATTTATTTATTTCACTATCACCAAGTCAACCCAGAGAATCCCGGCTCTTTACTAGAGATGTACGAAGACTTTTTCGCCATTTTGCCAGAATATCGCCGCTGCGATATGGATAAACTAGTCTGGAAAAAACCCACGTTTGGTTATATACCCGGACATTTCAGCGTTGGAAGTCGCGATCGCACTGTGGCTTTTAATCGTTTAATAGCGATTGGTGATGCAGCATCGCTCCAGTCTCCACTGGTATTTACGGGGTTTGGTTCCTTGGTACGAAATCTAGAAAGATTAACCCAACTTCTAGACACTGCCCTCAAGCACGATTTACTTTCAGCCAAAGATTTAAACCAAATCCGTGCTTTCCAAAATAACATTGCCGTAACCTGGATGTTTTCCAAAGGTATGATGGTTCCTACGGGAAAATTTATACCACCCGAACGTATTAACGCTATGCTGAATAACTTCTTTGGGTTATTAGCAGATGAACCTTTAGAAGTTGCGGATAATTTTATTAAGGATAGATTCAATTTATCAACTTTTAACCGACTGGCATTAAAAGCAGCGAAGAAAAATCCCGCCTTGCTATTGTGGATTTGGCAACTTGCGGGTGCTAAAGATTTATTAAGATGGGTTGGTAACTATATCGACTTTACTCGTCACAGTATAGTCAGTGCTGTATTTGGTAAATGGTTTGGAAAAATTATTCCTCAGATGCAGCCAAAGCTAGAATCTCGCTTTCCAGGATTGTGGCTGCGACTTTTGGCAATGAATTATGCACTAAGTGCCGGTAAAGCGGTTAACAATGACAAGCTACCGGTTAAAAGTTACCAGTTAGAAGCAAAGAGTTAAGAGTTGGGAGTAGCAAGTAGCAAGTAGCAAGTTAGGAGTTGGGAGTTAGGAGTTAGAAATAAAAATTGTTTCTCCCCCTCTTCCCTTCTCCAATACCTAATGCCCAATTACCAATTACCAAAGTCCACAGACATGATATTAGTGGTTATCCTCTTTCTTCTGAGGAAATTTTGGCAATTCCACAGATGCAAGTGATTTTCGCCCTTTAGGTGGACGTTTGGGATAAATTAGCGGTGAAGGAGAATTATGCTCGCTTTCTGTATCGCCAACAATATCAAAAGGCGGGGCATTTTCGGATAAGTCAAAAGCTGGAAAATGCGAAACTTCTTCCCAATAATCTTCAGTTTCGTCGTTACTAAAGTCATCAATTGATGATGTAAAACTTACTACCGGCTCGTTATCGGTAGATGAATTGTCCCAATCGTCGGCATTCACCACATTGTTATCGTTACCATCATTGTTACCACGAGGTTCGATAACAGTTGTCCAAGTGGGAGTAATATCTTCATCTGCTTTCACTTCTTCTTGTTTCTCAGGCTCTGAAGCCAAAGATTCGGTTTGAGAAGCAAAAAATGTTTGGATTACGCTATCAAGCTTATCTTCTAATTCTAATGAATCTGAGGGAGAAACTTGTTGATTTAATTGATGTAAATTTGATTCTTCCTCAGTTGAGTCTAAAGATGGAACAACTTGATTTATATTTGTTGAATCTGTAAATGAATCATTATTTACTAAATCTAGATTAACCAAACCTGCATTTGAAACTTCATTTGTATTTTCTACGGGTATGATATCGGGGTTAGCTGTAAATTCCCAAGTCGAAGATTCCTCTGGAATTGAACTATCGCCGTCTTTTATGCCCGAACTTGTTATTTCTTGTTCCCAAAGGTCATTTTTGCTGTAATTATACTCCTCATTAGCCGACCAAGGTTTAATCGACTGCATACTGCTTATAGCTTGACTTTCCTTAGATTTACTTGACGCAGTATTATTTCTCATACCCAGGAAGTTGCTATTGCTATCATCAAGTTCCTCGTAACCGGGAATTGATGTTTCCAAACTCTTTTCTAAAGCAGCTTTGAATTGTAAAGTTTGACGTTGCTGGCGCTTGAGTCTGGTGCGTAACTCTCGGCAAGCATTTTCTGATTGTGATAAAAGCCTAGTTTGTTCGCTGTACTTATTTTGGATTAAAGCACACTCGCGTTCTAATTGAGCCAATCGCAGTTGATTTGCTTCCAGATGTACTTTATATGATTCTGCTAAACTTTCTTGACGTTGAACATTTTGCTGAGAGTTTTCTAACTGTTCAAACAAATATTGTATCTGTGCCTGAGCAGCATTTAACTCCTGGGTTTGCTGTTTCAACATCGATTCTGCCACAGTCGAACGCTTGTACTGCCTTTGCAAAGCTGCTTCCGAATCGTTTAGAGCAGTAGTTAGTTGCTCTGCTTGCTCGTACAGATTATCATTTGCAGAACGTAATTCTTCATTCAATCTCAACAGTTTTTCAAATTCCGTATTGATTATGGCTTGCTGCCCAATATCAGGTTCTGCAACCCAGTCATCTTCTAAAGAATTTTCAGTGGAGACAACTTCCTCATCTTCATCGAATTGGGATACCCGATTCGATTGAGAATCAATAATTACTTCGACTTCTGTATCAATATGTTCTGTATCATCCTCTTCCTCCGAGTAATCCACACTTTGATTTGATAAGGATTCCTCAACTGCTGGAGCTAACAATAGTAATTCTTTGACTTTACGTTCGCCAGCTAGTATCGAATAAAAAGGATTAGTCGTCCCTTCAGACGGCTTTGGAGAATTAACAGAATTTAAATTTTTAAAATTAGCCCCATTATTTGGGTTTTGGGCTTCATACATCACTCTTCACCCACCAGCTTCAATTTTAAAGCAGACACAACGGTATATTTCTTCATTATTGATGCTGTCTTAACAAAATCTCCCTGTTTAGGCAAGACATACCTTCACCAATAAAAATTAATTTTTATCAGCTTTGTTACTGTACCTGCCACCTACACCGTAAAAATCGAATTTGCCTTCATGTTAACAAACTCAATATTTTTAGAAACATTGTCACCAAACAGTGATTTTTGATTAATTCACTATTCTTTAGTGCTGTTTCAACTAATTTTGACATTGTATTCTAATGTAGCAAATTACTCCCCCATATAAGCAAGTAATAATTTTACTGGTGTTCGTTTTCATTAGAATTGATGGGTGAGGACAAGGGCTGAGGGAGGGAAAGAGTGGGAGAGTGGGGGAAAATTTATTCAGTTTTCGTTTTACCAACCAAAACTAATGAAAAAGACTACTCGTAGCACATAAACTTACTACTTGCTACTTACTACTCCTAACAGCTTAGGGAAGCCAACGGGGATAAAAACCGACTAATGGAAGTTTTTCTGGCTTAAGCTCAGCGTTAATATTGCTATCACTATCGTTGACAGGTAATAAAGGCATTAACCATAAACTGCTCGTGCTAATTTCCTGCCCGTCATTGGTTTTTAACGGGTTTGCTCTTACGACATTGGAAATATCTGTCTGAGATACTACTTGATCGAATAGTAATCCCAAGCCATCGGGAGATAAACTCATCTGCAAGTCCCGTTTATCAGGAGGCAATACCAATATTGGTTTCTGCTGTCCGGTTTTGAGGTTAATTGATACCAAATATGGCTGCTCTTGATATTCTTCTCCAGGTAATAACTGAGTCAACATACAGTAAAGAGTCGGTGAAGCTGGATCGAATTCACACTTTAAGATTGAACCTGTAGTTTTTAATAATTGCTTTTGAGTACCTTGGTTAGTAACTAAAAATAAGTCTTTCGTGTAATCGGTATTGAATCTAACTAAAACTGCTTGAGAGCCATCTTGAGAAAAAGCTTGCAGTACTCCAAATTGCGGTAGAAAATCTAGAGGTTTACTCGCATCTGTTTGTATAGGTAATATAGCCGTTCCTTTACCTTGTGCAACTGCTACGGCTTTACTATCAGGAGTTATGAGAAAGTCTCCTGCTGGCTGTTCGTTTTTTATTTGTTGGAGTTTGCTTTCTTTACCGTTATCGTCAAATGTTAGAAACCATAGTCCAAAATCGCTGGGATTATTTTGATGCGCTCTTTGCATAACTATAGTTTTTCCATCAGGCGATAAGTCGAATTTAAGAATTTGATATTCTTTACTGTCTAAGACTAAATCTAACTTTCCTGGTGGTTTTGCTTTTGTTCCGATTTCTCCAGCAATCCCTGTTGTCACTGTATATAGCTGGGCGGATAAACTATCTTGAGTATCAGCAGCATGAGCAGAAAATAAAATTTTATCTCCTTGAGGAAAAGCTTCAAAATCTAATACTACTAAGTCTTTAGGAGTTAATATTCTTTTCTTCTGCTTGGTTAAATTGTAGAGAATTAATCTTCCTCTGTCTTTTACTTCAGTACCCAAATAAAGAATTACTCTATCGCGAGAGAAAAAGGTACCTTCAAAAGGTTCGATAACTTTATTCGTGCCTTTAGCAACGGAAAATTTATCTTTAGCGTCTTGCAATTCGACTGTATATTTTTCTCCATAAGGTGCTGGAGTTAAAAGTGTATATACCATTCTTTTTCCCGCCCAACTGATTTTTCCAGCTAAAGGTGGTTCAATTTTTAAATTCTTTTCTACACTTTTAATATCCATTGGGCGGCTAAATCTGAGGCTGAAATTAATATCTTCGGCTCCAATTTTGGCATTTTCCCAACTAAAATTGCGGACGCTTGGTCTTACCGCATCACCCTGCAATATTATCACACCAATCAGCAGGGTTAATATTAATATCAGTATTACAGCGGCTTTATCTAACGGTTGAATTAAACTTTTATTTGTGGTCATGCTATTACTTTTTAGTAATTAGTTTTTAGTTGTTAGTTGTTAGTTGTTAGTTGTTAATTATTTGAAGAGAGATGTAATGTTTGATATTTTGTGATTGTATGATAGTTACTACTATCTACTAACTAACATATTTTTAAACCCTTATATAGTAAAGTTTTCAGCCAAAGTAAAGTTAGGGGTTAGTTTCATTTGTTGTGAAGGATTTTAACACCTTTGACCTTTAACCTTTATTGGAGGCTAATATTTAATAACTATAAGGATTTTTAGGTTGAGAAACTTTTTTAATTGAATTTGAGATAATTGTTAATTGACGTTTTCCTGAAAGAATTTCTGTTGCCATCTCACCCTCAACTTCAAGCCAACTATCTTTCTTATATAATTCTCTTGTTTGACCGTTATTTAATTTTACGGGTAAACCTACTGGGTAAGCATCTGCGGCACAACATGTAAGTACAAATCTTGCTAAAAAGAAATACTCATCTCCTAAATCTGGTGGGTAAATAACAAATCCCTTTACTTTTGCCTTTTGTCCTGTATATGCATCAGGTTCGGGATAAACACTTAAAGTCCGCGTCCAGTCTACCAAGGTGCGTTCTTCGGGACGAACGGAAGTGCGAAAAGACTGGGGTTGCAGACGAGAATTGACTTGACCTAAATCTGCAACTCCTCTTTGTATTGCTTTGTCACTGGCAAAAACTTGGGGCGCGATCGCAAAACCTAGAATTGCTACAAAGACTAATAAAAGGCTGCCCAAGCGAGGAGGTATTAAGTTCAAATGCTGAACTTCTGGAGCGGCTTTACCTTGTTTTACTAGCTGTACTGCTTTGGCTATACCAATAGCTATTAACATGATGCCAGCGATAACAACCAATGCAAAGTAGTTAGGGTGAATAAGTAAATATAGCTCTTGTGAAAGCCAATATTTTAATAATAGAAATCCCCATGCGGTGATTGCGAGAAAATCTAACCAGGGCAGTAATTTTTGTAATCTGTTTGATGGGCGTTTTTTTGTAGAACTCATTGCTTATCGATTATGGTTGTGAGGAAGCAGATACAGCAAAATTGAATAAAGCGAAAATCATTGAGGCTCAGAACTGATTCGATTTCACCAATAAAATTACAAATGGTTCCTTCGTGCCAGACAATATACATTTCATATTAAAATTTCATTTTTTAAAGGAAATGTAGATTGAGTATTAAACAAAATAGAAAAGTTAATTGTGCTGCCAAGAGAAAAAGATAAATTACTGCTTTCGGTTTAAATATTGATAGCATTAAGCCAATACCTTTGAGGTCAATCATAGGCCCAAATACTAAAAAAGCTAATAAAGAACCGCTGGTGAAAGTCGAAGCAAAAGACAAAGCGAAGAAAGAGTCAACTGTAGAACAAATTGATACAACAGTCGCTAGTACCAGCATTGTGAGTATAGAAATAATTGGCCCTATACCCAAACTTAGAATTAATTCGCGAGGTGCTAAGACTTGAATTGCAGCCGCGATCGCACTTCCTAAAACAAGTACGGCTCCTAATTCCCGCAATTCTTGTATGGTATTATCTATAGCAAGCTGCATTTTGTCAAAAAAGGGCTTGCTCGGACTATAAGCAGGTGCGGCTGTTTGCATTGCTCCGGCAGCTTCCATTCGCACGGCTTGCCCGCCAAGTTTTCCACCTAATAAATAAGTACCGGGCTTTAACATACTAGGTACTGCTTGCTTTTCTAAGCTAGAACCCCCCAAAGCTTCTTTTGCGAGTGTTTTTTGCGGCTGATTGAATTTTAAGTAACGAGCAAGTGTAGGCTGAACAATCGGACTCAAATCTTTTTGAAAGCTAAATACGTAACCGATAATTGTAGCGATTACTAAAGAAAATAATACTCTTAATACTACTATTTCTGGCTGTTCGCGAAATGCAGTCCATGTTGCCCAAATTACAATTGGGTTAATCGTTGGGGCTGCAAGCAAAAAACCAATCGCAAAAGATGTAGGCGCTCCCTGCATGATAAATCTTCGTGCGACTGGCACGTTACCGCACTCGCATACCGGAAATAAGAAGCCTAATAAACTACCTGCTAATGCTGCAATTAATGGATTCTTAGGTACCCTCTCTACCATTGCCCGCTCATCAACGAAAAACAGCAGCATACTGGAGAATAAAACCCCTAGCAACAGAAAAGGAATTGCTTCCACTAACAAACTGAGGAATATGGTAAAACCATTGCTGAGTTGATTCATAAGGATATTTTTTAGATGTTGTTCCAGCCCATGTTGATAATTAAGGATATGCTTCGTTATTTTAGCGAAATCAGGAATATATACACCTATGCGGAGTAAACTATACAACCATTAAGATAGTTTTCCTACAGTTTCATATAATGTAACCGGATTGTTAAGTACCACTGCTACAAAAATAGACTCAGCTTGTTCTTTGACGAAGGTTGAATCGCGTTTGAAGTTGATGAGTCAGATTTGAACCCTTTTCCATAGGCATGATTGCGATCTGTAATCAAAGGTAATCAAATTATTATCTAAATGGTTGGTATTTATGGTTTGTGAATAAATCGGAAACTTTTATAATACGGTATTGCTTGCTTAAGCGTAAGCATCATATCTTGTATTTTGCCAGCCAAGTCTGATTCACACTTCAAACAGATAAATATGGTTCATTTGTATTACTGAGTTTAATTTTTTATGTAAATGGTTCCAGTTTAATAGTTTAAATTCTAAAGTAGACAATTATTATCGCTCTATTTCTATACTTACAGTAATTTAACTTTATATGATGTCATCTTTGAAGCATTTTCATAAAGTCTCAGTTGCTTGCTAAACCGGATGGTATTCATTTTTTATGCCTTAACTACTATTAATTATTCTGCATTGCTCAATTGAAATATAAATAAAATTGTCTTATAAGTATTATGCTCTGTGAATCCTGCCAAAATTGCAAGTAGAGGCAAATCATACTTGCGATGGGTAAGGTCAGTTATTCTTTGATAAAAGTATTCAATTCGGTCAAAAATTGTTTTATAGGATATCAAATCAATGATGTCTTAACTTGGTTATACCTTACGATAGAGTTTTGACAGACGTAACAATATAAATGACAAATACGCCGATAATCAGCGTAAAAGTTGGTTACAACGGCAATATGGAAAATTGTTAGCTGATTCGTTCTCATGCTCTATCTTAGGAATACTCATACAATATATTTCTATTATTTATTGGATATAAATATATTCCTAAATATCTGAAAATTCAATCGTTAGGATGAAGACATTACGCTTAATTTAAGCGATTATATAAACAGTTGATTAAACAACATTTGTCGCAATTCTTGATAATTAAGATAATTTTTAATTTGTCTCTAAAAGAGGAAATATAAATTTTATCTTTACCTAATTAGTTAACAAGATTTGCTTTATGGTGGAGGAATTTAAAGTATGAAAACTAAACTTATTGCAGCAGCAGCAGTACTAACTACTATGTTTGTAGGTGGTACCGCCCAAGCCGAAAAACCTGTATCTAGACAGGTATTGCAGTTAAACCTAACAAGAGAATGTTATGGCTGTAATCTAAGAGGTGCTAATTTAAGAGGCGCTCATTTAATTGGTGTTGATTTAAGAAACGCCGATTTAAGAGGAGCCAACCTTGAAGAAGCAAATTTAGAAGGTGCCGATTTAACCGGTGCAAATTTACAAGGTGCGAATTTAGAAGGCGCTTTTATTAATAGCACAACTCTAAATAAAGCTGACTTAACAAATGCTAATTTGAGTGGTTCTCAGCTATATAGCGCTCAATTAGAAGATGCAACATTGGTAGGTGCGAATTTAGCGGGAGCAGACGTATTTAATACCTCCATAGGCGTTGGTGGTGAATATTTAGAAGAGCAAGAATAAAGCTTTTGACTATTATTAATAGAATAAATTACATTCGGGTAGAGTTAATTTAGCACTCAACTGCTAAATTAACTCTACCTGTTTTGCTGTGAATACGAACAAAGAATTAACCCCTCAATTAATGTAGTGAAATACTAATACTCCACCATATAAGTTATGAGGGGTAAAGCAATGAAAGAAGGTAGGTTGGGTGAAACGCAGTGTAACCCAACATCCGCGTGTTCGTGGCGCTATGTCCTATCGGAAACGCGCTCGCCGCACGCTTCACCCAACCTACGTAGCGACTTCTAACCCCGCTTTCATTAATGTTGTGGAGTACTAATACTTCACCATATAAGTTATGAGGGGTTAAGAGCGCTTGTAAAAAAACGCAGAACACGCAGAGGGCGCGGAGGAAGAGGATAAGAAGAATCGATCTGATTAAAATTACTTAATTATTCGCCGGTAATCGATAAACCTTCCACCCAAATACGAGGGCAAACTCCTCCAGGAGTTAATTCTTCTTCTTTCTCTACAAACACAATTGATTTAAGAAGTTCGCAAAAATCTCCAGCTATAGTTGCTGAATCAATACTGGTTTTTTCTCCTTTATTTATCAACCAACCATCAAACGGTAAAGAGAATGAACCTTGTAAAGCCCTTACTCCTGCGTGCAGTGCCTGTAAATCATCAACTAAAACTACATTTTCAGCAGTTTCCAAACTTAACTCTTGCTCCGGTGCTTTACTTGCAAAAACGTGATAGAAATTGGGGCTAACAGTTACTTTTGCGCCGATATTGGCATTGCCTGTAGGTTGAGCATTCATTCGTTTCGCTGTACCCGCACTATGAAGAAAACTCTTCAAAACTCCACTTTCAATTAACGATATTCGACGAGTGGGAGTTCCTTCTCCATCAAAAGTTTCAGCACCAATATTTGCTGAATGAAGTGCATCATCGTACAGCGAAAGCAAAGGAGAAGCAATCTCCTTACCTATATCGTCGGGATTAGATAAACTTTGTTTATCAAGAATACTTTGAGCGTTAAACAAATTAGAAAAAGCACCCAACAAGCTTAAAAAAGCATCTGGAGAAAACACAACCATGTATTTACCAGTAGGAATTTTTCGATAGTTCAAATGGCTGATAGTTTTTTCGGCAGTTTCCTTGATGCAGCCATCGATATCTAAATCATTCATACCGTGACTGATTCTAAAGGCACCCGCACTGCGAGGTTTTCTTCCTTCTTGCTCGGTTTTACTGTAAAGAAACACTGAAGCTAAAGAATGAGATTCGGCTCTTATTGCACCATCACTATTAAGATAAAATCTGTCAATTTCTCTTTGCGATAAAGAATTATAAGGTACTCCTTTTATCGCTTCATGAGATGCAAGCACTTCTTTTTCTGCTGCTAACAAACTATCTATTAAAGATGAAACGGGTGCTTGAGTTGCCTGCTCGTGAGATTTACCGTTATTTATTGGGGTTTTAGCTTCGGGACTAAAATCGGGTACATTTTCTTTAACACCAAATGAGCTAGCCTCAAATGCAGTTTTTAAAGCTAATTCTAATCCTTTGGGATCGATATCTGTAGTACTAGTGACACCCATTGTATTATTTTGATTCCATACTCGCACGGTGACACCAGAAAGTAAGGTTGCTTTCACTTGCTTTGGCTCGCCGTTGTCAACTTGGACGCTAGTTGAATCTACTGCCGAGCCATAAATATCAAACTTTTTGATACCAATTTTATCGGCACTTTCTTTAGCAGAAGCTGCTATTTCCTGGATGTTAGACATAATTATTAATGAATAGAGAATAGGGAATAGGGAATGGAAAATAGGGAATAGGGCATAGGGAATTAGGAATTGGGGAAAAATGAAGGGATAACTCCTAACTCCTAACTCCTAACTCCTAACCCCTAACTCTCTTTAACGTCCGCCAACGGTAATCGAATCAACTTTGATATGTGGTTGTCCTACAGTAGTATAAATGCTACCACTAACAGAGCCGCAGAAACCCGGAGCTAAAGATAAATCGCTCGAACACATGGAAATTTTATTCATAATTTCTTGAGCTTCGCCAATCAAAATAGCTCCTTTCAAAGGCTTAGTCATTTTACCGTTTTCAATCAAATAGGCTTCCTCTACGCCGAAATTAAATTCACCAGTGGCACCGACGCTACCACCGCCCATTTTCTTACAGTAAATACCTTTATCAATAGAGGCAAACAAATCATCAATGGAATGTTCGCCGGTAGCAATATAAGTATTTCGCATCCGGCTAGCCGCAGCATAAGTAAAATTCTGTCTTCTTCCGCTACCAGTTCTCGGATGCCCGGTACGTACCGAACCAGTTCTATCTGCCAAGAAATTTTTAAGAATCCCTTTTTCAATTAATAATGTTCTTTGGGCTGGCATACCTTCGTCATCCATATCGATGGTGCCAAAGGCATTATCGGTACGTCCCTCATCCCAAGCTGTTAAAGCTTCATGAGCAATTTTTTCACCTTTTTTATTAGCAAAAGGAGTGGTATTACGTTCTATTTGAGTAGTTTCAAGTAAGTGTCCGCAAGCTTCGTGAAAAATTACTCCACCGAAGTGATTCGCCATAATAATCGGATAATTACCTGAATCTACATAGTCAGCGTAAAGCATTTTTCCAGCAGATTCGCTGATTTTTTCTGCTGCTTGTTGGAAATCCCAAGTTTTGAGAAAATTAGGGTCGCTAGTGTTACCGCCACGCTCGGCTATAGAACTGCGATGTGCGCCATCAGCACACAACAAACTCAATGCTACTGATTGAGTTAAGCGGATATCGCGGGCAAAAGTTCCATCGCTAGCAGCAACTAAAACTTCCTGCCAATCGCGGAAATAAGAAGCACGGCGGGATTGAATATGGCTAGCTTTTTGCTTTAGCTGATTGGTACTATCAAGCAAGACTTCTCCCATTTCTCGCATGGTAGTACATAAAGGCAACCATGCAATCTTGCCTCTGCTTGATGCATAGTCTCTAAATAGTTCCAGATTAATTTCGGGGATAAAAGCATTTGGCGCTGGCAATTGCAATCCCACAATAGCCAAAGCTTTTTCTAAAGCCGCCTTTAAACCATTAAACGAAATATCATTTGTACTAACGTAGCAATCAGCTTTACCGCGAAACACCCTAACTCCGGCACCAGTAGAAAGACGAGGAGTAATGCTGGTAATAGTGTCCTCTTCTGCTAAGCAACTAATATAATTTACACGCTCTAAGAAGAATTCGAGAAAGTCAGCGCCCGCAGCACGTCCTAAACCTAAGAGAGTAGACAAAGGTGCTGCCCAAGTTTCATCAAACTGCTCTTGTGTAGAAGAGTATTGCAGATTGGGAAGCTGTTTGGAAAGAAGCAGAGTACTTGTTTGCATGAGTTACCTTTTGGTGGAGGGGCGTTATTTTTAGTTAATTATTGCAGTTCTTATTATGAGAAAATACAACAAACCTCTAACGGGGCTGTGTATCATCTTAGCTAATATATATGATGTTGTTAGTGTTGTAACCGAACTAGATACAACCAGGAAGCAAGAGAAAAATATACAATTTGTTACATAGTTGTAGATAAGCGATGTCAACACGCAATAATCGCGTCTTTACAATTCAGCGGGGTTAACGCCTAATTCTCGCAGTTTTGCAGCTAAACGCTCGGCTCTTTGACTTTCTTGTTCGGCTCCTTGACGTTCTTGTTCTGCGGGAGTTAGCAGCCAATTATTATTAATGTCGTACCAGCGTAACCACAAGCGTTCGATTCCTTTATAACTACCTTTTGTTTATGGTTCATGGCAGAGCAGACAGAAGAAAGATTGTTGGCGATCGCGCTCTATTAATAGTTTATAAGTACTATTAACATATTGCCGTTTTCACGCAAAAGCTACAAGCAACTAGCTAACTCAGAGACTCAGCAGCCACCTGAAGATAGCCTAACTCCTCCAAAGCCCGAATCACTTTACCAGCACTCTCTTCAACAGTTTCCTTCCCACTTTCACAAATAACTTCAGGGTTCATGGGAACCTCGTATGGATCGTCAATACCTGTAAAACCTTTAATTTCTCCGGCTCTGGCTTTTGCATATAATCCCTTGACATCTCGGGCTTCACATATTTCTAAAGGAGCATTAACATAAACCTCGATAAAATTTTTGTTAATGGCTCGGATTTCATCTCTAATATCTTGGTAAGGGCTGATAGTGGCAGCAATAACTATAACACCATTGCGACTGAGCAAATTAGCTACAAATCCTACCCGACGCACGTTTATATCGCGGTCTTTTTTACTAAAACCCAATCCTTGAGACAGCCAAGTTCTAATTAAATCCCCATCCAAAACTTCAACTTGACGATTCCGAGCCTTAAGTTCTTTTTCGATATGTCTGGCAATTGTGCTTTTACCCGCACCACTCAAACCTGTTAACCAAACTGTTACGCCTTTATTGTTCACAATCTTATACGATGAAATATGTTTTTGAAAATTTTTCGACTTCAAAACTAACATAGTTGAAACTCATATTTTATCCCAGTGTCAGGAAGCGGTTTTTTCCTAGCATCATAATAAGAAAGCTCTGTTTCGTATCTAATCTTCACTGAGGTAATTCAACCATTTCGCGGACGTTCCCTTTGACTCCACCGACTCCTTGGGTGAAATTGTAATCTTGTTGACGAACTATCATTTTTATACCGTTTTTTGGTGCCATGACAATATTGCCGGAACGATTTATCGTTTGCTGAGGGATATATTCTAAGCGGTATTTTTGCAATAACATTGATAATACGATTTTGATTTCCATCATGGCAAAACCGGCACCAATACAAATACGACTTCCGGCGCTAAAGGGGTTGTATTCAAACATTGTGGGTTCAAATGTTTCCCATCTCTGAGGGTTGAATTTTTCTGGCTGGGAGTAAATTTCAGGTAAGTGATGAGTTTGGTAAATGCTGACAAAAACTTCCGTTCCTTTAGGTAATTCGTAACCTCCGAGTTCGGTTGCTTGGGAGGTAATACGAGCATTCCAAGGTACAGGAGTTAATACGCGCATACTTTCTTTAATTACTCTTTCTAATAAAGGCAATTTTTGTAATTGTTCTACCGTTGGTGCTTCTCCATTTAATACGCTTTGCAGTTCATCGAATACGTCTTGGGCTATTTGGGGATGTTGCGAAAGTAGAAATAGCGTCCAGGTGAGTGCATTGGCGCTGGTTTCATGTCCTGCTGCAAAGATAACTCCTGCATGTCCTAAAAGTTCATCTTCACTTAAAGTTAAACCTGTTTGAGCATCTCGTGCTTGAATAAGCATTGAAAGTACGTCGCCATTATCTATATTATTTGCTTGTTTGAAGCGAATTAAATCCCGCATTTCATCATCGAGTTGCGCGAATAAATTGAGTAAATGATGGTATGGAAGTCCCCGAATATCAAAAGGTAAAAGTGCAACCGCCAATTTTCCATTTATTGCTAGTGCTTGTTGTAATATCTCTCCGGTTTTGGCACCTGTTTGACCAACATCGCTACCAAATAAAGTTTTAGTCGCTACCCGAAGAGTCAGCAACCGCATTATTTGAGCGATATCAACCGGTTTATCTATTGTTAATTGTTTGAGTACCGATTGAGTAATAGCAATCATGTCCGAGCGGTAAGAATCGATACGCTGCTTGTGAAAAGCTGGCATCAAAAGTTGGCGATGTTGCCGGTGAGTAGCGCCATTTACACCAAATAAACCAACACCAAAATGCTTGAGAGGTTCGGTGCGTTTTGAATCGTTATGCTTGCTATATATCATCCCCGACAAGGGATATTTATAATAAACTTCGTGCTGGCTGGTAACTTGACGGACGTTTTGAGCGCCGCAAGTAAAAACCGTACCGGGGCATTCCGCAAGCGGTGAATATATATGAGTACCACCACCTGCTACCATTGAAACCACCGAACCATAAGTCTCAAATAAATGGCGAGTATATCCGATAGAATCCTTAGCAAAACCTAAAATCATCGGTAAACGTCCTAAAATTGGATGCACCCTAGGTCCGGGAACGTTTAATTTTGGTAGATAAGTAGTTGTCATCGGTTAAAGGTTAGAGGTTGAGTAATAAAATCATTCCTAACTATTAATTTCTAACTCCTCACTCCTAACTCATAACTGTCTATTGTTTTCGCCAATTATTTTCAGCTTGCTTTAAAACATAAGTAGATACAGCTTGTATTTCTGATTCGCTTAAACGGTCTTTGTAAGCTGACATATTATTTTTACCGTATGTGACAATATTAGAAATCGCTTCAACGGAATCCATTTTATATTTTTTCAAAGCTCTCATTTTCAAGTTTTTACCGCGTCGAATTATGTTACCTCCATTAATATGACAACCAGCGCAATTTGCTGAAAATACTTTTGCACCGCTTGCTTTATCGACTGTATCTGCTAAAAGTGGTTGTTGCAGATAAATTACCAATAATAAAACTGTAAATATGACAAATTTAATCAAACTTCTCATTTTGATACATAAAAACATTAACTATAGGAAAGATATTTTTAATTTTATCATTTAATTATTATTTACTATTTTTGGTTGATTTATCAAAGCGGCTATATACCAATTATCTATTCTCAAGTATCAAATATACATCTTATGGAATATATTCAATTTTTATTACTATTTTCTATCTAAAGGATGTAGCACTTCTATAAACTAGTACGTCACTATATAGAGGCAACAATATGTCAATAAAATTTTCTAAATTATTTGCATAGGTATAGAATATGGCTGACAATATCAAAGAACAAATTAAAACAGACTTGCAACAAGTAAAAGAAACCGGACAGCAAAGAGTTGATAGAATTCGAGAAATTGTTAGACTTGCTGTCGGTGGAGTTGTTTCGGAATTTAAACAAGGTTCGGTGGAACTTCGAGTACTTGTTAAAGATGCTGTTTCGGCTGTAGCTGAAAGCTTACAAGGAAAAGGTAGCGAAATCAAAGAAGAAATTACTGCATCTATTGAAGGTGCTGTGGAAGCTGTTGATAGCAAACGTCGGGAAGCTTTAAATAAAACTCAATCAGAAGTTAAGTTACTACAGGCTCAAATAGATGAAGAAGAAGATAAAATTCAGCAGGAAGTTGATGGTATTTTGACAGAGATTCAAGACACTACTCAAGAAAAATCTGTTGAAGCTCAAACTGCAATTAAATCTGCTGTTGAATCAATAAAAAATAGCGAAGAAGTTTCTTTGTTAAAGAAACGCTACGCTCAATTACAGGCACAATTAGCTGTTGTAAGAGCTAATTTAGCGGCTCGTTATGGTGGTGATGGTGATAACGTACAAACTTTTCTAAACGATGCTAAAACCTGGTACGAAAAAGCTCGTCCCCAAGGAGAAGAAGTAGTTACTCAGGTTAAAGATAAGCATTCTGATATGGATACAAAACTTGCTGAAGCTGGTACTTCATTAGCGAAAAAAGAGCGTCAGCTAAAACAAAAGTTAAGAGAGTTGCTTTTAACTACTGCTGAATGGTTAAAAGAGAAGTAAATAAATCAATCAACAAATAACCAATATTTTCTGGTTGTTTGATAAGGTATGAATATTTATGTAGAGGCGTTGCATTGCAACGTCTTTTTAATTTTGAACATAATTAGGATGTTTTGAAAGCTACAGATTGATTATACTTGAAGCTTTTAATAACTCCCTAAGTTGGGAAAATTTAACCCCCTTTTTTTTAAGGGAAGGGGGAATCTTCCCAGAATTATAAAAACTATACTTCTCAAACATTCTCTAAGTGAAAAGCGGTATATTTTTATATCAGCAAACTTATATTACATTGTTCAAACTAAAAGGGTGGAAAATTATCCACCCCCCAGTATCCTATATTAAATTCTTGCTCGCATGAGACGGAAAAATTATACGCTTCTTTCCATTTCATTATGCTTAGAAATTGCCCATATAGCGTGAATACTTCCGGGAAGCCATCCTAATAAAGTTAATCCGATATTAATAAATAATGTAGGACCAACTCCATAAGTTAAGAAAATACCAACGGGGGGTACGAGTAAACCAAGTAAAAGTTTCATAGTTTTTTGACCTTTTGAATTACAGTTAATTGAAGTGATTGAGGCTAACCAAAATTTATAATTCTATCTAAAGATACATTTTGGTTATTAATTAAAAATCTATTAATTAGCTAGAAGGTAATTCAGCATTATTGTTTGCTTTACCTGCAAGAAGATTTCTTTCTACAAAGTAGTTACTGATAAAGGTGTTACCTAAAGATAAGATAACGGGACCAACGAAGAAAGCGATAAGTCCGCTTACTGCGAATCCAGGAGTTAAAGCTGCTGCTAACCAGAAGCAAAAGCCGTTAACTACAAGCGAAAAAGCTCCCAATGTTAATAAGTTAACTGGTAAGGAAAGGGTAGAAATAATAGGCTTGATGGAACCATTTACTAAACCAATTACTAAACCAGCAATCATTGCTGATGGGAAGTTAGCTAAGTTCACGCCTGGAACTACTATGTCTACAATTAGCAAGCTTAATGCAGTTGCTAAGGTTGTTAAAAATATGCCTAACATAATCTGTACCTAAAAGAAAAATTGTCTTTTGAACTCTTATATATATAGTGAACAATTATGTCTAAGCAAACCTCTCTAACAAGATAGATTTGGTTTATATCGAAAGGTAGGGAATGGGGAATAGGGCATTGAGCATTGAAAATCAAAGATTACACTAATGTTAAGGAGTATTAAATTGTCGGTGTGATTTCTTAACTCGTAAGTCAACTACTAGCTGATAATTTATGTATATTAAGTTGCAGTATTATGATTTTGAACTATTAGATTTAAAGTAAAGGGAAGAGTTATATAAAACTTGCTCTTGATGAGTTTGTAGGGTGCAATCGGATAAAGGATAAGCAACACAAGTGATAGTATAACCAGCTTCTATTTCTTGGTTATTAAGAAAAGTTTGTTCGCTTTGGTCAATTTTTCCACTGATTACTTTTGCTACACAAGCTGAGCAATTACCTTGTTTACACCCAGAAGGTAAGCGGATATTTTCGTCTTCAGCAATATCTAATATATATTCGTTTTGTGGTACTTCGATGATGCGATCTAATCCGATTTCTTGGTTGATTAACCGTACTTTGTAGGTTGGCATTTGAAAATATCTGATTTTATATTAAAGCTTGTAGTAAGGAATTAATTCCTTACTACAAACCTTTATTTGCCGACAATTTCTGCAACTTTGTCAGCCATAGATTTATCTAGGCGAGCGCCGTGGACTTGTACTATACAAGAAGCCATGTAATTCCCCCAACGTGCTGATTGTTGAGCGTTCAAACCATTGGTTAATCCGTATAATACTCCTCCGGCAAAGGAATCTCCTGCGCCAACGGTGTCAATAGCTTTGGCTGGAAATCCGGGTACGTTAACAATCTCTTTGTTTTCTACTACCAAGCAGCCATTAGCACCATCGGTAATAAATCCGGTGTTAACGATTTCACCGAGTTTGCTAGCACAATCTTGTAGAGAGTCGCTACCAAAGAAATTACGAACTTCGTCAGCGTTACAAAATACCACATCGCAGTATTCTGAAACTAATTTGTGAAAATCATCGCTGAAACGACTTACTAAAAATAAATCGGAAAAGGTAAAAGCAACTTTTACATCATGACGCTTGGATTGCTCCATAGTCTCAATGCTAGCTTTCTTTGGTTCTGGTGCATCCCAAAGATAACCTTCGACATAGCTATATCTACATTGAGCCAATTTATCTACATCGATATCGGTAGGAGCTAAATTTGTCGAAACTCCTAAATGCGTACACATAGTACGTTCGGCATCCGGAGTAGTTAAAACCAAACAAGTTCCAGTTGAACCATGATTTTCTTCGGTGGGGTGAACATCAAACCCAATTCCAGCTTCAATTAAATCCTCGCGATAAAACTCACCATTAGTATCGCGAGAAACCTTACCAGAATAAAAACCCTTGCCACCACTTTGCGCGATCGCAATCATTGTATTAGCAGCAGAACCTCCGGAACTCAGTTCCAGGGAATGATGTTTCAACTCCCGCAATAAATGACCTTGTTTTTCGGAATCCATAAGAGTCATACCACCCTTACTCAGGTCATTTTGTTTAACGAAATCATCTTCTACCATCGCCAAGATGTCCACCATAGCGTTACCCACGCCAAAAACATCCATTGACTTAGAATTGTTTTGCCCTGCACTCATTTGATTTACGTTTATCTTAAAGCTGCCACTTTAGTTTATGGTAATTCCTGGAATTAATATAGTTGGGTTGAGCAATTGTGATGGTGCAACAAAATTCAATGATTTTTGTAGGGTGCTGTGACGGCTAAAATAATTTATCGAGCATAACGGACAGGATTTACGGATGCCGTCACGCACCATTCAACTGTCAAAATAATTACGATTTATTTGACTGTATTCGCATCCGCCGGGGAATGTAATTAAGAGTTTAATATGTAAAAAAAATTGTAGGGTGCCCTGCGGCTTGAAATAATTTGCGGACAAACTAGATAATTTGGTATTTATTAACAAAGATGAAAATATAATCACAAATATATTCGCACCTTTAACCCAACCTACCATTTAACATCAAACTTCTAACTCCCTCTCCTTAACAAGGAGAGGGCTGGGGTGAGGTTAAAACAAGGGCTGGGGAGCCACTCCCCTCCGTTGTAGGAAGTGGCGTGTGAGGGAGGTTACTGACTAACAGCTTTCATCGACAAACCAATCCGCTTCAACTTCTGATTAACTTCCAAAACTTTAACTTTAACAACTTCCCCAACTTTAACTATCTCTTTGGGATCTCTGACAAATTGATTTGCTAACTGAGATATATGCACTAAACCGTCTTGATGCACTCCTACATCTACAAAAGCACCAAAGTTAGCAACGTTGGTAACAATTCCTTCTAATACCATTCCTTCTTCTAAGTCAGAAATTTCGTTAACCCCTTGTTTGAAGGTGGCATATTTAAATTCAGCCCGTGGATCTCTTCCGGGTTTTTCCAATTCGCCGATAATATCTCTTAAGGTGGGTTCCCCTACTTTATCGGTGACGTATTTCTTTAAGTCGGCTTTTTTGAGATTTTCGGCTATTTGCGTAACTTGCTTTAATTCTACTTTTAAATCTGTGGCAATATTTTTGACTACTGCATAACTTTCGGGATGCACTGCGGTATTATCTAAAGGATTCTCACCGCCACGAATTCGTAAAAATCCTGCTGCTTGCTCAAATGCTTTTGGCCCTAATTTAGGAACTTTTAATAATTGACGGCGATTTTTGAAGGCTCCGTTTTCGTTGCGATATTGGACTATATTATTAGCAACTGCGGACGAAATTCCAGAAACCGATGTTAAAAGTTCTTTGGATGCTGTATTTAAATCAACTCCGACGTAGTTAACGCAACTTTCTACGGTTTCATCTAGTTTCTTTTTGAGCAATTTTTGGTCTACGTCATGTTGATATTGTCCCACGCCGATGGATTTGGGGTCAATTTTGACTAATTCGGCTAAGGGATCTTGCAAACGACGACCTATACTAATAGCTCCGCGCACGGTAACATCTAAGTCGGGGAATTCTTCAATGGCGACTTTGCTGGCAGAATATATAGATGCGCCGGATTCATTTACCATGACTTTGATGGGTTTACGCTGCATATTTTGCAAAACTTCGGTGACAAATTCGTCGGTTTCGCGGGATGCCGTACCGTTACCGATGGCGATTAATTCAACTTGATATTTTTCTATGAGACTTTGCAGGCTTTTAGCGGCTTCGCTGCGTTTTCCGGCTCCGGTATGGGGAAATATGGCTTGATACTCTAAAAATTTCCCGGTTTCGTCTAATATTGCGACTTTACACCCAGTTCTAAATCCGGGATCTATGGCTACTGCGGGTTTCATTCCTGCTGGTGCCGATAATAATAAGTTGCGTAGATTGGTTTCAAATGTCTTGATTGACTCAATATCCGCATATTCTTTTTTCTCGGATATGACTTCATTTGTCAGCGAGTTTTTCATCAAACGGTTAAATGCATCTTTGAGCATCTGCTGATAAAATTTGCGAATTTCTGGCTGTCTGCTGCGAATTTCTTGGGATTCTAAATATTCAAGTACATAATCTTCATCAAAGGCAATTTCGTAACTTAAAATCTTTTCCTTTTCTCCCCGACACAAAGCCAGCATATTATGAGGTGCAATATTACGAACTCTGATTTGATAATCGCGGTACATTTCATATTTTGTCGTACCTTCGGGATGCTCGTCTTTGATATCAGAAACAAAAACCCCTTCCTCTAAAAGCATTTCGCGTAAGTATGCCCTCAGAGAAGCTTTTTCTGCGACTTCTTCGGCTAAAATATCGCTGGCACCTTTAAGGGCATCTTCGGCAGTTTTAACTTCTTTTTCTGGATTTTCTAAATTAATATATTTAGCTGCTTCACTATTTAAGTCACCACCAGCAGCATTTTTAACATTTAAGGATTTTATCAACTCAGCTAACTTATCAAGCCCCTTTTCTTTGGCAATAGTAGCGCGAGTCCGACGTTTGGGACGAAATGGTAAATATAAATCTTCCAATTCCGTTTTTTGCAAACATAATTCGATTTGCTTTTTCAATTCATCAGTGAGTTTACCTTGTTCTTCAATAGCATTTAATATTACTGACTTTCTGTCTTCTAATTCTGTAAGATAAGTGAACCTATCGGACAAATCGCGCAACTGAGTTTCATTCATCTCGCCAGTACGCTCTTTACGGTAGCGTGCTACAAAAGGAATAGTTGCACCTTCAGCAAATAATTCTAGGGCATTTTGCACTTGAAAAGGTTTAAGATTAAGCTCAGTGGCTAACAGTTGGGGAATATTAAGCATCATCCAGCGATTTTTAAAGAAACACTACATAAAAGGTAATTTTAAGCCCTATATTATTTTTAGGGAGTTAGTATATAGTGATAAGCTAATATACGGGCACCATAAGAAAACATTCGGATTTCTCATCCGAGACGCTGTTTGTATAGACACAACGTTGTAGCAAAAGTCAAAAAGGTGTATTATTAGTTACACAAGCTTTTTGCCGCAGCTTTATTAGATTTGTATAAAATCAAATGCTTTAAATTTGGAGTGGAGAAAAGATGGCTTTGTTTTTTCTTATTCCACTTTCTATCTGTGTAATTACTAGCTATATTTACAATAGATGTAACGATGAAGTGGGATATCTTGTAGGCTTATTTGCAATTATTAGTCTTGTTTTAAGTTTAATTTTAGCTCCTTGGGAAATCCAAGTTTTGCTATTAGTTTTAGTGTTAGTTACTACTAAGAAATTATTGCAGCGAAACGAATACAAACTTAGAAAAGGGAGTAGGGAGTAGCGAACGTAGGTGATTGATTTGTTTATTAGTAATTAGCAATAGAATTAATAATTACACATAATTACACTAAGCTGATTGTTGAATAAATCAGTTTAGTTTAGTTAGAAATATTTTTCTCTTGAGATAGTCTGTCTCTTCTGCAATCGGGGAGTTTTTTGGCTCCCATTCTCAAAAATTAGTTTTTGAGAAATCTACTTTTTATAAACGCAATTCATATTGCTGTTTAATTTAAATATTTTATATATTAATAAATCAAATTTACCCAATTACATGTGTTGAAAACTAAATCGGAAGAGTGATAATGAATTTAGTTTTTTTCCCGGCATTTGATATACATTCTATGGTTCCCTCGTGTTTCTCAACAATAATTTGGTGACTAATCGCTAATCCCAATCCAGTTCCTTTTCCTACTGGCTTAGTTGTAAAAGATTGCTCAAAAATGCGAGCTTGTACTTGGGGAGTCATTCCTAAAGCATTGTCTTCGATGCCGATTGAAACAGTATTTTGTATAGAATTTACAGATGTATCTATAATGATTGTGTATGGTAAATTTGCTTGCTTTCGATCGTGATTTTCATGTAAATCATCAAATGCATCAATAGCATTGGCGATAATATTCATAAATACCTGATTCAATTGTCCGGGATAGCAATTTACTGGTGGCAGTTCGCTATAATTTTTAATAATTTCGATTTGCGGACGATTTCCTGAATCTTTCAGGCGATGTTTAAGCAGCATCAAAGTACTGTTTAATCCTTCATGAAGCTGATATTCGATTTTAGATGCATTATCGGTACGGGCAAAAGTTCTTAGAGATAAACTGATATCTTTTAAACGAGTGATGCCTTGATGCATTGATTTCATCAGTTTCGGTAAATCTTCCATCAAATACTCTAAGTCAATTTCTTCGATAAGTTCTTCGATTTCTTCATCACCCGAATCCGATAACTTTTCTTGTTGAAGCTTGACTAAACTAAAAATATCATTAACATATTCTTCGATATTCGAGCAGCTTCCACTAATAAAACCAACTGGGTTATTAATTTCATGTCCAATCCCTGCAACAAGCTGCCCCAAAGTTGACATTTTTTCGCTTTGAACTAACTGTAATTGGGCTTGCTGTAATTGCTTAACAGATTGATTTAATTCTGCGGTACGTTGCTGTACTTGTTGTTCGAGATTGCGGGTAAGTAGAGAAAGTTTTAAATGTAGTTTTAATCGAGCAATAACTTCTTGTTGCTGAAAAGGTTTAGTAATGTAGTCAACTGCTCCAATTTCTAAACCTTTAACTTTATCCGTACTGTCAGAAAGAGCAGTCATGAAAATAACCGGAATATTTTGGGTAATGGGATTAGCTTTTAACCTGCGACAAGTTTCAAACCCATCGATACCGGGCATCATTACATCAAGAAGAATTAAATCTGGTAAAGCATATTCTGCTTGCTCTATTGCCGATTCTCCATCAGTCGCCATTAATGCTTTCCAACCGTAACCCCCTATGGCTTCAAATAATACTTTCAGATTGGTTGGATTGTCGTCAACCAAAAGAATATGCATTGTTTGGGATAAAATATCGTTCATTTTTGGGTTGATTCCTTAACTAAAAACTGTTTGAGAAATTTACGAATTTTCGCGGTTTGAAAACTAGCAGTAAGCTTGGTTATTTCGTTTGCAAAACCAAGTAATTGCTTATCTTGGGCTAGGATTTCTTTTAGTATTCCCTCAATCGCTGGAATATCTCCCATCATTGCTAAATGATATAGCTGCTGCACAATTTCCTCTGATGGAGGAATTATTTGTGCTTCTATCAATTCTTTTTGATTGGTAGATGGCACCGAAATTTGTGATTGTATTTCATTACCAAGATTTGAATTAGCGGTATCGTAAATCCATTCCAACTTTAAGAGATTTTCTAATGTTTTAGTTAATTCTTCTACCTGAAGGGGTTTAGGCAAGAAGCTTTTTGCTCCTGCTGCTAAGCTACGTTGTTTGTCTGCATCAAAAACGCTGGCGCTAGAAACAATTATCGGAATAGAAGATGTTTGAGCATTAGCTTGAAGTTTCACCATTAATTCAAAACCATCCATATTAGGCATGGCTAAATCTAATAAAACAACATCGGGATTATTTTCTATGGCTGAGTTTAACCCCTCTACACCATCTGTTGCTTCTAAAGTTGCAAAACCAATTGAGTGTAGTAAATTTTTTAAGATACTTAGATGGTTTTTATCGTCTTCAACAATCAAAATTTGTGGTGTCTTTCCTTGAATGCCAGTAATTTGTTGTGGATTTGAATTTATTTGTGCTGCATACTCATTGTTTACAGGCACAGTTAGCTGCATGGAGAATCTACTTCCTTTACCTAAAGTACTTTCTACCTGAATTTGACTTTTCATCAATGCTGTAATTCTTTGACTGATTGTCAATCCTAATCCAGTACCATCAGGGCGTTTTCCGGCATCGCCAACTTGCTCAAAGGGTTGAAAAATTTTCTGCAATTGCTCGGGTGACATGCCCACACCGGTATCCTCGATGCAGAAGCTAATTGTGCAAGCAGAATTATTTGCTACTTCATCTATATTCTGTTGTTCGATTAAATTAATTTTAAAAGTAACTCCACCTTCATCGGTAAATTTGATTGCATTACCGATTAAGTTAATCAATACTTGCCGCAAGCGTTTTTCATCAACTTCTACAGCTACAGGTAGATTTTTATCTAAAATGACATTAAAGGAAATACCCTTTTGTTCGGCTCGAATTCGACAAATTTCATTAATGCTATTTAAAAAACTTGGTAAATGTACCGTATTCGGAAACAGTTCTAACTTACGAGCTTCAATTTTAGAAAGGTCTAAAATATCATTAATTAACATCAGTAAATGCGAGCCGCATTGATGAATAATACCTATACTTTCTAAATTTTTGCCGGTAATATCAGTTTTTCTTTCTAATACTTGAGCGTAGCCTAAAATACCATTTAATGGAGTACGTAGTTCGTGACTCATATTAGCTAAAAAATCGCTTTTAGCTTGATTTGCAGCATCAGCAGCGAGTTTCGCTTCTTTTAATTCATAGGTTCTTGCTTCTACTTTTATTTCTAAAGTTTTAGAATAGTCTAGTAATTTATTATTGGCTATTTCTAGCTGGTTATTAGCAGCTTCTAGCTGACGGTAACTTTCTTCGATTCTCTTTTGTTTATAAGTATTGGTAGTGGCAATAACGCTAGTAATAAAAGCTGCTAAAGCTGGAGTAACTGGTATTAACAAACCGTTCAAAAATATATAGTAACTACCACCGATAAACCCTATAGTAATTCCTATAGTTACCCATAAAATATTTCCTCCAGGAAGACGCTTTTTTTTATCACCGCTTGCTAAGTACCAACTACCAATAGAACCAATAATCGAACATAAACTTATCCAAACATAAAAATATATTTGCGAAAAACCTTGTAGATTCGCTTTTCCAGTTTTTGCTCCTTTTAATAACTGCAAAGCAATATTGGCATGAACGATAACCCCTGGCGTTGGAGTTCCCACAGTTAATAAAGAAGAACTAAAAGGAGTCGCCAGAAAATCATTGGTACTTTCTGCTGTCGAACCGATAAATACCATGCGATCGCGCATCATATCTGTGGGTATTTTACCGGCTAATACATCCCGCATTGCTACCGTTATAAATGCTGATTCGTCGCCATACCAGTTAAGTAAAATTTGATATCCACTTAAATCCGCTTTATTATAACCAGCTTCTCCTGCTTTTAACCGTAAATAAACTTGCTTGCCCAATTTATACTTTTGCTGTTTAGCGTTGAGAGGTTGCAATTTAATATTTTCTGCTTCCAGGTACTTTAAAGCTACAAGAGTTGCTAATCCACCTTTTTCTGTGTTTTTGTCATCCTTATCTACCGCAGTTAACAAAGCACGCCGCACGTGGCGATCGCCATCTAAAACCAAGTCGGCAAAACCTACCTGCCCTTTCTTTTTCAATTCTGGCGGTGGGTTAACTTTTTCTCCGGTAATTTTCTCAACTCCAAATAAATTAGGAGTAGTCTGAAAAACTTTAATAAGCTGTTCGTGACCTTCTCCTTCTGGTAAATCGCGGTATAAATCTAAACCAATAGCCCGAGGTTTCTGCAATCTAATTTTTTCGATTAGCTCGGCAAGAGCAGCATCGGGAACCGGCCATTTACCTACAGAGCGGATATCTTTTTCATCAATGGTTACTACAACAATTTTGTCAGCTAAATCCTGCCGATCTTCTAATTGATAACCCAAACGAAAAAACCAGTCTCGGGTTTGCCATTCTGATAAATTAAACAATCCTACGCTCTGTGCCATTACAACAGCAACAGTAACCGTAGGAGTAATAAAAAAAATGCTTCCATGCCGTTTACAAAAAGACTTTATTTTAGTCCACATAAATATATTTATAATTTCTCAAGTTAAAAAATTGATATTGAATTAAATTAGGATTTACGTACAAACAAGGGAAAATAGAATGTTTGGGGTAGATTATATTTTCCCAACCCCCGCTAGATTGGTGAGCCTGCGTAAGTCATAAAATATGTCGATTATATATAAATCTAGTTGGCGTGAATGTTAACAACAGTTTTTTTTGAAGAGATTGCAGATGCATATTTTTAGAATTATTTAAAGTAATTTATGAAAAAAATTACTGAAAGAGATTTTAGATTGAACATGAAGAGACGATTTCATCGTTGAAACCGCCTCGTTAATAGTCCGTCTTGAAAAGTTTAAAGAAAGAAAATCTCCCATCAACTTTGTGCAAAACAAAATTCCTTATTATCTAAATTATCTAATATTGCTAGCCACTATAGGAACTCGATCGATTTGTTGAAGTTTAACCGATTCGAGCAATTCCGACCAATGCTTATTTAAAGTTGGATTGTTCGGTTGAGCAGCTTTTAATTTAGCTAAAGTTGCTACGCAGTCATACCAAACACCATGTTTACCAAAAGCTTCAGCTTGCTTGAGTAAGTCACCTTGCTGCATTGATGCGGTGATTTCTTGATTTGGTCGAATCCGCTTAATCCAACCGTCAACATAAGGTGTTCTGGTACTGAGTTGTCCATCAATTTTTAATGCTAAAAACCACTGGTAATTTTTATCTACTGTTAATAACGTCGGAACTTTAATCGAAATGACTTCGGCTCTACCAGATATCGGTACTTCCATTTCATGTAAAGTATTTCCTTCGGTATCTTTTAAACTAAAAACAGCTTCTAGCGCTTGCGTTCTAGGTATGTAAACCAAAATTTCAGCACGTTGGGAAACTGTTGTTCCATAGTAAGTTTGAGGCAAAAGCGCCAGAATAGCCGCAGGTTGTTTTACGTTGGATTGGGGTAACTTAAATAACGACGACCGTTTCGAGGGCTACCGGATGCTCCATTGCGAGAAGAACCGCTTCCGCTTCTTTCGGGAGCAGATAAACCAGACTCAAACAACCCCCTCGAAGAACCGCTTCCGCTTCTTTCCGGAGCAGATAAGCCAGATTCAAACAAACCCCTTGAAGAACCGCTACCGCTTCTTTCGGGAGCAGATAAACCAGATTCAAACAAACCCCTCGAAGCTCCACCCGTAGCTCCACTGGGAGCAGAACTATCAGAATCTTCACCTGTTGCGGGTGTAAACAAACCTCCACGAGAAGCCCCACCTGTAGTTTCACTAGGAGCGCTATTACTATCTGGTGGGGGACTGAACATTACAGCGCCGACAATTTGTGACGGCATCCATGCTGTGCTAGTAACCAAGGCGAAGCCCAAAGTACTAGCAATAATTTTTTGTTTCATTTTTTACTCCTGTTACAAAATTGGATGATGGTAATTTATTAATGGCTGTTTGCAAGTTAAAAAAATTATATTTAAAGAAGCTTGCTTTTATAGTTGTTTATGAGCAAGCAAAAAATGAAAAATTTATTTATATTTTAAAAAAATTACTCGCAATTTGTCTCAGTATAATTGCATAGGAATGCTTAAACAAAATGTAAAAAAGAGGCATTGACTATTGTGCCTCTAATTTAATCTGTTAACTATTGCCAATTGCCAACTAAAACGAATGCAGACCAGAAAAAGGGTTCTTTAAAGTCTGTATTTTTCATTACTTCTATCTGAGCTTGTCTGAGGGCTTCTGCTTTTGTGGTTCCTGGTTTTAACAGATTTTGGTAAAAGCTGTTCATTAAGGCAACTGTAGCTTTATCTTTCACCGGCCATAAAGAGGCGACAGTGGAGCGTGCCCCGGATTTAACTGCTAAGCCTGCTAAGCCCAAAACGGCACGATTGTCTCCTGCGGCAGTATCGCAAGCGCTTAAAACTAACAAATCGATATTTCTAGACTGTCTGCTTTGTCGATTCCGCAATAATTCAGAAAGTTCTTTGATATTAATTTGTCCATCCCAAGTAAGTAAAAAAGTATCGTCCAAACGAGAACTAAATTGTCCGTGGGTAGCGAGGTGAACTACATTTGCAGAACCATTTTTGACTTTTGTCGAAAGGGTTGCTTCTGTAAGACTATCGTTGAGCAAAGTAGAAGTAGAATTAACCTGACTAGAAATTTGTTTGACTTCAGACTTTACTCCTGGAAGCGAGCTAAAACCAGAGCGAGCTTCGCTAATCCCGGCAACAACAGCTTTGATATTGTTTGATTTTAAAGATGCTCCCTTCATCAATTGCAATCCCGGCGAGAGGGTGACGGCATACTTTTCAATTAAATATTGTTCGCCGTCATAAAGCGCTGACATCGGTATATTCCGCAGTAAACCATCTAAAACAAATACTAAAGTTTTAGTGTCCTTGAGATTTGGTTGATTTTCCAACGGAGTAATTAGCCAGTCGTAAACTTGTTGAGATAGAATATTGCGTTTTCGGATGTCAGACACTGGATTTAAAGCACCCGATAGCTGCCTTAGAGTTTGTTCGATTTCTGACTGAGATTTATTAATAATGCTGTAAGATAGCTGCTCTCCGGCTTTAGAATAAATAACTGCTAAACCCTCTTTCAAAATAATCGGATAAACTACTGTTGCCGATTCATCAATTTTGTCAATTTGCTCGGCTTTATCCAAACAAGCTTCTCTTAGAAAATTATCTAGCTCGGCAATTTGCAAAGATTCAATTAAATCTCTAGCTTGAACAAGATTATTTTGAGTCGGTTTATCTTCGAGTAATAAACCTACCAATTCTCGATAAACTGGCTCTACACTTTCGCGGAATGAAAACTGTACGTCTGAATTAACCGCCACTAAATCCGTGCGAATTGCCTTGAGAGCATTTACCGCTTCGGTGTAATTAGCGATCGCTTCTTTGTTGTGATTTCGCTGTTTGTGCAAGCGCCCTAATTCCCAAGCCGATTGAGCAATAATATCATCCGATTGCAGTTGACGAGCAATATCCAAAGACTGCTGAGTTAGCTTTTCGGCTTCAGAAAACTGTCCGGTAAAACGGTAAAACTCACCCCATTGCTTAAGAGCGTAAGCTTCTGCCTGCTTATCTTCAATTTGTCGGGCTTGTTTCACAGTTTTTGCCAACATTTCACCCAAATTATTCAAAGGTACAATTTGACTGGAATTCTCTAATTTATTCAAAGCGGCAATATAATTAATTCTGCTGTAGAGAGATGTACGGCTTGGGGGTAATTCGTTGAGTTGCCTAAAAAGTTGAGGAGCTAAAGGAGTTGCATGAGAATTAACACCGTAATCGGCAAATAATTTAAACTGCTTCAAACGCGATTGTAATTTATCTTGAGAATTGCTCGCTGCTTTTTCTGCTTCTTCAAAAAAGACTAAAGCATCATCGGGATCTTCTAAATCTACAGCAGTTTTACCCAAAGTCTGCAAAATGCTGCTGACTTGATTGTCTGCTTTGATTTTTTTAGCAATTTTATAACCCTGTATGAGAACATCCTGGCTTTCTTTAGAAATTCCCATTGACTGCAAAGTTACACCAAGACTCCGCAAAGCACTTACTTTGATTTGCGAATCTGGCATATCCTTCAACTTTTTATTTATCGCTTCAAGCTGTTTTCTAGAGCGGCGATAAAACCCCATATTTTGCAAAGCTTGAGCCTGATTGATTTGAGTACCTAGACTTCCGACATTATCTTTGGCTTGTTCGTAATATTTCTGTGCTTGTTTCCAACTTTCTAATGCTGCATTAGCTTTACCGGTATGTAGCTGTAAACCTGCTTTTTGGTTTAATACTTGTGCCCAGATAATTGCGTGGGGAGTAGGTTTAGCTGTTTTTAATAGCTCTAAAGCTTTACTGACTGATTTTTGGGAATTATCTAGCTGCTGTAACTCCTGTTGAGCCAGAGAAAGATAACTTAAACTTAAAGCTTGGTTTAAAGTATCATTTTGTATTTGATATTGCTTAGCTCCCGTCTGCCAAACATTGGCAGCTTCTGCAAAACGTCCTTGACGATACAGTTCTCTGCCTTGATTTAACAAACTTACATTTAAATCCGCTTTTTCAATAGCTATAGTTGAAGATTTTTTCAAAGAAGCAGTTGCAGGATTAATGCTCCAAAACAAAGGTAGGATTACAACTGCAAACAAACTTAAAAAGCTAAGACTGATATACAGCCAGCGACGTTTTTGAAAAAGATAAATCATTTTAATTATTTTGATAACTATTTAGAGAATCACTAATTAACCTTACCCATCTCCAAAACGTTGCAGAGCGGAAAAAGTGAGGTTGAGTAAGGTTAATGTTGACTTCTTCCAACTGAAAACGGCTATATGTAAATTTTTAACGAGAACTTTATTTACTGAAGTTATGGTTCCCATTATTTTTAAAGTAATAACAAAATCTTTGAAATACAGTATTTTTACGTATTTAACGTATTACAATTAACAGCTTGCTGATTCAAAGACTTATTGGAAGTTGCAACAAGCTCAATTTCTCCATCTTGATTACGTATAAAATCAGTAGCTTCTACAATTACTGGTTTATTTAAAATCGTCGCAATTTTAGAATTATGACTGCGTTTGCGATATGCTGATAAATCGCGAATATCCGACCAAACATTATTTATATCAATCTGTTCGTTAGGGTTTTTTGCGATTCCACCTCTTCCAGTTGCGACAAAATTATTACCAGTCTTAGCGGCACATGTGGATGCTATTTTCTGTGATGAATCTGCTAATGCTATAGGTAATTCTACTAAACCAGTATTAGAATCGAGGCTAATATTATTAATGTTTACCTTGCCGCTGACACCAAATTCTGAACTTGCTGTAATGTCACTTTCTTCGGTAAGTGAGTCGCGAAATTCTAAGCCGAAAATTCCTTGAGTTGTAATATCAATATTTCCACCGTTTCCTTCTACAGCATTGGCAATAATATCGCTGTTTTCTAAACCTAAGATGATAGGAGAATAAATAGTGATATTGCCACCATTACCCGTTGCCATTGCTTCCGTATCAATCAAACTGTTGTTACGTAATATCAAAGATTCTTTTAAATTTAAAGCAATATTTCCACCTTTACCCAACTTAGTCATAGCAGAAAGAATTGCTTGATTATCAACCAAGAGACTATTAGCATTTATCCTCAACTCTCCTGCATCAGTAGGGCCATTATTAGCAACGGATATAGAACTTTCATCTCGGACAATCAAGCGATTAGTGTTAATATTTATGCTTCCTGCTTTTCCCGTTGAGTCTGTATCAAAACCATTGAGAACGCTACGCAAATCGGGAGAAGTCGCGGATGAGGTAATGGTACCGTTCTTAACATCAACAATTTCGCTGGCATTAATTGTTATGCTGCCAGCATTTCCTTCTCCAACTGTTGTTCCATTGATTCTGGCACCATCTCGCACTGTTAATTTTCGGGTATTAATATTTAAAGTACCTCCGTCTCCTCCTCTAAAACTACCTACCCTTAAATCGGTTGAGCCGTTAAAAACTGCATCTGTACCGCTGATATCAACAGTATCGGCATTTACAGTTAGATTGCCTCCCGCACCCGAACCATATGATGCTGTCGATATAAGTCCTCCATCTGAAGCAGTGAACTGCTTTGTGGAAATAGTTAGTTTCCCTCCATTACCCGTAGCACCACCATTAACATTCACGAAAATACTGCTCAGAAAACGAGGATTTAAAGCAGCAGAACCAATAACCTGTACCGATTCCGAAGCATTTATATTTATATCACCGGAATTTCCCTTATCATAAGTTCTGGTAATAATTTGTCCCCCATCTGAAAAAATCAAATCTTTAGTAGAAATTATAATTTTTCCGCTGTTACCGGATGTGATTGTTTCATTGGTTAAACTACTACGAATTTTTCCATCTATGGTTGTACCGGTAAACTTAAGCAATTCTGAAGCGTTAGCGGTAATATTACCTCCCGTCATTGCAGATATTGAATTTTGAACCAATGCCACCGAACCATCCGTTACATTAATTCGTCTTCCCGAAACATGAATTCCACCATTGATATCGGATTCGCTAGCATCCAAAGAAGCTTTGTTATTCAATTGAATATCTTGAAAACCCGATGCTTTGCTGTAGTCAAGTTCAAAACCTGTAGAAATTGAATTTAGCTTAACTTCACCACCGCTAACACTTCCAAGTTCAATTCTTCCCCCTTCTGCAATTATTTGTCCACCAGTGGAGGTAATACCATCACCAACTAAAGCTATAGTTTTACCTGGTTTTACGCTCAAAGCTTGAGGATTTGCTTCGCGGGTAAAAGGAGGGAAAAAGCCATTAGCTGAAAAACTCAGATTATGTCCGTTTCCATTTACTTCAATTGCTCCCGGATTCACTCCCATCTGTAAACCAACGGGAATGCTGATTGTTAACAATGGTGTTTGTTGCGAATCTATAGCGCTATAGTTAAACCCATCTTCAAATAAAATGCTTTCGGCTGTAGTAGCTAAAAACGAACCACCAATATCTAATCTGGCATTTTCACCAAATACAATTCCCGCAGGATTAATTAAAAATAGATTTGCATTTCCCTGAGCTTTAATTAACCCGTCAATATTAGATATATTTCCACCAGTTACCCGATTAATAATATTTACGACATCAGTAGAATTACTGAAAGTAGCCGAACCACCTGTAGGAATAGAAAATTCTTTGAAGCTGTGAAATAAATTATTTCCCTTTTGAATACCGTTGAGAATATTGAAATTATTATTGCTTTGATTAACAACTGTATTAGTAGTGTTATCGGAAGTTACTTGAGCAGAAGCTGGTGAGTAAAATACTGAAACTAATAAACAAGTAATAAATCTTGGCAAAAATGCAAACCCTTTCATCGCATTAAATCTATTTCATTTTACGAATTTATAATTCCCTAATTTGTACTTTTAACTTACAAAATCTCATAAATATCGTAAAATTACGTATTATTCCCACTGCAATCAGAAGTTTGACTAATTAAAACAGGTTTATTTTCAGCTGCGACAAGTTCAATTTCTCCGTCTTGATTGCGGATAAAACCAGTTGCTTCGATAATCGCTGATTGAGTTGAAATATTTACAGTTGCAGTCGTATCATTAGTAGTTCTATGAGATAAAGATAAATTACTTGTATCAAACCAGCTTTGATTTGATATTAAATAATGATTTGGATTTCGTGGTATTCCACCTCTTCCAGTAACTATAAAATTGCTATCAGTTGTACTTAAACATCCCGTACTAATTTGCTGAGATGAATCCGATAACTTTACAGGTAATTCTATTAAACCAGAACTGGGGTCAATACCTAAATTATTGATTTCTACCGTACCGTTAATACCAAATTCCGAACTTGCTGTAATATCGCTTTCTTCAGTCAAATTATCACGATATTGTAAACCAAAGATACCTTTAGTCTTAATTTGAATATTACCACCGTTACCAATCTTGGCGTTTGCAGTTATATCGCTATTTTCTTGAGGAACACTAACAATAAACGGAGCTTGAATATCAAGACTTCCTCCATTTCCAGTTCCCCCAGCAGTTGCTGAAATTTTACTACCGTTGCGGAGAACAACGAAATCCGACACGTTTAATGTAATATTACCACCTTTACCAGAAGCAGTAGAAGCTTCTATTGCAGCATTATCGGAAAGAAAAATCGTATCTGTATTAATTTCTAAGTTTCCAGCAATTCCCGTTCCATCATTAGCGACTGAAACTGAAGTGTTTCCCGTTAATTCTAAGCTTGGAGTATTAATACCAATTGTTCCTCCATTTCCAGATAGAATCTGAGGTAAACCCAAAGCCTTTATCAACAGACTATTGTCAAAACCAGCCGAACGAATGTTACTATCAGTATCGGGAGTTGTGACTTTGATAAACTCAGTCGCATTAATTTTTATTTCTCCAGCATTACCAGCAGAAAGAGTAGTTGAATCAATATCACCACCATTTCTCAAAGTTAATTTAGCTGTATTGATAGCAAGACGACCTGCATTTCCTTGACTCAAAGTAGAAGTATTTATCGATGACGAGAAATGCAATCCTTCTCCTATAACTTCTATAGATTCAGCATTATTAATAATTACATCACCACCGGTACCCGTACCAAATAATGCAACTGAGCCAATATTAGCTCCATTTTCTACAGTTAATTTTCGAGTTGAGAGATTTACATTTCCTCCGTTTCCCGTACCAAGAGTTTGCGAACCCAAACGACTGAAACGAAAGCTATTTATTGGGGAACTTCCGCTAACAATTACCTCATCATAAATATTTAAATCAACATTAGCTCCTACATTAGAACCAAACACAGACGAGCCAATTCCACCCCCTTCTCGTATAGCTAAATTAGCAGAGTAGATTACCAAGTCTCCTGTTGTACCAAAGCCAAGATTTTCAATTGTAATACTGCTAGGGATTAGCGATGTGGAGTTTGTACCGGTGACTTCCACCAATTCTTTTGCTTTTACCGTTATCCCAGATGTGGGTGCTGTACCAAAAACCTGCATTAATGCTATGGAACCATCTTTAAGTTTGACTTGTCTTCCGACTAACTGAATACCTTGACTTGTCAAACCACTTACATCAATAGCAGACTGCGATTCGAGACTAATATCTTTATCGGTAGATACTTCTGTATAATCCAAATTCCAACCAGTTAAACTCGGTTGCAAATCTACGATACCGTTGTTTGCTCCTCCTAGTTCAATTCGACCTTGATTAGCTCTAAGGGAACTTCCTTTCAACGTTACATTTCCACCAATTAGCGCTAAAGTTTTTCCCGAAGTAACTTCTAGGTTAGCTAAAGCGGGTAATTGAACAGCGGGAGACAAAAATGTTAAATCTTGATTGTCGATGATGAATTGTCCGTTTCCATTTACTTGAATATCTCCCGGATTTATCCCCATCTGCAAACCAACGGGAACGCTGATAGTTAATAATGGTTGATTTTGAGGATTAACAGCGCTAAATTCAAACCCATCCTCAAATAATATACTTTCTGCGGTACTGCCAAGAAAAGAACCACCAATATCTAAAGAAGCATTTTCCCCAAATACAATTCCCGCCGGATTAATTAAAAATAGATTCGCACTTCCCTGAGCCTTAATTAACCCATCAATATTAGATATATTTCCACCAGTTACCCGATTAATAATATTTACTACGTTGGCAGAGTTCTCGAAAGTTGCCGAACCACCTTTGGGAATAGAAAATTCTTTGAAGCTGTGAAATAAATTATTCTCTTTTGGGATACCGTTGAGAATATTGAAATTATTACCGCTTTTATTAATTTTTGTATCAGTAGTACCATCAGATGTTACTTGAGAAGAAGCCGGTAGAATGATTCCTGAAATTAGAAAAAAAGTGATAAATCCAGATAGAAATGCAATCCCTTTCATGGTATAAAAATATTTTTATTCTCTGGATTTATAGTTCCCTATTTATAAGGATATCTAACATACATTTTTATCGCAGTGTTATTACGTATTCATTCCATTACAGTCAGAAGTTGGATTAATTGAAAGAGGTTTATTTGTAGAAGCAATAAGTTCAATTTCTCCTTTCTGATTACGTCTAAAACCAGTTGCTTCTACAATGACTGCTGTATTAATTATTGCTGTAATTTCACCTATATTTAAATTTTGTCTGCGAGAACTTGATAAATTGCGAATATCAAACCAATGATTATTAATATTAAGTACCCTACTAGGATTATGTGGTATGCCACCTCTTCTAGTCACTACAAAATTATTACCAGCTTTATTTAAACATCCCGTAGTAATTTGCTGCGATGAATCTGATAATTCGACTGATAAGTCGATTAAACCAGAACTAGGGTCAATTCCAAAATTATTAATTTCTACCGTACCGTTGATACCATATTCGGAACTTGCTGTAATGTCCGAACCTAAAGTTAGTTTATCGCGAAAATTTAACCCAAAAATGCCTTGAGTTTTAATCTCAATATTACCGCCGTTTCCTTCGACTGCGTTAGCTACAATATCGCTGTTTTCAAAACTATAAATGATTGGAGAATTAATATCAATATTTCCACCATTGCCAATACCTAATGATTCTGTAGTGATAAAGCTACCACGACGCATTAATAAAGAATCTTGCAAACTAATATTGATATTACCGCCTTTACCGGATTCAGTTGCAGCAGTAATACCTCCTTTATTGTTGAGATTAACCGTGTTTGCATGAATTTCTAAAATACCTCCATTTCCAAAACCTTGATTTCTAACACTAACTAAAGCACCATCTGTAACTGTCAAATCAGGTGTATTGATAGTCACATTTCCAGAATCACCAAAGGGTTTGTCTGGTAATCCAAGCATTTTTCGTACAGGTTCATCCAAAATATTGGCAGAAGAATTAATTGAACTAGGAATTCTTGCATCTGCTGCTACACCGCTAACTTCTACAAACTCAGAAGCATTGACAGTTACGCTACCAGAGTTACCGTTAACAACGGCAGAAGAATCAATTCTAGCTCCATTTTTAACGGTTAATTTTTGCGTATTAACAGTTAACTCACCGGCATTCCCAGTACCGAAAGTACTAGTACTGATAGCACTATTGATAGAAGCAGGAGAAATTCCAACTAATTCGATTGAATCGCTAGAATTAACCGTAATATCTCCACTATTACCGTCTCCAAAAGTAACAGGGCCAAGAAAACTACCGTCTGACATATTTATTTTTGTTGTAGATAAATTGATATTACCCGTATTTCCGGAAGCAAAAGTAACAGTAGTAATAGTGTTAGCTTTGAATATAATTGGTGAAAAACCTGTCATTAATACAGAGTCAGAAAAATCTAAATCTATACTCCCACTATTACCCGAGCTATAACTATTATTAGAAATAATTGCACCATCTTTGAGGATTAAATTTTTACCTTTGAGATTAATATCTCCACTATTGCTATCAGAGAATGTCTCCATTAACAAACTACTAAAACTACTTCCGTCTAGGCTTGAACCATTGATGTTTAATGAATTAGCAACATTGATATTGATATTTCCCGAGGTATCTAACCCTAGATTCTGAATTAATATAATTGAACCATCATTAACAGTTAGATTTTCACCTATAATCTGAATTGAACCAGGCTTTATACCGTTAGTATTAATTAAAGATTTTTGGAATAATTCAATATTACTTAATTGAGAAACTTCTGTATAATCAAATATTAATTTCTGATTTGTTTGACTTAAATTAACCTTACCTTCTCTAATACTCGCTAATTCTATATTTCCCGATTCTGCTGTAACTATACTTCCATCTAGAGAAATTTTACCTCCGATTAACGCTAATACATTTGCTGACTCTACTTTGAGATTACTTTCATTTGTATTGTTTTTACTTGGTGAAAATGCGTTGCCATTGATTAAATTATGTCCGTTTCCATTTAATCGAATTTCTCCTGGATTAATTCCCATTTGCAAACCAACGGGAACGCTGACAGTTAATAACGGTTTCTCCCGAACATTTACAGCACTAAATTCAAATCCATCTTTAAATAAAATAGTTTCTGCTGTGGTTGCTAGAAACGAACCACCAATATTTAATCTAGCATCTTCACCAAATACAAGTCCTGCTGGATTGATTAAAAATAAATTTGCATTCCCCTTAGCTTCAATTAAACCATTGATATTAGAAATGTTTCCACCAGTTACTCGATTAATAATATTCATGACATCGATAGAATTATTGAAAACTACCCCATCACCTTTATTAATAGAAAACTCTTTGAAACTGTGAAATAAATTATTTCCCTTTTGAACACCGTCGAGAATATTAAAATTATTGCCGCTTTGATTAATTCTTGTATTAGTAGTACCATCAGAAGTTATCTGAGCCGCTGCTGGCAAAACAATTACCGAAGTTAGTAAACCGCTTATCAATCCAGATAGAAATGCAAACCCTTTCATGTTTATAAAATATTTTTATATTCTAGGTTTATAATTCCCTGATTTTTGATACTATTAACGCAATTCTCTAAATAGCTTGTGATTTCTTAATCTTTGTGCAGCAATCAGTAACTTATGTTATGAAGATTGTGTTAGAAAACCAATTTTTAGGTGTTTGGGATTAACTAAAAGCAGCATAGTTACAATCAAAATATCAACCATTCACAATACACCAAGCTTCTAACAGGTTTTAAGAGGATGTTTTGTAAAGTATTGCTATTAACTTATTATTGCTTCGATGCTATTCTCCCCCTCCCTGCCCTTACCCGTCAAAATTAATGGGACAAACCACTAGTACTTCACCACATAAGTTATCAGAGGTAACACTAACTTCACTGCTAACAAGACTAATCCTTCTTATCCTCTTCCTCTGCGCTCTTCGCGTACTCTGCGGTTATATTAATTAAATCCCTCATTACTAAGGGGACAAACTACTAGAACCTGTATTTTGATAATGTTTCCGTTTGCAAATAAAATCAGTCAATGCCATACAATCGGCGCAAACCATCAATGATTTTGATGCAACTTCCTAATGCTATCAATATAAAATCATATACTAAAAGCCGATGACGAGATTTGAACTCGTGACCTCACCCTTACCAAGGGTGTGCTCTACCACTGAGCTACATCGGCAAAAAAAACTTTTATTCTAGATTTCGGATTTTTTTTACAGCTAAATCCAAAATCTAGAAGTGAAAAGAATGGGCCGAGCTGGATTCGAACCAGCGTAGGCTAAGCCAGCGGATTTACAGTCCGCCTCCATTAACCACTCGGACACCGACCCATGTCGTTCACGATTACTAATAGTATCACAAGGTTTGGGAAATACCAATGTTTTTTTGAAAAAACTCTGAAATGGTGATTAGGCATGGGAATTAGGGATTGGGTAATTGGAAGTTAGGAATTTTGAATTATAAATTCTACCCCCCCTCTATCTCATCCCAATCCCTAAGTGCTAGCTGAGTAGTTCCCCAGTTTCTTGCAATGAATGCAGTCTCTTATAAATTCCTTGTTCTTGTAATAGTTCTTCGTGACTGCCTATTTCTACAATTCTCCCTTTATCTAAAACGACAATTTTATCGGCTTCTCGAACTGTACTAAGTCGGTGAGCAATAACTATAGTGGTGCGGGTTCCTTGAATTGAACTCATTGCTAGCTGAATTGAACGCTCGGATTCGTAATCTAAGCTCGATGTTGCTTCGTCAAATACCAGCACGTCTGGATTAACTAATAATGCTCTGGCTATTCCTACTCGCTGCCTTTGCCCCCCAGATAACCTAACCCCACGCTCTCCGACTACGGTATAGTAACCTTGGGGTAGTAAACCAATTACTTCATCGAGTTTGGCAATTCTACAGGCTTCTTCTACTTGGGCAAAGCTGACATTTTCGTTGCCGTAAGTCAGGTTATCTAAAACCGTACCGTTGAAAATATCTACTTCTTGATGAACGATCGCCAATCTTCTTCGATATTCTCCTACATCTAAGTTGCGGATATCTTCGCCATCGATGAGAATTTTGCCTTCTTGGGGTTCAAAGTAGCGAAACAGCAGTTTTACTAATGTTGATTTACCGGAGCCGCTACGCCCTACTAATGCCACTGTTTGATATGGTTCTATAAGTAGATTAATATCGTGCAAAATCCGACGCTGGGCTTCATAGCCGAAACTTAAATGTGAAAATTCTACTTTTCCTGTAAACTTGTAGGATTTTTTAGGTATTCGCGTTTGCAAAAGTCCCTGGGAATCAATACCCGATGGTTCTTGTAAAAATTCGTGAAACCGCACCATGGAACTATAACGACGAGCAAACATTTCGGCAAGAATGCTGATTGGTTCGAGTTCGGCATATGCCATGCTCGACAAAGTCAAGGTGGTAATAAAGTGACCCAAGGTGATTCTACCTTCTATGGTTGCGGTTAAAGTTAAACCAAGCACCATGAATACACAAAACTGAATGACGCTTTTTTGCCAGGTATTTAGTTTGACATAACCTTTGTGGATGCGATGTATAACTACATATTGTTCGCGCTCTAAACGTTGCTTTTGACGCTTTAATTCTTTCGCTTCTGTGGCAAATGCTTTTACTGTTTTGATATTGCTGACAATTTCAGATGTGCGACTTTCTGTATTTTCTGCATATTTATCTAAGCGACTTTCATATTTAATTAGCTGCTGTAAATTCTTCAAAGTAAAACTGAGAATAATCACAAATGAAACCAAAAATAAAGCCGCAATCCGCCAATCAACAAAGCAAATAAACCCAAAAATACCCAAAACTCGAAACAGCTTGGGAAACAATTGTCCGGTGATTTCTGGATAAGTCCAGGTATGATTAGAAAGTCCTTTTGCTACTCTCGAAGCTATTCTTCCGGGATTATTTTCATCATAAAATTCTAATGGTAAAGTCAGAATTTTTTCTACTGCTTTTTGACTTTGATTTCGTCTTGCTTTTAAAGAAATTTCCCAATGATACCAATCGCTCAACCAAGGTTGAGTCGGCGCTCTCACTACCGTGACTACAAAAATTAAACCCAGCAAAATACCTAAAGATAAATTCGTGTTTGCAGGATACTTGGTAATATCGGAGATGAACGCGATCGCACTCTTTAAAAACCCATCTAAGGGTTGTCCCGAAAGCAGGTTTAATATCTGCCCAATCGCATAAGGTACTAGTAAATCTAAAATTTCATAAACGCTGGATGCTGCAATACTAAATATACTCAGCTTCCAGTAAGGACGAAAGTATTTAACGATATCTCTTAGGTTTGCCATGACGCACGCTGAAAATTTGTGCTGTATCGCCTTCAAAAGCTTATACTACATTTATACTACATGGTAAACCAATGGTTAGATGGATAAATCATCCTTTAGATAGAAGGTTTAATTGTCTATAGATAAAAGGGTTCAATATTAATAGTCTATCTTCAGATAGTCAAGAAAAGAAGAATTCATTGGTCTATTTATATATATATGTCAATCAAAAGATATGACTATAAAAATACGATAGTATTAATCGTAGTCGTATATTTTTTAGATTATCCAGATAAATTATTTCTTCTGACTTATATTTTGTGATTACGCTGTCTAATAGTTTTACTTCTAAATTCGATTTAAAAGCTAAGCATTCTTTTTAACATATGTCTTTAGGTAGATAAATACTTGGCTTGAGCATTGCAAAATCACTTTCTACTGTGGCAAATAACAAGCAAGGTATAGAGGTATATCGATGAAAATCTATTTCCCACAAATGGAGTCATAAAAATTGTGGAAGGTAAATCTATTTCAAATATTAGAAAAAATCTTTTCGTTGGTAATAGCAACATGGCGGCGCTGATGCGTGATTTCGACTGGTCGAAAACGCCGCTTAATAGTGTTGAAACTTGGTCGCAAAGTCTGAAAACCGCAATTCGGATTATGTTAGGTTCTCCCTACCCAATATTTGTTAGTTGGGGAGATTCGCTGGCTACTTTTTATAATGACGCTTGTATTTCTTTATTGGGAAAAAATCATCCGCAAATTTTAGGTAAATCGGTATCCGAGGTATGGAAGAGTATTCGGGATGATATTAGTTGTGATATAGAAAGAGTTATACGCGAACATTGCTTTTTGAATAATCAAAATTTACGTTTGAATATAGAAGGAAAAGGACATTTAGAACAAAGATATTTTACTTTTGAATATAGTCCGATTTTGAATGATAATAATGATAGTGTTGCTGGAGTCTTCTGTAGCTGTATTGAGGAAACCAACAGTAATTTAGTTGATGAGAATAAATTAACTTGGGAAATAGAGCAGTTACAAGCCGTATCGGAAGATAGTATATCAAAAAATATCTCAGAAAATATATTACAAAATATCAATATAGACAATATTGAAAATGCTTTATCGATTATTCGGGATGGATTTGTAATTTTAGATAATGATTGGCGATTTACTTACCTAAACGAGCGTGAAATTGAAATTATGGGAGTAAAACGCGAAGATGTTTTAGGTAAAAATCTGTGGGAAGTATTTCCCGATTTAATTGGAACTCAAATAGAACAGCAATTGCGTCAGGTAATGGTAGAACAAAAACCAACGCAGTTTGAGTATTATAGTCCTAATGACGGTCGCTGGTTTGATATCAAAGCTTATTTTAACGAGCAGGGAATCGCTGCTATAACTGCCGATATTACCGAATCCAAACAGTCAGCTTCAGCTCTAAAGCAAAGTGAAGAAAGATTTCGGCAGATGGCTGAAACTATTGGAAACGTGTTTTGGCTGTTTGATGTGCAATCGCAACAGCATCTTTATATTTCACCAGCTTTCGAGAAAATTTGGGGACGCTCTAGCGAACAATTAGGCGATGATTTAAATGCTTGGATGGAAACTATTCATCCGGAAGACAGACAGCGAATGGAGGATGCTTGGCAGCGGTGTTTGGACAATGGTTATTTAGAAGAGGAGTATCGGATTATTCGTCCCGACGGTTCGATTCTCTGGGTGAGCGATCGCGGTTATGTAGTGAATGATGATAACGGGAAACCTTACCGGTTGGCTGGCTTTACTCAAGATATTACCGCACAGAAACAAGCAGCAGAAGAATTACGAAAAAATAAAGAACAACTGCAAGAAAAAGACGCTCGATTGCAGTTTATGTTGGAATCTGCTCAAATTGGCGAATGGGATTTAGATTTAACTACCAAACCTTATGAAGCGCATCACTCCCTTAAACACGACCAAATTTTTGGATATGAATCGCTGTTACCGGAGTGGAGTTATGAAATTTTCCTCGATCGCGTTCACCCCGACGATCGCGAATATGTAGATAGATTATTTAAACAAACGCTGGAAACCTACGTTGATTGGGAGTTTGAATGTAGAATTTATCGTGCAGATGGGAAAATTGCCTGGATTTGGGTAAGAGGTAGCGTTTATCGAGATAGTGATGGTAAACCAATCCGTTTAATTGGCTGTATTACCGATATTACCCAGCGAAAACAAGCTTCGGAAGCGCTGCAAGAAAGCGAGCGACGTTTGCGCCGATTGGTAGAATCAAATATGTTTGGCGTTGTGATTGGCGATACTGCTGGTGGATTGCGCTACGCTAACGAGTACCTATTAAACATAATTGGATATACAGCAGAGGAAATAGAATCGGGTGAAATCCGTTGGGATATATTAACTCCCCCAGAATTTGCTCCATTGGATGCTAAAGCAATTGAAGAACTAACTGCAAAAGGTATCTGTACACCTTATGAAAAAGTGTATTGTCATAAAAATGGACAGCGAATTCCGATTTTAATTGGAGCAGCTTTACTTAACGAACCCTTTGATACAGATCCAGAAGTTGTTGCTTTTATCATTGACTTAACCAAACTCAAACAAGTAACCGAAGAACGAGACAGATTTTTTAACTTATCGGGGGATATGCTGGCAATTTGTAATTTTGAAGGTTATTTTACCCAGGTAAATCCAGCTTGGGAAAAAACCTTGGGATTAACCCCCACGGAACTAACATCAAAGCCTTATATCGAATTCGTACATCCCGATGACATCAGCTCAACTTTAACTGAAGCTGAAAAACTAGCGCAAGGAATTAATACTATTGGATTTGAAAACCGCTATAAAGCCAAAGATGGTTCCTACCACTGGATATCTTGGAACGTTACCTCCTTCCCCGAACAACAAGTGCTTTACGCAGCAGCACGAGATATCACCGAGCAAAAACAAATAGAAGCAGCTTTACGTAAAAGCGAATTAAATTTCCGTACCCTCGCCGATTCAATGCCACAAATTGTCTGGACTGCTCTTCCCAACGGTTTTCTAGATTACTACAATCAGCGCTGGTTTGACTATACGGGCATGACTTTAGAGCAAACCATAGGATGGGGATGGGAACCAGTATTGCATCCCGATGATTTACAAAAATGCGTAGATCTATGGAGCGAATCGGTTAGTACTGGTAACG
Source organism: Rivularia sp. MS3 (assembly GCA_019192545.1). Lineage (GTDB taxonomy): Bacteria > Cyanobacteriota > Cyanobacteriia > Cyanobacteriales > Nostocaceae > Rivularia. Next base: position 3,015 of record JAHCMI010000024.1, on the reverse strand, counting down.
ACTATCATATTGAATACCGTTTTAAACGCGCTAGCGATGGAGAATACCGCTGGTTTTTAGGTAGAGCGGTTGCTTTAAGAAACGAAAACGGAGAAATTGTAAAATGGTTTGGTTGTTCTACCGATATTCACGACCAAAAAATTGCTCGGGAAGCAGCAGAACAAGCCAACCGCATCAAAGATGAATTTCTAGCCGTACTTTCCCACGAATTACGTACTCCTTTAAATCCGATTTTGGGCTGGGCGAAAATATTACAAAAAGGTAATGTTAACTCAAAGAAAACTAAAGCAGCTTTAGAAACCATCGAGCGCAACGCTAAATTACAAACTCAATTAATTGACGATTTGCTCGATATATCAAAAATTCTCCGGGGTAAACTCAGCTTAAATGAAGCATCTGTGCATCTAACAACTGTCATTGAAGCTGCTTTAGAAACAGTTCGTTTAGCCGCAGAAACCAAGTCAATTACAATTCATACCGCAAAAGTATCAGAAGTAGGAATAGTTAACGGCGATGCAGGAAGATTGCAGCAAGTAGTATGGAATCTGTTATCTAACGCAGTTAAATTTACTCCATCTGGCGGACATATTTGGATTGAATTAACTCAAACACAAAACCACGCCTGCATCCAGGTGAAAGATAACGGAAAAGGTATTAATAGAAATTTTCTTCCTTATCTGTTCGAGCATTTCCGCCAAGAGGATAGCGCTACAACCCGTAAATTTGGCGGTTTAGGTTTGGGATTGGCGATTGTCCGTCAAATCGTCGAACTCCACGGTGGAACCGTAGAAGCGGACAGTGCCGGAGAAGGGCAAGGGGCTATTTTTACAGTCAAAATACCAACTTTATCGCCAGTTAGTAGTACTAGTGTTTTATTAGAACCAAATCAATCCCTATCAAATTTCAACGGTATAAATATTTTGGTCGTGGATGATGAGGTAGATTCTCTGGAATTAATCGCTTTTGTCTTGCAACAACAAGGTGCAACAGTTACCACCGCAGCATCAGCATCGGAAGCATTAGAAATAATTACGAAGTTTACTCCCGATTTAATAATTAGTGATATTGGAATGCCTCAAACGAATGGTTACCAACTAATAGAAAGAATTAAAACATTAGATAAATTTAAATCAATTCCAGCTATTGCTGTAACTGCTTATGCTGGTGAAGTGAATCAGCAACAAGCGTTTTTTGCCGGTTTCCAACGACATATATCTAAACCCATCAATATAAATACAATAATTGATGTAGTAGCCGATTTAATTAATTAATTATATAAATATGTAATAGTGCGACATTTTCCTTTGTTAAAATACATCTGAAAAACGAAGCTAAATTAAATGATTAATCTTAATAAATGCAGTAAATATTACCTACATAAATAATCAAAGTTCTTAATATACAAAAAATTTTAACTCTAGTTTGCCAAATTCTATTACTTAACTTTCCTAGCCTTCCTTCTAGCAATGAAGTAAACGCCAAGTAAAGATAAACCTATAGGAAATCCCGGCTCGGGAACTGTTTTAGAAAAATAAACTTTATTTATCTGACCATAAATAGCAGCGGTAGTTTTTTCTCCTTCGCGTACCCGGAATTCATTCACATTTGTTTCTCCATTATCTTGGCTAAAACCAGTTAAAGATAAACTGTATAAATCGCCATTATAAACAAAGTTGCTTTTAGCATCATTTTGTGAAACAACTACAAAATCTGCATTTAAATCTGGGTCATCTGATAAGTTCGGAGTATTTTGTAAATCAAATTGATAGCTAAAAAACTGGTCTAACTCAGATGGTTTGTCAAAGGATAAATTCAGATTTAGAGGTACGGATTCTACACTTGTACCTAAAAGTACGGTTCCATTCACATAAGTTAAATCGCCTATCTTAAATAAAGACCCCTCATCGACAGAAAAGGGACTTCCTTCAAATACAAGCTGGTTCGCTGAAGCATCTTTAAAAAGAGTTGGATCTCCCCATGTAAATGCTTTTGTATCTACACCTGTATAGTAAGGGTCGGTATTAATGCTTCCAGCAGTCGGTTTTTCCCAGCTACCATTAACATTACCCGAAAATGTTACGGCTCTAGCTTGACTCGAACAACTAATAATACCCGAGATTGCAACTAATAATGGAAATACAGCAGTATTTAAAAGCGAACTTAATCTCATGTCTAGGTCTCTACTCCTATAAGGGAGCAATAAATATGTAAACAATTCGTCTACCTTAGTGAAAATACGTACAATTAGCTAAGACTTATCGCAGTTTTCATCAAAACTTCATATTCATTGTTCCATTATTATAAATATTTTTAACTGCGGAACTTTTTCAATAAGTCTTTCTACTCATCATCAATAATGTTCATATTCTCTTCGCAATAGACTTGTATTATTTTAAATCAATGTAATTGATTATACAAATTAAACAATAATAGTGAAGAATTAATACTTATGTATTTACACTTAACAATCGTATTCTAAGTTTTAAAGTTATGTCAAGTTTGATTATCGTTCTCAATTGAGTAGCATTAGTATTTAATCGTGTAGATTGTTCGTAGTTGCGCTTCAGCGCCAACAGATGGCATCCATAGACAAGTGACAAGTCATTGTGCAACTTGGAAGCCATCAAAATGGCTTAATTATATAACCGCAGAGAGCGCAGCGGCCTTCGGAGCGTGACCGCTAGGTCATAAAGTGTTCGTCTTGGGGAGCCACTCTTGTGGGTCGTCTTCCCGACCTTGAGAGAAGTGGCGTGGTGAGACAAGGAAAGGGGGTGTCGGTTTGGGTCCCCCAAACTAGCGAACCCAAAGGGTTTCTCCCCGTTGAGAGAAGTGGCGTGGTTTCCCCCACGAGCAACTTTTCAAGCTAGAGGGCACAGAGGAAGAGAAAACAGAGGATTAATCCGAGTAAATATAAAATTCGTGCAACCCATCAAAACTAACGTGACAGACCATTAGTAGTCTGTCCTATTAATAATGACGGGTAAGGGCAGGGAGGGGGAGAGGGGGAGAGTGGGG
>JAHCMI010000023.1 GCA_019192545.1 Rivularia sp. MS3 | reverse complement strand
ATATTTACGATATGCCCATCAAAACTAACGGGACAGACCAGTAGTACTCCACCACGTTAATTTTGCGGGGTTTTGAAGTCGTTAAGTCGTTAAGTCGTTAAGTCGTTAAGTAGGTTGGGTGAAGCGAAGCGCAACCCAACACCAACGTTGGGTTACACTCCGTTTCACCCAACCTACCTTCTTTCATTGCTTTACCCTTCATAACTTATGTGGTGGAGTAGTAGTACTCGTTTTCAATAAATATGATGGGTGAGGGCAAGGAGTGGGGAAGGGGGAGAGAGGGAGAGTGGGCGAAATAATTTTTCAGCCTTTAGGTTATACCCATTAAAACTAACCCTCAAAATTAATATGCTGAAGCAATGGTTTTATAGATGGGAATTTATTCGATAAATAACTAAAATTTTGGTAGAGACATTGATATGCAGTGTCTCTACAGTTATTTTTGCAGAAATATGTTTAATAAACCAAGTCCGCTACAACTGATTGAAGATGAATTATTAGCAAAACGAGAAATAACTTTATTTGTCAAAAGAGATGATTTGATTCACCCGCAAATTTCTGGTAATAAGTGGCGTAAATTAAAATATAATCTCCGAGCAGCAAAGCAGCAGCAGCAAAAACGCTTACTTACTTTTGGGGGAGCTTATTCCAATCATATTGCCGCAACCGCAGCAGCAGGAAATATATTTGGGTTTGAAACAATTGGTGTAATTAGAGGGGAATTAGTAAAGCCTTTGAATCCAACTTTGGATTTAGCACAACAGCAGGGAATGAAGTTTGTGTTTGTAGGAAGAAAAGAGTACCGGGAAGAGAAAGCGGAAATAGCCATACGTTTGCAGGATGAGTTGGGAAGCTGTTATGTAATACCCGAAGGTGGAAGCAATACTTTAGCGGTTAAAGGTTGTGCAGAGATAGTTGCAGAAGTGCAAGAACAACTTGATGATGTACCGGATTATTTTTGTGTTAGTAGCGGTACTGGTGGAACAGCTGCGGGGTTGGTTGTTGGATTGGCCCGAATGTCTTTGGTGAAGGTATTTCCGGCACTTAAAGGTAATTTTATTCTAGATGAAATTAACAGCTTAATATGGGAATTTTCTGGAGAAAGCTATGATAATTGGCAGTTAATAAGTAATTATAATTTTGGTGGTTATACAAAATGGAATCAGCAATTAATAGATTTTATTAATGATTTTTCTGCAAAATTTAAGTTACAAATTGACCCAATTTATACAGGAAAATTATTCTATGGTGTATGGAATGAAATTGAAAAAGGTAGTTTTAAAGATAATAGTACGATTGTGGTGATTCATACCGGTGGTTTGCAGGGAATATTAGGTTTTAATCAACGTTTCGGAAATTTATTGAATTACAATCTATAAACGTAAAATTTTACTTACAGCAGGTGTGTTGCGTTATGACTCTCAGCTAGCTGGCATGTTTGTTGAATAGTTAAAAAATCTGTTGGAAATATAAGAAACAATGCAGCCATTATTCAAAGATTTGTGCAATAGTTGACAATGGCAGAAACATCTCTAAAAATGCATCTTCCAGACTGACAAAGCCATAACGAGAATAATAAGTTTTTGCTGCTTCATCTTTTGCATCAACAAATAAACCAATTCCTCCTGCATTCTCTGCAACTATCAAAGCACGTTTCATTGCTTCAATCATCATTATTTCACCAATGCCCTGTCGTTGATATATTTTGCTAACCGCTAGTCTTGCTAGTTTTACACCAGGAACTTTTAATGGATATTTATTGGCAAATTTTGGTGGAAGTTTTTCTATACGCACTTCGCACAAAGTTAAGGTAAAAAAACTAATAATTATCTCTGGTTGTTCTATATCAACAAGGACAAAGGTACGGGAAATACCTTTTTGAATATGTTGCCTTGCTATCTGCTTAAGGAATTGATTGAGCGCTTCATTGCCACAGTCAAAGCTGTTGCGATTATGACGCTTGTCTAACAGTTCAACTATTCTCACTAAAAAAATTCCTCGTGCTTCTTCACTGCTGCTTTTAAATTTCTGTTGGGTGCAGGAGGAGTTTCAATCAAATTAAATACTGTATCAGCATCAATTTCCGATAAGACTATTAATCCTTCATCTTCTATAATTTTTTTTGCTTCTTTCAATGCTGCTTGAACCATAAATTGATTCAAAGTCGCACCAGATAATTCTGCTGCTTTTTGTAGAGTTTCTTGAATGCTCGCAGGCATTCTCGCCGTTACTCGTACTGTATTTTCTTGGCTGTTAGGCATATATATAAGAATATAATTTTATTTTATTTTAGCTGAATGGTGCCATTTTGACACCGTTAATGTTGATAACTTATAAGCTGCCGTCACCCGCTTATGGGTGCGACTACATTTGTTCAGCCTACGTAGGTAGGCTGAACAAATTAGCCCACGCAGGTGGGCTTTGCTACGATAGCCCCACCCTTCGAGGGTGCGGGCGATTTTGTAGGCTTCTTAGGATTACACGTATAAGTAATGTTATTTGACTCTTAAATATGGGAAATATATATAAAATTATGCACTTTTAGTTAGTTTAATATAAAAAAAAGCCGAGAAATTTTACTCAATTATATTTACATTCTGTTTGGGCAACTTGGGATAGATTACCTTTGGTAACGGCAGATATTCAAGACATTATTTATGCTGCGATCGCTAAACAATGTAGAGATTTGGGATGTACTGTAATTGCTATCGGAGGTATTGCAAATCACGTACATCTTCTAACTAATTTTACTCCTAGTTTAAAAATATCCGAACTAATTGGAAAGGTGAAAGGAAGTTCTTCTCATCTTATTACTCATGAAGTTAAACCAGATAGCTTTTTTAAATGGCAAGGTGCTTATGGTGCATTTACTGTTAGTCATAATGGTGTTGAGGTTGTAAAAAATTATATTGAAAATCAAGCTATACATCACAGACAAGAAACTTTGATTTCGGATTGGGAAATGTAGCCATAAGCCGCCGTCACCCTCGAAGGGTGCGGCTACATTTACGAAGCCTACCTGCGTAGGCTAAAGAAATTGATTAGCCCACTTAGATGGGCTTCGTTCTGATAGCTCTAGCCTTCTGAGAGTGATTGTACTATAAAGATGCGGCTCGGCTACATTTGTGAAGCCTACCTACGTAGACTGAAGAAATTAGCCCACGCAGGTGGGCTTTGTTGCAATAGCCCCACCCTTTGAGGGTGAGGGCGATTGTGGGATTGTGCGATTAGGCAATTATGCAACGCCGGCGATTGTGAAGACAATTGAGTATTCAGCATCAAACCCCAAAATCAATCTTCATAATCATATCGTTGTAATCAAACTCCAAAATCAATCTTCATAATCATATCGTTGTAATCAAAATCCCCAGCATTCCCTGAATCTTCAAAACCGAAGATGTTATCACCCAAAATCCTAACGCTATCGACGTTATCGGTATTTGCTCCTAATTGCGAGAATAAAACTTCTGCTTCACTGTTGATTGCTTCATCTAAAGTTGCATCAACAATCATGAATAAAGATATAAGACTTCCTCCTTCTAATATTCCGTCGTAGGATGCGGTTTGTTGGTTGTCGGTTGCTAGTAAGTCGATGGTTGTAATTCTATTTGTTAAGGCTGCTTGTTGATATCCTTGTTCTCCGGGGTTGATGTCTGCAATCCCATCTCCAGTAATATCAATTCCGCCTTCTGCGTCAGCTACCTGATAAAAGCCGATTATGTTATCGAATTCTGCTTCTCGGTATACGTCGATATTAACTGATATTTCACCTGTTTCATCTCGTAAATCGATGAGTTCTGTTTGTGCTTGCAGTTTTGTTCCGGTTTTTGGGGTGTCTTCTGCAAACTGTACGTTTAATGATATTTCTGAAAATCCTAAGCTAAAGCCATTTTGGTTGAAGTTGTTTACCTGTATCTGAGAAGAGTTGGAAAATAATACGGTAATTGTTGTTTTACCGCTTTGTTTTATCTCTGCAATTGCTGTTTGGGCACTTCCGTTAGGTATGGTGTAGAAACCGAATTGTCTTTGAGAATCAAGTTCGAGGATGCGTTGAATATCTGTAGGGTTGAATCCGTTAGGCGAGTTGGAAATTGTCGAGAAAATTACTTGCGATCGCGATAAAGCTGCTTCAAGATAATCTGGGGAATTTGGAGCGATACCGTTAATGTTTCCGTTTTCGTCATCAACTACAAATAAACCAATTTCGCTGATATTTTTGGTTGCAATGCTCTCAAAGCTAAATTTGAGATTTTTATTATCGGGTAAGGTAAATATTCCGTTTGGCTGTGCTTGTCCTAAAAGTTCGGGATTATCAATAGTTGGAATTTCAATTTCTGGAATTTCAATTTCAGGTAGTTCCTGTATGATTTCGGGTACAATTATTTCTTCGGGGGTGACTATTGGTAAACCTGCACCAGTAATTGCTATATCATCTATGGCAATCATATCTCCTGCTTGATTTGCTTCTTTGGTATTAATTTGGAACATTAAATAGTCGTAACCAGTTCCTAAATCAATATCTCTTGTAATTTCTTTCCAATCGTAATCGGAACCTCCAAAGTCTTCTTCTAATAGTGTGACGCTATCCATTGGTAAAACACCAACTTGAGTTGGTCCGTTACCAGAGTATAAATCATTTCCAAATTCTCCATTTACGCCGTAAACAGTTACTAAAATTTGATTTTCTTGTAAAGGTTCGGAACTTCCTTCAATATTTTTGAGATTGAAATTAAGTGTTTGTAATCCTCTAGTAATTTGTTTATCGTAAATAATCTGCGATAATCCCGCAGAAAATTCTCCAGATAAAACAACCGAACCGCCTCTATCGGAATTATGTTTGGCTCCGCTCGTAGCAAACCAGCCTTGATTGGCGGCAGTGCTATTTGCTTTATAGTCTTCTCCTAACTGATTGGAACTAAAATCGCCGTTAATTAAAGGATTTTTGTAAGGTGTTTGTTGAATTTCAATAGCTTGAGTAATAGTGTTGGTTGTACCCTGATTATCCCAAACTGTTAAGGTAACATCGCGCAAACCGGGTTGGTTAAAATAATGATTAATTGTACGACCAAATTTATCAGTATTTCCGTCATTATTTAAATCCCAACCATAAGCAACTATACCTTTACTCGGTTGATTTTTAAATTTTACGTCGGTGTCTTCATCGAAGGAGGCACTTGCATCAAGCTTTACTGCATAGCCTCCAATATCTTGAGTTTCAAAAGCTGCTGTAGGTGCTAAATTACCTACATTTGATTCAAATTCAGTATTCTTAATCTTAAAATAGCTGGGAAAATCTTCTATTTCTTCTAAGAAGTTATCTTTTGGTTTCGGGGGTTCGGTTGAAACGAATACATTATCTATTTCTGAAAAACTACTATTGCTTAATTCGGAAGCAATAAAGTCTTTCTCAGCGTCAAAGGGCACCGTCAAACCTTCTTTGAATCGCTTGATTGTTAAATTATCAAATTTTTCTTCTTTTGAAGCATGATTTGTAAATATACCTAATCCGTGACGCTCATTTGCATCAATACTATCACCAACAATTAATCCGTCTTTAAATTCAAAGTTATTATTATAAAATAATACAATTCCTTTCTCATAAATATTCCACAATTTAAAATCTTCTAAAGTTGAAATATATTCGTGAGCAGGTCTTTTTAAACCTTCAGAATCAAAGTTAGAATCTAATTGTCCGTCATCGTTGCGTACTTTTCCCCAAGAAAAAATTCCATCTCGGGAGTTATAGCTTTCAAAACCAGATAGTTGAAACGGTACCGCACCTACATCGACTTTTGTTTCATCGTCGGTACCTTTAGCAATATCTTTTAAATAATCAGGTAGATTCTTAATATCAATAAACTTTTTATCTCTTACAGATTCCCCCCCATCATTACCACCATATATATTGATACCGCCACCAGCCGCACTAATCGCCACATTGTCTTCAATTGCGATCGCAGCAGCACCTTGAACCCAGTAACCTTCACCATCAAAGCCAAAATCGAAGTTTAGTACTCTCGAAGAATCTGGATCTAAAGCGTTTCTGTCACCGGAAAAACCTACTGTTTTAATAGTTATATTGTTTCGCCAAGCACCTATCTCGTTGCCAGATTCAGTAATAATACCCGAACCAACAACATCGAAAACGACGTTGTCTTCAATAATCGCGTGACTGTCGTGATGAACAATTCCCCAACCGGGAGAATCAACGATGGCATTACCTTTAGCAACAGCAGCCATACCGTTGATATCTTCGGAGCCAGCACGGTGAAAGTGTAAAGCGTATCGACTGCGAACATTAGTACCGTTACCTACACTACCATCTACATTCTGCCCGATATCATCTACTGGTATCGACTTATCGGTACGCCCTAAACCGTAAAACCCCGCGTTATATACCCGCACGTCAGTATTATGCATAAACATGACATGAGCGCGTTGATTGAGAGGTACGCTGTCGGCATTTTCGGTTGCAAAGCTGACGTTACGGCTGGTATTTGCAACGTACAAATTTAACTGGTTTTTCTCGGCAATATCTGGTCTTTTGTGGTCAAATCTGAGTACCGTATTATCACCGGAAGTAATATCATTATTCGTAAATTTAACTATATTGCCGTTAATTTCTGTAATAGCTAAAACTTCGTCTTGGAAGCGGGAATTATCTTCATCCTTACCATCGTAATCGTATTGCGTACCGCCGACAACGATTGTATCGCCAACTTGCCATCCTTCGGGAACATTTTCCAAAATTAATTGATTGGCACCAGCAAAAACATCATTTTGCAGAGTTAGAAAATCGGTTTTATCAGCACCGAAAATATCAACTTTACCGTGACTGACTAAACCCCGACTTAATTGTTTGACATCCCAATTTGTATCTATGGGTGTATCGCTAGTAAAAATAATTTGTGCAGTTTTATCGGCTTGAATTGGATTATCTTTTGTACCGATAGATAATTCAGCTTCTTTAGAAACAAAAATACTGTCTATAACTAATTTAGTATTTTGATTGGATGCAAACTGTAGTTTTCCATCTACCCGCATCACATTTAAACGAGTATCGCTAATATTATCGTAAGTTACCGTTACCCCTTCAGAAATAACTACGTCATCACCGTTTCCAGGGATTTTACCATTTTCCCAAGTATTAGCGTCAAACCAGGAACCATTATTAATTGCAATAACAGGATTATTTAAATTTTGCGATAGATTAACCAAATCCATATGCTCTTTTTGCTTCACCGGATTATCCGAGTGATTCATATGAGTTTGAGAGTGCATCATATTGTTTGCTGAAGAGTTCATAATTAATACAGGTATTTATAAATGCTATTTATGAGGAAAATGATGAGATGATAGAAGCGGCTTCAAAACCCTGTATTTTAACTTTTCGATGCACCCGATTAATTTCGCCTATCAGTATATTTTCCTCTGAGAGATTATTCTTTTCTTCAGAGTTTTTACTTAATTTCGATAAAGAATTTGGAAGTAAAGGGTAATAAAAAGGGTAAATTTAAAGAAAGTGTTTGTAAAGAAAACAAGATTAATAATCAATAACTATTAATTGATGTAAGAATTTGCCAGCAGGAAATAAAGAATTATGGTTTTTCAGTACATAGTACGATAAAAGTGCGATAAATAAGCTTCAAATCCCGATGGTGTAAACGAAACTAGCTTTATTAGTTAAAATTTTGAGCAAATATATTTTTATATTTTTTTTATTGCCTATTCCCTATTCCCCCCAACCCTTTTTAATTATTTTTAACTTTTTACTTCTTTCTTTTAAAATACTAACAACTAACAAACGACAAATTCATGAAACGCATCATCAGAAAAGCTGTGACCTTACTTACGGTATACTACGCCTATATGGTAGAATACCGCGCCGAATTAATATTATGGGTTTTGACGGGTTCCCTGCCGATAATTATGATGGGAGTTTGGACAGAAGCAGCAGAAGGAGGAAAATTTGGTTTATCCTCAACAGATTTCGCTCGTTATTTTCTGGCAGTGTTTTTAGTCAGACAATTAACAGTTGTTTGGGTAATTTGGGAATTTGAAAGAGAAGTTGTAGAAGGAAAACTTTCACCGCGTTTGTTACAACCTTTAGACCCAGTATGGTATCATGTATCTTCTCACCTTTCAGAAAGAGTTGCTCGTATACCCTTTGCCATATTTTTGATAATTTTATTTTTCTCACTTTATCCCCAAGCTTTTTGGGTACCAAGCTTCGTACAGATAATATTATTTTTCTTAGCTTCAGCAATGGCTTTTGCTCTCCGGTTTATTATTCAATATACATTTGCCATGTTCGCATTTTGGACGGAAAGAGCCTATGCACTACACGATTTTTGGTTTTTATTCTATTTATTTTTGTCGGGAACTATAGCACCATTAGAAGTATTTCCCGAGCAGGTAAGACAGCTAGTATTATTAACACCATTCCCTTACTTAATTAACTTCCCCGTCAGCATTTTAGTAGGCTTACCAACAGATATAGCAAGAGGTTTTTTATCGACAGCAGGTTGGTTTATCTTGTTTCTAGGAATCAATCGAATTATGTGGAGACAAGGATTGAAAAAATACTCTGGAATGGGAGCTTAGTCAGTTAACAGTGAGCAGCGAACAGTTATCAGTTCTCAGTTGTATTAGTTCAAGATAATAATGATGATTATTCGGCACTCTTGATTGTAGTTAACTTTTGTAATTAAAATTTGTTATTGAACTATTATTACAGCTTTAAGACTTGCAAAAACACCTAAATAACTACAGTTCGCTGTTCACTGTTTACTGCTCACTGTTCACTGTTAACTGTTCGCTGATAAAAATTCTTCTACCTTCTTATTAAAAGCTTCTGGCTGCGTCATAAAACACCAATGATTTCCCGGTAATTGAGATATCTGTAAGTTTTTTAAATAAGTTTCGTAAGGTTTTAATTGCCAGTTTTGACGATTAACTCCTTTTTCTGGCTGTACAAAGAGAGTTGAAGTATAAACTGGCTCTGTTAAACCGGGTACCTGCATAACTTCATCAAAAATACCGTCTCGTGCGGCTATAGTAAATTTACTTCCCCAATTACCATCAGCTTTTTGTTCGATGCTGTTTTGAAAGACTTTTTGCTGTAAAGGAGTCCAATCTTGATATTGATTTAACTGACGTGCTTGTTTTTCTGCTGACTCGTAACTTTCAAAAGGCCCCATTCCTTTAAGAAACGGTAAAACCCGGTATAAAATTGGGAAAGAAAACTTGAAAAAATCAGGCATCTTCCAGATAAAAATTGGATCTATCAATACCATACTTTTCAAACTTTGAGGGTTCTTCGTTGCCCAAATACAAGCTAATTTACCACTCCAAGAATGTCCGATAACATGAGCGTTTTTCCATCCCACATTATCCATTAATGCTTCTAAATCCCTGATAGTGCTATTAAATGTATAATCATTTTCTGGTTTGCTACTTTCACCATGACCGCGCATATCTGGAGCAATTATATGATAGTCTGCGGCTAAATAATCGCCCAAATTAGACCAAACAAGTGCATTATCAGCCAAACCGTGGAGTAATAATAAAGGTTCTTTTCCTTGGTTCCATTCCAAGTAAGAAAGTTGAATATCTGGTAAGCTTAAAGTTTTACGAAGAAACATAATCCATTATTAGTTATTGATAAACAGTTTCCACCCACAGGGTATGGTTCATAAATTCTTTGTTCATGCTTAAAGCTCTTGCTGTTCGAGCATATAATTTTATTTTACAGTTAGTACTGCCTTGAATATAAAATTATTAAATATTCAGTAATTTATACTTATCAATGGCGAATAAAAATAGAGACAGTCGCCTTAGAGAACATCTAGCTAACGAACGAACTTTTCTCGCTTGGTTACGGACATCAATTTCTTTAATTGGCTTTGGCTTAGCTATCGCTAGATTTAGTTTATTTTTAAATCAATTAGAAACTACAACTGCTCGTCAAACAGCTAAAAATTATTCTATATTTAATTCCGAAAATTTAGGATTATGTTTGGTAGTTATCGGCATTATAGTTATTGCTTTAGCTGCTTGGCGTTACAATCGAGTATTCCGACAAATTGAACGAGCCGATTACCGACCTAGTCGTTTATTAATTTGGTTTTTAAGTACTATTGTAATGCTTCTCGGTATATTAAGTATTCCCTTACTGTTGATGCGTTAAGAATTATGATTTTAATGATAATTATCGCGAAAGCAGAAATAAATATAGCAGTTTTGATTTAGATGCCATACAAATTTAATCTTACTCAAGTCATACTGGTATATCAGTATTTATACAAAAACAATATAAAATTTTAGTAAAAAAAATCATGTAATAAATCAAGATAATATGCTTAGTTGCTCCGAAATATTGCTTAATTGGAAATTACATTATAAATTTATTCACAGTCAAACTAACCAATTAAAAAATCTATCAAAACAGCATTTACGCTATTTTCATAATACTTTATTGAGACGTGATACAAAAGCGATTATATTGCGTCAGTCCTATTACTCGCTTCTCGCATAATTATCTATCTGTGAATGTCTCTTTCCTCTGCGCTCTCTGCGGTTATTTATAGGTAATCTTTTAACAGCAAGGAAGTAAAGTAAAACTATCTTCTAAAATTATGAATAAACTCAAAGTGTATGCTCTGACATTTATACTATCAGGATTTACATTTGCTAATTCAAATCGTGCTACTGCTAGTATTGCTCCATCAATTGAGACACAAGTAAATGAAGTAACGCAGTGGTTTACTGGCAACTTTGACAATTCGGTACAAGTAGCAAATAATCCCAGGGTACCGCTGATTGATTTATCTACCTGTAGCGTAGAGTTAGCTGGTGGAAATCAAGATATGAATACACAAAATATTTTCTTAAAACAGCAAAGTGATGTTTTTGAACGCAATAGCTTTTATTCTTTTAGTGAAGGAAACAATATAGTTAACCTTGGCGTTCGTAGCGTTATTAATCCAGAAGTTTTAAGCGGGATATGTAACCGTCCGAAATCCGAACGCATTGTTAATTTTAGCAACCTGGTTCCAGTAAGTTGCGATTTAGAAATTACTTACGAACCCAATTTTTATACTGGAAACAATGCTCCCGATGGCTGTGCTACAAGTTCTGGCGGTAAAGTTGTTTCTCAGGTCACTATTAGAGAGAATAGCATTGATGCTTTAGACCAAATTTTTAATGCTCAAGGTGACTTAATAGTTAATACTCCTATCAAATATCGTCGAATCGCTTCTGTTCCCGAGCCACAAATGATTTTCGGGTTTTTAGCTATTAGCCTATGGAGTGCGAAAAAAGTTCTTTCTCTGAAACAGAGCAAAAAATGAATCGGAATTTGGTTAGATAGACTTAATTAAAACGGGGCAAATAAACTGTAGCTATGTAACAGAATCTAAAATAGCTGTAAATTTTTGCCCGATTCTCTACTTTTTATTATCTACTATTACTATTAGTTGATTAATTATTTAATACAGCAAGATGAACTAACAACAACTGCCGTTCGGATTCTAGATTCTTTAAATAAGGATTTTTAATTGCTGCTTTCGCTATCATAATTTGTATATCTAATGGCAAATTTTCAAACTCTATTTCTTGCCTACGAGAATTATTTTTTTCAGGACAAGACCATTCGTAATTAACTGTAAAATTTTCATACAGCGTCCATTTGCTAATTGTTCCATACTTAAGATTAGTTAGGTCTTTAGCGCAAGTTACAACAGGTGATGCTTTCATATCTAGTAATAGGTTCATCTCGATAGCAGAATTTATATTGTGCTGATAACTAATTAATATATTCTCCTCTCAAGGGTGACAATATTGTGACTTAATCTAATTTGTCTGCAAATACTCTATTTTTTTCTTTTTCAATAATCACCGTTAGATTCACGTTATATATATAAAAATAAATACAAACACTGATATAGCAATCATGCATGAGTGAGAAAAGATACAATTAGTTAAAATTACTATAAATTTGCTTTTTTAAAAAACTAAGTTTCTCAAGTTGCACTAACTATTTAGCGAACTATACATTATATTTAATCTATTTTTATAGTTAATAGCCTATGTATTTTATAACTAAGCTGATGTGCAGTTAAATTGTATAAGCCAAAAAACCCAATAATTGTAGTGCGGCTCGAACAGCCTGCATATCGTATATAAATTAGACGCTTAGCAGCTTATAACCAAGAATTTATAGCTGATTCCTTCACGGCAAAAAGCACTAATTTAAACTGCGATTTTGATTCCAAAGTCTTTAATCTACTGCTCTTTATTGCTTGTTTTGCTATCATAATTTTTATTTGTAGGGGCAAATCATCAAAACACATTTCTTGTTTGCGATAAATGCTTTTCTCTGGACAACTTGATTCGTATATTACATTGAAATTTTCAAGTAAAGTCCAGTTGATGACGTTATTATATTTAATATTATTGTGAGTTTTAGTACAAGTTACGATAGGTAATGATGTCATTTTTTATTGTAGATTTATTAATTGAAATTTAAACTTGATTTCATTTCTTTGTTTATTGATTTTAACTAAGAAAAAATACTGAATTTATTTTAAAATATATGTAAAAACATTTTTATTTATTCAGTATTTTTCACCTCGTATTGCTATATAGAGTCTTCATATACGTAATAATTAGAAATCATTTGATTACCGTAGCTAAATAAATATATTAATACTTTATACACTTTCCTCGGCGATCGCCACTAATTTCGCGCTATATTCAGAAAAATGAGGATAAGCAAATTACGTAACAACTTACGCCAATCTTTCGCTGTATTTCGCTATAGCGGACGCGCTGTAAATTTAGTTTGGACTACTAACCGCACTCTCACGATTATTCTGGCAGTTTTAACTTTAGTGGCGGGGCTTTTACCGGCTGCTGTTGCCTACATCGGTAAATTAATTGTTGATGCTGTTGTTGAAACCAGAAATTTATCTCTACAAGATAATCTCAATACTTCTTTGCCTTTAATGTATGTGGGATTAGAAGCTGTTGCTGTGGCTTTACTTGCTGGTAGTCAGCGCGGACTTAGTATTGCTCAGTCGTTGTTAAGAGTGTTGCTCGGACAACGAGTAAATGTACTGATTATCGAAAAAGCGCTGACACTAGAATTGCGTCAATTTGAAGATTCCGAATTTTACGACAAAATGACCAATGCGCGACGGGAAGCTTCTAGTCGTCCGCTTTCTTTAGTTAACCGTACTTTTGGTTTGGTGCAAAGTGGTTTATCGCTGCTTACTTATGGTGCTTTGCTGATAAGCTTTTCTGCATGGGCTGTAGCCATACTGATTTTAGCCGCCATACCTGCATTTGTTGCGGAAACTCGCTTCGCGGGACAAGCTTTTCGTTTATTTCGCTGGCGTGCCCCGGAAACTCGCCAGCAGCGTTATTTAGAGACGCTGGTTGCAAGGGAAGATTTTGCCAAGGAGGTGAAACTCTATCAGCTTGGTGGAATGTTATTAGGGCGTTACCGCAATTTGTTTCATCAACTTTACGGTGAAGATAGGGATTTAACAGTCAAGCGGGGTTTTTGGAGTTACTTATTAGGTTTGTTAAGTACTGCAACTTTCTACGTTGCCTATGCGTGGATTGTGTTAGAAACAGTTGCGGGTAGAATCTCTCTAGGAGATATGACGATGTATCTTACCGTATTTCGTCAGGGACAAACTACTTTTGCGAGTGCTTTAACTTCTATCGGTGGAATGTATGAGGATAATTTGTATCTTTCCAACCTTTACGAATTTTTAGAAGAAGAAGTACCCATTAAATATGGTAGAGCAACTAAAGGTATAAATCCTCAAGACGGAATTCGGTTTGAAAATGTTACTTTTACCTATCCTGGAAGTACAAAACCAGCTTTAAAAGATATTTCGCTGCATCTCAAACCCGGTGAAAAATTAGCAATTGTCGGTGAAAACGGTTCCGGAAAGACAACTTTAATTAAATTGCTCACCCGACTTTATACTCCAGAATCGGGAAGAATTTTATTAGATGGATTGAATTTGGAAGAGTGGGATTTGGATGCATTAAGAAGAAGAATTGGGGTAATTTTTCAGAATTTTGTTCGCTACCAATTTACCGTTGGTGAAAATATCGGTGTTGGTGATGTGGAAAAATTGGAAGATGAAACAGCATGGGAAATCGCTGCCGAAAAAGGCATGGCTCAACCTTTTATTGATAGATTACCAGATGGTTTCACAACTCAATTAGGACGTTGGTTTAAATCAGGACAAGAGCTTTCCGGCGGACAATGGCAGAAAATCGCTCTTTCTCGGGCTTTTATGCGAAAAAACGCCGATATTCTCGTGTTGGATGAACCTACGTCGGCAATAGATTCCCAAGCAGAATACGAAATTTTTGACCGTTTTCGTAGATTAACTCAAGATAAAATGGTGTTTTTGATATCCCACCGTTTTTCTACCGTAAGAATGGCTGACAAAATTGTCGTTATAGAGCAGGGTGAAGTGTTGGAGACGGGAACCCATGAAGAATTATTGCAAGCAAACGGGAGGTATGCGACGCTGTTTTCCTTGCAAGCACAGGGGTATCGGTGATGAGATGATGGGGAGATAGGGAGACAAGGGGACAAGAAGAAAAGATTTTGTAGATAATTGACACTAATGTAGAGACGTAGCACTGTTACGTCTCCTTAATTTAGATTGATGATAATTCGGTGAAACAATATAGCGATCGTCATGAATAAAGTTATAACTAATGCACCTTCAACAACTATACAGAAAATTTTTATCTATTCGTACATTAATCAAATACTATTTTTAGTATATTAGGTTTTATTTTTGATTTTCTGTAATACCACCAAAGCAATAATTATGATAAATGGCAAAGCTATTTCTATTTCTTTATTTACGGGAGCTTTTGGTTTAGATTTAGGTCTTGAAAAAGCTGGATTTAATACAGTAACTGTAGTTGAAAAAGAAAGCGATGCAGTAAAAACTATCGCTTTAAATAGACCATATCTTCAAGAAAGTGCTGTGTCTAGAGAAATTGAAAAAGTAATAGCTCATGATTTACTTTTAGAAGGTGGAAAAGTTCTAAATTTAGGTAGAGCTTTACATCCGGGTGAAGTCGATTTAGTTACGGGTGGTCCTCCTTGTCAGCCATTTAGTACCGCAGGAAAACGAGCTTCGGTGATGGATCCTCGCGGAAGTTTATTCATGGACTTTATTCGTATTGTAAAGCAAATTCAACCTCGTTTTTTTATTATGGAAAATGTTAAAGGTTTGCTTTCCGCTCCAATTCAACATCGTCCTCATAATATGAGAGGAAAAAATAATCCACCGTTATCAAAAATTGAAATGCGTGGTGCTGCGCTACAAATGGTTTTATCCGAATTTAAAACCCTTGGTTACAGCGTAGTTTACAACCTTTTAGAAGCAGCAGATTACGGAGTTCCACAAAATAGACAGCGTGTGATATTTATTGGCTCTAGAGATGATGAACCCATTGCATTTCCTTTAGCGACACATTCTAAAGATGGTAATAATTTACCCAAATGGCTGACTTTAAAAGATGCTTTAACAAATTTATCAGATTCGCAACCAGAATTTTCTAAATATTCAGAAAGCCGCTTGAAATATCTTAGATTATTGAAACAAGGGCAAAACTGGAGATATTTGCCTGAAGATTTGAAGAAAGAAGCAATGGGAGGTGCTTATAATTCCGGTGGTGGAAAAGTCGGATTTTATCGACGTTTATCTTGGGCTAAACCGTCACCTACTGTTACTACAAGTCCCCATCAGAAAGCTACTGATATGTGTCACCCTGTAGAATTGCGTCCTTTAAGCGTGCGAGAATGTGCCAGGATTCAAACTTTTCCAGACGACTGGATTTTTTATGGTTCGGTAAGTTCTAAATATAAACAAATTGGTAATGCAGTACCAGTGCAACTTGCCTTTACAATTGGCGATTATCTATATAAATTAATTCAAGGAAATAAACCAAAAGGAAAGCAGATAGCAGAACAACTTTCACTTTTCTCTTTTTAACAAAGCTATTTATTAACTTGCTGCTAATTCTGCATAAACTTTATCTATTCTCTGCAACATATTTCTGGTGTAAGTTTCAACAGTACTATAATCTATTTGAATCTTATCCCAGAAAGCTTTACCAGCAATGCGAGGAATTTTATCATTTTGTGGGAATGTCCATCCACTTAAATCGAAAGCCGCACAAAATAATGAATTTTCATGGATACCTAATTCCTTTTTAGCTCTCGGTGCTTGACTGCCCGTAAGCGTATTCTTTTGAGTCTTTAATTGTGCAAAATGAACTGTTCCATTTGACAAAATTACAATATCAACACCAGTCACTTTTGCGCCAAATTCTAATTCTGGAATAATTACGTAAGGACTAATATTAGATATTCCTTCCCAAAGCTTCCCCATTCTCGTATTAAGTTGTCTAGTTACAGAATTACTAGTCACCAATAAACTTGCGCCACAAAGTTCGTAAATATTGCGCGGATTAGGATTATTTTTTAGTGTAACTTTTTGCGTTTCAAAATATTTTACTAACCAATCAATAAAATCTGTTGTAAAAATTTCAATTTGATTTTTAATTAATTTGCTCTGTCGTTTAGTTTTCAATACAGAATCACCTAAAGTATCTTGTTCAATTTGACATTTAAAATAATCTTCTGCTATTAGGGAAATCACTTTCCCATATTTGTAAGCTGAACATAAAGATTTATCTAATATATCAGTTGCATCAATTGTTGAAGCATACTGTAAAACTAAAGCTTTTCGCTCTAACACAGAAAGCGGTATCAAAGTATCGGCTGTTAACTCGGTAGGCATAAAAAATATTGTTCATTCCTGAATCACTTTTAGTCTTCCCAAGAATGATCGGATTTATATATTTGTATTTTTACTTCCCCATCTCGTAACAATTAGTTACAATCAGTATGCGTGCTTTACCCGGAGTAATCAGCGATGGATTTGATAATGGAGCCTGCTATTCCCGTAAAAATCGAGAAAATGAAGCAGCGGGTATTATGGCAGCATGAAAGTATTGTGCAACGGGGAATTGACCAAACTAGTATGGTTATCGATGACGGTAAGGAGGATAGTGAAGACTTCTCTTTTATGGTTATTGGCGATACTGGTACTACTTGCCAATATGGATATCATCCCCAGCGAGAAATAGCTAAATTAATGCTTCAGCATCGCCATGAATGCCGTTTTGTTTTGCACACTGGCGACGTTATTTATACAGTTGGTTCTCGCGAATATTATCCGTCTAATTTTATCGAACCCTATCGCGAATTTATCAAAGGTGGTGAAAATCCCAAAAATATCACCTATGACAATATGGTGTTTGATACTCCGATTCTGACAACTTTGGGAAATCATGATTATTATGATGTACCTTTAATGTATCGGGTACTTACAGGCCCCACGCTGAAATTACGTCGATTATTGCGTTATAAAGATTTTGAAATTGGTTGGCATGGCTCCGAACAAGGTGATGCTTATGCAAAAGCATTTTTGGATTATTTAGCTAGGTTTAACCGCAAGCAGAATTTAGAGTTTCATTTAGACGAACATTACACCGCAAAAACCGACAGCGGGCGCTGTTTGCGCTATGAGCCGGGACATTTTACCCGCTTACCAAACCGTTATTATACGTTTCGTTACGGCGGCATTGACTTTTTTGCTCTTGATTCAAATACTATTAACGACCCTTCACCGATACCCGAAACACCACAAGGAGATATTCGCCGAAAAGCTTTAAATCAGCGCCGCGATGAAATAGATATTGAAGAACAGCAGATTTTAGAAGAATACGATAAACTAAACCTCGATAATCCCAAAGATGCCCAACGAAGCGATACACTCGAAGCCAGATTAAGTCAGATTAACGAAATCAAAGTTGATATCGAAAAACAGCTAGCATCCCATCATCTCCAAGTTGATTTTGAACAACTTGAATGGTTGAAGAATCGGTTAATTGAATCTTGGAATAATTCAGAAGTTCGCGCTCGTATCATTTTCTTTCACCATCCACCCTACGTTACAGAAGCTAACAAGTGGAATCAAGCGCAAACATTAGCCGTGCGTCGTCGTCTGCGATGGGTTTTTGATGAAGTTGCTCAAACTATTGGGAATTTAAAAGAGAAACGTCCAATTGTTGACTTAATTTTAAACGGACACGCCCACTGTTTGGAACATCTTGTTACAACCGACACCGGACATGCAGATTCTTATATCAACTGTATTGTCAGCGGCGGCAGCGGTCATTATCCCCGTCGTCAGAGTGAGTTAGGGTCAGAATTAATGGAAACTTTTGATTATATGCCCGATAAACCCAGCCGTAAAGTTGCGGATTCTTTGCTTTTTGTCGGTCGTAAGGGTTACGAATCACTAGCACGCTCTGCTTATTCTGGAATCCGAATTGATGTTAAAGCAGGGTTACCTGTTAAGTTTATTGTCAAACCATTCGTCGCCGAACGTTATGAGCAACGATGGAATTATCCTGAAATGGAACCGTTTACGGTAGGTTAAAGGTTAGAGGTCAAAGGTCAAAGGTTAAAGGTTAAAGGATGGGCACAAATGTATAGTTTTTATACTTTAAATTTTATGTTTTAGATTTAGATATTAAATTTTTAATTAAAAGTTAGGAGTCAGGAATTAATTTTTCACCTTTGACCTATTCAAAATAACCGTTTTTAATAAAATGAACAGAAATCATAAATTAAGTTTTTTACGCTTTACTGGAATTATTTTAATAATGCTGGTGGGGTTGCTGTTTTGTCCTGTTAATCAGGCGATCGCCAATACATCTACTGATTACCAACAGAAATCTATTCCTAGTTCCGATGGTATTGGTAAAGTTTACATGGGTAGAGAAATTTCTCAAGTAATGGGACATAAAGGTGCGATGTGGTTGGAAAGACCTACCCGTGAATCCCAGGAACAACCCAGCAAAATTGTTAGCGCTCTTGAACTCGAAGATACTGATGTTGTTGCAGATATCGGTGCCGGTACTGGCTATATGAGTTTTCGCATTGCTCCGAAGGTATTGGACGGAAAGGTGTTGGCTGTAGATATTCAGCCAGAAATGTTAGATATTATTGATTTTTTCAAAAAGGAAACAAAAATTGATAACGTAGAGCCGGTTTTAGCAACTCCTACAAATCCAAATTTACCACCCGAAAGCGTTGATTTAGCATTAATGGTAGATGCTTATCACGAATTTGAGTATCCCAAAGAAGTTATGGAAGGAGTTGTAAAATCGCTAAAACCTGGTGGAAAAGCAGTATTAGTTGAATATCGCGGTGAAAATCCTTTTATTGCCATCAAACGCTTGCATAAAATGACTCAAAAGCAAGTCAAAAGAGAAATGCAAGCCGTAGGGTTAACCTGGAAAGAAACTAAAGAATTACTTCCGCAGCAGCATTTGATGATATTCGAGAAATAGGGAACAGTGAACAGTGAACAGTTAGGAGTAATAAAGGTTAAAGGTCACAATTCTCCTTGTCTCCTTGTCACCTCATATTCACTCAGCGGGAATGACGATAGCCGCTCCGGCGCTATTATCCCAGACAACCCAGTTGAATTGTTTATCTAGATTTTCGGCAGAGTTGGAAACTTTGAAATAAGATTTTTCGCCTTTTCTTTCAATAGCGAAGTCAGCATTTTGAGCGTATACCACCTTAAAACCTTTGTCTCGCAAACAAAACATTACCCAAGCTTTGAGTGATTGCCTTGATGGATCGTAAGAAACCATAGGTCTTTTAAATGCTTGTTCTATAACTTGGTATATTTCGGACATTTTTAAATAATTAGTTGTTAGTTGTTAGTTTTTAGTTGTTAGTTAATAGTTGCTAAGAGTTGAAATTTCTCCTTGTCTCCCCCTCTCCCCATCTCCCCCTCCCCCCATCATTCGGGATTGCAGCGAATCTCAACTATAAACCCGTCAGGATCGTAAAAGTAAACTCCTCTTCCGGTGGGGCGGGTGACGGGTTCTTGAGCAATTTTAATTTGATGCTGCCTGAGTACTTCTACTGCATTCTCAAATAGTTCGGGAGCGATATCAAATGCAAGATGATTTGCTCTTGTAAAACCACGTTCGGGATTTGGATCTGGTGGTAATAGCTCTGGCTCCCAAAATAAATCTAATATTGTACCGTCGGGAGTTCTGAAGTTAGCGACTTTTCCTGCTTGCACTAAGGTAACTAAAGTTTCGGGAACTTCATCACCCTTGAGTTCGTGTAAACCCAATATATTTCCATAGAAATGACGAGAAGCTTGCATATCCTGGACGTTGAGGGCAATATGATGCACTTTACGCAGGCTTCCTGGGGATATAACGTTATTTAGATTAATGTTAGTGTCTGATAGCATAATCAATTGTTCGCTTAAAAAATGTAAATCGTTAATTATCAAGGCTTTGCCTTATGGCGATATGAATTTATTTTGGCATTTAACACCAGCTCTCTAAATCCCCCAATTTTGGGAGACTTTAAAATACATTTCTTTCCCCTTTCCCCCCTCTTTCCCCCTCTCTTGCCTCACTGGTAATGTAGGCTTGTTCGAGTACTAGAGCGGCAGGTTACTTGGTTTACAGGTAGTCCTCATGAAAAAAATGTATGCCCTCCGGGCACGCTGCGCTAACACCATCATGTCTGAAAGTTTTTTCTCCCCCTGCCTCCCTTGCTACCCCTGCTTTCCCTGCTCTTTCAAGACAGGCTTATATTAATTATCAGCTATCAAATACTAATTGTTCACCGTTCGTTGACGATTATTCATTGATGAGAGGCTGTTATGAGATGAAAATGTTACAACGGATGAGAATGTTAATTAAATAACATTTCGGTAATTTAGTATTGACATTTTAGGAATAGGGTTTGCAGTGCCACAGCAATTTAGTTCGCAAATTTCACCACCATTATTAATTGAGCGTAGCAATAGTGACCTCAGTCTGGACTCAAAGCTTTTAGAGTTGCCGCTTTATGAGTTTTCAGTAGAAATAAGCTTCACTGGTAAAGAGTTAGGTCAAGTGTTTGAAAAATACCCTTTACTACCCGGAGCAATTTTGGTGGATAAGGGTAAGTATGTTGGAATGCTTTCCCGAAGGCAATTTTTGGAATTTTTGATTCGTCCTTTTGGACAAGATTTATTTTTTCATCAGCCGCTAAGTATAATTTACAGCTATGGTCGCACGCCTATTTTAAAATTAGAGGAAACTACACCTATCTTGCACGCCATGCAATTTTCATTGCGGCGATCGCCAGAATTTTTATCGGAACCGATAGTAGTGAAAATTACGGGAAAAGAGAAGTATAGGTTGCTTGATATACAAGAGTTAAATATTGCTTCTTGGCAAATTCGCGGCATTGAAACTCAGGTAAGATACGAACGCAGTCAAGCCCAAATTATTCAAAATGATAAGATGGCTAGTTTGGGACGTTTAGTTGATGGGGTAGCCCACGAACTTTTAGATCCTGTAAATTTTATTTGGGGTAATTTGACCCATGTTTCAAATTACAGCAAAGATTTAATTAAATTGATAGAGATTTATGACAATAGCACGTCAAATATTCCACAAGAAGTTTTATATCTCAAACAAGATATTGAATTTGACTTCTTAGAATCAGATTTATCACAAGCGATTACGAGCATCCGTGCTGGTGCAGATAGATTAAAAAAACTAGTTTCTGGATTACAAAATTTCTGTCATATTGATGCAATTTATCCAAAACCCGTTGATTTACACGCTCATTTAGACAGCATTATTCTATTAATTAGTAGTCGTTTAAAGGGGGAAATTGACATTGTCAAAGATTTTGGTCATCTTCCTCCTGTTTCTTGTTTTATCGGACAGTTAAATCAAGTATTTATGAATATTTTAAGTCGAGCAGTTGACATTTTACTTGATGAAGCTGTACGGCAAAATTTTGATGTAGAACCGGAAAACCATTCTGCTAAAAAACCTACTATTCAAGTAACTACAGAAGTTATTTCGCAAGAATCGAACATATCAGGAACTCCAGATTCCCGTTGGGTCTCGATTGGGATAATGGATAACGGACCGGGAATGTCTGTAGAATTTCAACAGCAAATTAAAGAGTCTTTTACTATCGGCAAAAGGGCTGATAAAGAAACTAGTTTAGCAGTAAGTTATCGAATTATCACTGCAAGACACGGTGGTAAATTAAATTTCTCTTCTCAACCCGAAAAAGGTACTCAATTTGAAATTCTTTTACCTTTAATATGAAAATTGGTAATTGGTAATTGGTAATGGGGTATTAGGGTTAGAACAAACATTTTTCCCAACACCCTGTAAGGGTGCGGCTAAATAAACAAAGCCCACCTCCGTGGGCTAAGAATCTTATTAGCCCACGGAGGTGGGCTTTGTAGTATTAGCCCCAGGCTTGTAGCCTGCGGGCTTTTTGCCGCCATTAGGATGCTCCCCTAATAACTTACTACTCGCTACTCGTTACTTATTCTTAACTCCTAACTCCTAACTCCTAACTTCTAACTGCTCACTGCTCACTGCTCACTGCTCACTGCTAACTGTTAACTGTCTTCTCCCCTCGCTGATAAATTTCTCTTGCGTAATCAGTCCATGTACCTTGTCCCCAATAACGGAAACAGCTTGTTTGTAATAGGAAGTTGTGCAATAAAGCCTCGCGGTATTCGTGTTTTTGAGTAGTAGATTCATCAGCTTCTAATAACGAATCAAACTTCTGATGAAACAAGCTACTAAGTTTATTCATGGGATTCAATACGTTTTCGTATCCTTGTACCCAACTAATATGATTTGTCCAAGAAGCACCATCCATATGAAAGTTGGGATTTTCTTGCTTTAACTGTTCTATTACTTGCTCTACACTTTGCGAATCCGATACTCGTTCCCAAATTAAATGTTGTCCCACTGGTTGACAAGCCGGATAATCTTGAGGATTTGCACCAGCATTTTCAATTAATTCTAAATATTCTGTGCCGTTAACTCCCACAACTCCCTTTGTTCCCCCACCGTTTTGCTTCATATCGTGCCAAGCTTGCTTGTATCCAGGGGGAAATTCGTTCATCATTACACCACCGTTTTCACCGTCACCAATTTGAGTAACTATCGGTGGATAGTCACTATTTTGTGGGGTTAAAGATTTCGCTTCGTAATAAGGCTGCATTTGAGCAACTAATTTGGTATCGGAACCTTGAGTTTTAATCAAAGCAGTAATACTGACGCTTTTACCTTGAGAATTTTTAGCTACAAGCCGATGTGGTGTATGTTTATTCTTGAGTTCTTCACCGTTAAGCGTTTGCACCGAATGCTCTTGCACCATTAACCACTTGTATCCGCATTCTTTCAACGCTTTGACATATTCATATAAAGTATCGGGGTGGTTGGGGAGATGCATTTCCGGAGGAGAAAAACCTTTAACTCTTGCTAAAGCATCCCAACCGAACATTGCTGCAAAATAATGCTGCCATGCTTGAATGTGTAATTTTATATCCGGTATCGGTGTAGAAGGAACCACAGCATGTCCCCACATCGTACCCAACCATTCTACATAAGGCTGGTATGTAGAATCGCAGGTGATGCGTTTGAGATTATCTATAATATCTCTGCGCCCCATCTGTTCAAATCCCCATAGAAGATTGCCGGAATAATCCAACATCACCCGAGGATTGCAACCTTGGCTAACTAACTCGGGGATAATATCACCCATGCGGCTATAACAATTAGCAAAAGGGCCTGCATTATGATTATCACCTTCACCTTGATGCTCAAACATATATTGCAAATGACTGATATATTCGCCGTTTGCACCTGCGGGGATTGTCGGTTGATGCATGTGGAGCGCAACAGCGAAAGTCGCAGTGATGTCTTCGAGTTTGAGGTTTGTATTTGGTAGAAAGACGGGGGAATTGTGATTTACAACTTCTAAAACCTGTTTTTCCGAGCCGGAAATATTAGGTAAACCGTCAATAGTTTCCGGTAGAGCGGGTAGGGTTGTTAGGGTAGGCATTCAGTTCTCAATTATCAGTTATCAATGTTCAATTATCATTCCTGTGAAAGTATGTGGGTAAATTAATTAACAAAAATATTTTTAAGTTTAGGTTTTATTATTTAAATTGATTATATTGACAAGATTTGCATAGAACCTTTTTTTTAGCTCTCTGTTATACATGAGGTTCGTAGTTGCGCTTTAATCCTCATTATTTATGATTGTAGAACGAATATCCATTGAGTTAACGAATCAATGTAGTAAAAAATGCTCTTTTTGTTATAACCATAGTCATCCACAGGGCAAGACAACTTGGAACTCTGATGAATTAATCAGCTTCATTCAAGATTGCGCGATCGCAGGAACTCTTGCAGTTTCTTTTGGAGGTGGAGAACCTTTAGAATATCCACAATTGTTTACTATTCTTAAAAAATTACAGGGAAAAATATTTCGCTCTGTAACAACTAATGGATTGTTGCTAAAAGAAGAATTACTCGAAAAATTAGTATCAGCCTCACCAGATAAAGTTCATATTTCTATACATTTTCCCGAAACAGCATCAGAAGTAGATCGAGTTATTAAGCAAGTTCAAGAATTATCATCATTGGGTATAAAAAGTGGGGTAAATCTATTGGTTGCTCGCTCTAATTTATCAACAGCTTTTCAAGCATCACAGAAATTACACAATGCAGAAATTACAAACGATAGGATAGTTTATTTACCCATGAGAGGTGCTAATACTCCAACTGCAAAACAAATAGCTCAAGTTGCTGGCAATAAACCTTTTCAGTCAATGACTTGCTTGCAATTGTGTCATGCTAGTCCTCGTTTTTGCTCTATAGCTTGGGATAAAACCGTAGCTTGGTGTTCTTATACTACTGCTCGTCGTCCTTTAAAAGCTTTAAATGCTCAAGCTTTAGAAGAAACTGTACAGGATTTATCTTTAGTTTTTTGTGGAGGAAATGAATAAAAACTGTTCTTTATTTTTGATTTTTTAGGACTTACACAACCGGCATATTTATTGTAGGGTGCTGTGACACTTTGAATAATGGTGAACGTAGTAATAATCTATTTAGTGTCACGCACCACCAGAGTTTTGTGACGCGCAACTTTAGTCCTGATTTTAACTAATATCTAATATCTAATATCTAATATCTAAGGAGAAAATATGACCGACTTCCCCGCAGCACATAGCATGGATACAGACTGGTTTGCAGTTGATGCTGATGGTAACGTAGGAATATTTTGGTCTAGCGAAGGGGGAGCAGTACCAGAGTTTTGCGGAGAGTTTGTTCATGCTACTCGTATTGATGATGTTGAAGATTTTTGTAAATTGTTTCCAAAGGATGAAAAAGGTATTATTCATTTAATAACTGAAGGGAAAGATTTAGTTAAACATATTATTGTCGAAACAATACCAAAGTCTATTTATGATGATGATTCTTATGAGCTTTTACTTAATGTTTCTTCAGAAGAAGTTATTACTAAACTAAAAACCTCTGATAATTTGGTTTTACGTTTCGCTGGTGAACCTGTAATTATTTACGTTGATAAAGTATCTAATGAAACCATCAATTCAATGTTTTCATCTGGAGAAATATTAGGTGCAACAGAATTTGAATTATGGATGCATCCAAATTGTCTTGGATTATTCTTTTATGATAATTATGCTCAAGTTCCAATTCCTTACGAAAGAGAAGCAGTACCAGAAACACCTGTAAAAGTAGAAGATTTACCTGAAAATATACAACAAGCTTTGTCTAAAAGTCGTTTTGAAAAGATACGCTTTGCTGAAACCGAAATAATTCAGCCAATCGAACATACTCTCTGTGCAACTTGGGATGATAATGGATTTTGGGTAGATAGTCAGGGGAATGATAGGAAAGGGTTTGATGTTTTGTAAGGGAAATTTATTAATAAATAAGATGTTGGGTTACGACGAGATAAAAAGATTGTTGTTAAAAGTTAAATTGAATGTCCTGTCTAACCCAACCTACTAACTTATTTAATAAACATTATTTATCTCTTTTTTTATTTTATTTCAAAATTAATATATTAAACTTCTTGCATTAAATAATTATTGCTTAGCATCTATCTATAGAGAGAGCAAATTGCAGGAATAATTTATTCAATAAGTCTATCAAAAGGTCAATTAAAAAAAAGTGAATCTAGATCACTCTTGAATCAGACAAAAATGACTTTCTAATTTAAAAGGAGAAAATTATGTATACAGGTGAAATGCAACGTGCTGTTGGTACTTTTGCTTCTCGTCCAGAAGCAGAAAGAGCGCTCCATGAATTGAGAGACAGTGGCTTTAATATGGATAAAATTTCCGTAGTCGTTAAAAACGTTGAAGGTCAAGAACAAGTTAGCGGTACCGATTACGAAAAATCAAAAGGGGAACAAGCAAAAGGAGGAGCTAAAGCCGGAGCAACTGCTGGGGGTATCACTGGCGGAATTATTGGTTTGATACCTAGTTTGGGTGTTTTAGCAATCCCTGGTGTTGGCCCAGTTGCGGAAATAGGTGTAATACTTGCAAATACTCTTATCGGTGGTGGTATCGGTGCTGCTGGCGGTGGTTTACTCGGTGCTTTGATTGGTTGGGGGGTACCTGAAGACAGAGCAAATTATTATAACGACAAACTTTCACAAGGATACTATATAGTACTTGTCGAAGGAACCCCTACAGAGATTAACGCGGCTCAATCGATTTTGAACAATCAGGGCGTGAGAGACTGGGAAATTTATAACGCACCAACTGGAAATGTTGGTAATCCCGCAGTTATTTAATGTTTCGTAAGCATTAACGAATAAGAAAGCATTTGAATAAAAATGAATTTGCACTACTCAGTTGACGACAATATTATGACTGAGTAGTGCGTTGCTTACTTAGCGTACTTTACCCAAAACAAAAGAGTCAGCAATCAAATTGAATTTATTTAATAATATTTCCCTGCAATTAAAGGAATAAATATATGTCAGTAAAAGAATTACAAAAAAGCGATATGATGGCACATCTTCTTTCCGCTCTTGACGACGGTAAGGATATAGGTCATTACGGAAGATTAGTATTTGCAATGGTGGCTCGTCACTTTTTAAACGAATCCGAGCTAATTAGTTATCTCAGAAAAGATAAAGATTTCAGCGAAGAAGATGCTCGTTCTATGTATTTACAGGTGCAGGGTAAAGACTATAATCCACCTCAGCGAGAACGTATTTTGGAATGGCAAGCTCACCAAGACTTTCCAATTTGCCCTAATCCTGATGACCCAGATTCTTGTAATGTATATAAAGATTTGCAGTTTCCTTCCGAGATATACGAACAGATTTCTGAGTATCACGAACAAAAATCAGAAAGTTAAATCATCTTCCTATAAAAAATTTTGGATGTTACGGAATAGACGAAATGTTGGGTTACGACACGATTAAAAAGATTTTTGTTAAAAGCTAAATTGATTTGCGTGTCTAACCCAACCTACTAGCTATTAGCTGTTCAAATGCCGAACTCTCTCATAAATGTTTCGTAGACACAAGCAGAATTTAATACCTTCGCAGATTGATAAATTATTTCATCGTCTGAACCAGGAATCCAAATAATAACAAAATTATTATTGTTTCCGAATAGCCCATTATGCCGTAATTCATTTAATGCAATTAGGATTGCCTTATGCAGCTTTGTAATATGAGCAATCTCAAATTCATCCATTACGAAATTGTTGACATTTTTTTCTACGTGTAATTCCTTGAATTGCGAATTGAGTGAATTTATAAGTTTGTTGGTATTGATGAATTCGTTGTGTACGTAGTTTTCCCATTCATCAACGGAATATCTGTAATATGTATCGTTGGTGTTTTCGGAACTAATATCAGTTTTGCAGTTAAATGCAGCAACAAGGTTATCGACGGAATACGATGTGCCGGGTAATATAGCATAACCATAAAATTTAACGCCGATAGCATGAATTTTGGAGATATGTTGGCAAACTTCCGATTTGATGATGTTAATTAATTCGGTGTCGTCTCGATTTAGCCATTTTTGTAGAGTCATAGCTCTTTGAGAATATTGTAAGATAGATAAAAATTAATCTCTAAATATTGACTCATGAGTTCTCATCCCCTTTTGAAAGTTGACATTTCTCAACTTAGCGTTGCAGAACGTATACAGCTTGCTGAAGATTTATGGGACAGCATTTTAGAGCAACAAGAAGAATTTCCCTTGAGTGAAGCCCAAAAGCAAGAATTAAATAAGCGATTAGAAAATTATAGGAAAAATCCTACGAGTGGTTCGAGTTGGGAAGAAGTTAAAAAAAGGTTAGGCTTCTCCTAATGAATCATAACTTAGTTATTCAGCCAGAAGCAGAGTTTGATATTGAAGATGCTTTTAAATGGTACGAATCCCAAAATTCTGGATTGGGTTCTGAGTTTGTCCGTGCAGTTGACGTTTGTTTATCAGGGATTGGCAGAAACCCACTTGCTTATCAAGTTATTCAAGAGCAGGTAAGGAAAGCATTAATCCGTCGATTTCCATACATAATTCTTTACATTTTTGATGAGAATCGTGATACGGTTTTTGTATTAGCTTGCTTCCATGCAAAACGAAATCCAAAGCAGTGGTTAGATAGAATTTAAACCTTTATAAATGCATCATACTTAACGATAGCTTGAACGATTTTTTACAAGCAAAAGTCTGGTGTATCGCATTCATGAATTTAAGTAGGAACAAGGTTACAAAAGTTTTAATTGTATCAAGCGACATAGTAGGTTGGGTTAGGTGCAATGGAAATACTTATTTCTAAATACCGGAATCTTTATAGCGCCGTAACCCAACATTATTTGTTAGAGAATAAATAAGATGTTGGGTTACGACACGATTAAAAATATGTTTGTTAAAAGCTATAGGATCGCTATTTGATTATTGAAAAACACGTAGGGTGTGTTGTCGCGTAGCGCAACGCACCATCATGTATAGGTTACGGTGCGTTATGGCTTTAGCCTAACGCACCCTACAGATACTTAATTTAATTCAAAAATCAAAACGGATTCCTATAAATTGATTTGCGTGTCTAACCCAACCTACTAGGTATAATTATTAAAACTTTGACCTTTGACCTTTAACTTTTAACCTTCGCTTAACGCTATAATTTCCAAAGAGTAGCTGGAGAAGAATTTTCCCAAATAGTGCCTTCGCGTTTGTAGTCTTGGAAAACAGGTTTTAGCTCAAATTGTTTCTCAAGCTGGGAACGCAATTCTTTAGAAGAGTTCCATAAAAATACATCGCTATAATTATTAGGAATTGCTTTTTCAGTAGAGTCAGATATTAAATAAAGTCTGACATGAGAATCTAATCTAAAATTTAAAGGCATTATACCAAAGATAATATCACCATCGGATATTACAAGCGGATTTTCAGCTTGGTTGATGATACCAGATGATTGAATAATAAAGTCATTTAAACCGTTCCATGATTCTGTTTGAGAACTAAAGGTATTAGATAAAACTCCGGCAGAAATTATTATAACTGTAATGATTTGCCAAATTTTTCTAACAGTGGAATTTAAAGATAAACAGGTAATTTTATTTCCTAATAAGTAGGCAAATGCTAATTGAATACCTAAAACACTAGGAAATAAATATCTACTTAAAGCCGAACGACGACCTTCTAAAAGTAAATCTGCTGAAACTAATGCTAACGAACACGCACCAGTTAATGTAAAAACAAATAGCCATACTGTTTTTGGAGTTTGCTTATATAAAAGATAGAATGCATATAGCAATAATGTTAATAAGCATATTCCCACAACCCAAGTAAAAATACTTTCTGAAATCAAGAGCTTGTTTTGAAATTCGGAATGCCAAAATATAAAAATATCGCATAAGTTTTTTAGCCAAGCTTGTACTAATCTCAAAAAAGATGCTGGCTTTCCCGTCCAACTAGTCATTTGATTAGCAGTATTAAAATTGGCAATCACTATCAATAGCCAAGGGATAAAACTGATAGCGACAAGCAATGAAGTTATTAGATAGTTAATTAAAGTTTTAGTTCTGCGAAAGCTTTCAATTGCAAAAATATAAATTGTATGGGCGATAAAGACAAACCAAGAAAATAAAAATGTGTAAAGGCTTAATGATAGACTGATTCCGTAAAGAAACCAACTTGATTTTTTATTTTGTCGTATTGCTCGCAGAAAAAATATGCTAGACAGTAAAATTGTTAAAATCCACAGACTGTATGGTCTAGAATTCTGAGCTTGAATAATGTGAATCGGCGATACTGTCATTAAAGCTACAGCAACCCATCCTACTGTTGGTGATTTAAATAGTTCTAGACATAACCAATAAATTGCGGGGAAACATAATAAACTAATCAAAGCTGATAAAGTTCTAATCGCAATTACAGAATCACCAAATATTTGTACCCAAACTCTAGCTAATATAAAATAAAGCGGTGTATGTTGAGGTGCCATTTCCGCTGTAACTTCGACTGTATTAATTAAGTTTTTTTCCGAATCTTTTACAAATTGGAATTTCTTAATATCTTCAGGGCTAATTACTTGATTTCTGGGAATTAAATTATTAACTTCTTGATGTCTAAATCCCGCTATTCTAACTGTAGTTATACATTCATCTCCATTAAATAACTTTTGCGAAATATTCGCGAACCGAAAAAATATACCTAGTATTAATAAAATACTGATAAGAAAAATGAGGTACTTTTGAGGAAGTTGGTAATTCTTTAACATTTGAACTGATGTTAAATCCCAAGTGTTTTTATTTTCTTCTTTTAAGAAATATCGTACCTTGAATTAAGTACCGAGGATCTAATGTTTTAGAGCTTAGACAATGAGTTGAACTCGCAGCATATTTATAATCATGGCTTCCATACCAAAATTCATATACCGCCCCTTCCCAACATTATCTGTTAACTGATATCTTGTACCATTCGCAATCAACTTAAAGAAACCCGGTTTATAGTCGTGAAAATTCTATGCTCCGCAGGTTTTGCATGAATATCTCTCGTTATCTAAGCGATAAGAAACCAGGTGTCTGAAACTGGTACAAGATGTCAATTAAGGAACAAATAAGATGTTGGGTTACGACATGATGAAAAAGATTGCTGTTAAAAATTAAATTGATTTTTGTGCCTAACCCAACCTACTGAGAGTATATAGTGTTTGTCTGCTATATCAGAAATATGTCTATAGCTATATATCAATTGGTACAGCGATTTTAAACTAAAGATAGAGCTAATCAGTTAAGTGAATCTTTTACAATTTATTTAGATAACTAATATATAAACTAATTTGAAGGAGAATTTTATGCAACCTTGGATGCTTTGGGCAGGAGCTTTTTCATCACTTGTGGGGCTATGGGTAATAGCTAATTTACTTTATTAAGTAAAGTAATTTGAGTTAAAAAAGCTTCTGTTGATGTACGAAGATATTTGAAAAACAATTTAGTCAACCCATAATCTATTAGAAAACAGATTCCTAGTAGCAGTTAAGCGTTACTAGGAATCTATGTTTATAAATAAATATTCGATAATTTTTGAATAACTCGATATATTCTCTCTTTTTCCTGTTTCCTTTCGCCTATTCCTCATTACCTGTAACTAACATCTTACTTTTTCCTGGATTCATTAATCCAAATGGATCTACCTTTTGTTTGAATTGTAAATGTTTTGGTTCAACTGCACGTTTCCAACCTTCTTCAATATAGTAACTGTGGGGATTAGCAATAAATACACCATGTTCTTCGTGATAGCGAATGATTTCGTTTAATCTTTCTTCATTGCTAAATTTAATTAACTGCAACCCAGGGGTACTTACTATTCCTTTGAAGCGAATTACTTCTAAATGCATCATTACTTCTGAACCGAAATAATTGTACATATGCTCGATTAACCGTAGGTTGTTTTCTGAAGGAAAAACGCTTTGCAAGTATGTAAGGCTGCTATCTGCACTACGAGCATGTAAAGTTGTATGATTCCAAGTATGTTCGCCTAAACTAAAACCTTTTCCCGTATCGCGAGCGGGTTTAGTATAAGTTATCTTTCCACCGTATTCTTCAACTAATCCTTTCAAGGATTCCAAACTAGTTTCGGCAACAATTAATAAAGCAGCATGAGAATTTTCAGGGATATAATCCTTTAGAGCATTAAAATATTGGGGAATAGATGCAGCGAATATCCCAATCTCTTTTTTAATGATTCCATCAGCATAAGCAAGGGCTTTACCAAATTTTACTGTCGTCATAAAATCATTAAAGATGACAACTAATTCTGCCCAAGGATAAGCAGGTGCTAAAGGAATTTCGACTTCCGTAATAATACCGTTAAGTCCCCAAGCATGATTGACTTTTTGCACATCTTCTCCACGGAGTTCAATTACTTGAGGTTGTTCTTCTAAAGTCACTACTTCTAAAGCAGTAATATTTCCTTTATCGGACAGTAAACCGTAATTTATCGAACCGATACCACCACTACCACCAGCAATAAAACCCCCAATAGTTGCCGTTCGATAGGTAGAAGGAACCATTCGCATTTCCCAACCAGTTTCACGGGCATTCTTGTTTAATGTTTCTAATTTGACTCCAGCTTCTAAGCGTGCAACTGCTGGTTTGACCCAAATTATTTGCCGTAAATGCGTCATATCTAATACAACTCCACCATAAAGTGGAACGCATTGCCCGTAGTTTCCCGTACCTGCACCGCGTACCGTTATCGGAACTCGATGTTTCGCTGCCGCTGCTGCAACTTTTAATACTTCTTGTTTATTTTCCGGACGCACTACTACATCCGCAACTTTCCCGGCAAGTTTCTTGGTTAATATAGGGCTGAAAGTATGATAATCCTGAGATAATTTACTAACTTGGGTTGGTTCGGTAATTATTTCAATTCCAGCGAGTGATTGTATTAGTGCCTCAATATCAAATGATTTCGGAGATTGTGTAGATGCGGGTGTCATAATTTCTACATATTTCTGTGTTTGCTTTTCTTGAGTATGTCCTATTTGCAACAGTTAAAGCCGCGATCGCGAACAAAACTTACACTTGCGGTTGCTTGAATGCATAGATATCGTTAATTACTTTTACCCAACCATCGGATACCGATTCTAATATTTGCTCGCCTTTTTCGGTAGTTGCTGTAGTTGGATCGCCAATTACGCCGCTTTTACTTAAATCTTTTGTTGTCCAAGCAAAAGGTAGTTTCCCTTCTGGGCTAAGTAAATTTGTATTCGGCTCTGGGGGATATTCTGCTACGGCTTTGTCCATCTGCACTTGTTCGGGCAGTAGCGCTAAAATAATGCTTGTTTCTGCATCTCCAGCGTGCATTCCCTGCCGTGCTTCTTTCGGCGTAAGTAATTCTTTTGTAATATTAGGTACCCGCCAAGTAAACAGGGGAAACACCATGAAGTCATCATATTTAACGTGTAAATCTCGCGCTACCATTTGCATCACTTGCGGTTGCCCGCCGTGAGAGTTCATTAATACAAATTTTTTGAATCCCGCACGGTAAACACTTTCCCCTACTTCTATCAACGTAGCGCTGAGGGTTTCGGTGCTTAGAGTAATGGTACCGGGAAAATGCCAGTGTTCGTTCGATTTGCCATAATATAACATCGGTAGAGCAAATGCCGGAATCTTGGTATCGAGTTTTTCTAAGGCTTTTCCTAATACTCCCATGCCAATCGCAGCATCTACAGCTAAAGGTAAATGCAATCCGTGTTGCTCTATTGCACCAACTGGTTGGATAATAACTGTGTTTTGTTTATCCGGTATTGCTTTAACATCGTTCCAGGTTAGATAAGGGAAAAATCTATTGGGAGGAATGAAACCGTGCATCATAATGAGGAAGAGAGGGGTAGATGGGGTAGAGTAGGTAGAACAAATTTCTAATTATTGATTTCTAACTCTTAAATCCTAACTCTTAACTCTTAACTCTTAACTCTTAACTCTTAACTCTTAACTCCTAACTACACTACATGAATACCCCGTCTCACGCTATTCTCAATTTGGTTGCTTTCAGTGAAAAACTCAGAGCTAAAGCCAGTCTGGCAATTTTTATTGGTGCTATTTTACCGGATGTACCAATTTTTATATTCTACTTTTTAATGAAGTTTGTTTATCGTTATCCGAGTAGTAAAATTTGGGGTGAAATTTATTTTCAACCTTTTTGGCAAAATATTGTTAGTATTTTTCATTCGATACCCCTAGCTTTAATAGGGGTTTTAATTTGCCATTTTGCAAAATGGAGAGTTGTAGAAATCGGATTTATTAGTATGGTGATGCATTCGTTGCTAGATTTACCAGTTCATAACGATGATGCTCACCGCCATTTCTATCCTTTTAGCAATTACCGTTTTATCAGCCCTTTTTCTTATTGGGATGCTAATCATTACGGAGCAATTGTAGCTTTTGTCGAAATGTCGCTGGTTTTAGCCTCTACTGTTTATTTATTTTCGGAATTTCGTTCTTATTGGATTAGAGGTTTAATGATATCGGTGAATGTAGTTTATTTGTTTGGATATTTTCGGTTTTACGGTAATCAGTAATCAGTTAACAGCGAGCAGTTAACAGTGAGCAGTGAACAGTTATCAGTAGGGTGTGTTGTCGCGACAGCGTAACGCACCGAAAACACCATGCTTAGTAAAACTTACATCTATTTGAGATTTTGGTAAAAGCGGAAATTTAACTTAATCTGCTAAAGAGTAAAATTACACTAAAACTTATACTTTTTACTTAAACTAAACATCCGTTTTCTTTTTCACTTACATTAGCAAGTGAGTGTATAAGTTTTTTTGTTACTTTTACCTGCGTAGTTAATTATTAGCGATCGCCGTTTGTTAAAAGCTCCATTATTCTAGCCTTTGCAATTGGATAGGGATATAAAAACTCTAAGGAATTGCTTGTACGTAAATCCTTGCAAGGTGTAAAACCTGCATTAACTAAAACAAGCAATTATATCTTGCAACATTCTCATACAGATTTGCTAATCTTTTTTGCTGCTTGGCTTTTAATTTTACGTTTTACGAGTGCAGATAATTTACTAGTATCTGAAAGTGAGAAACTTGTTTTAGTTTGTTGTTGAAAACCGATAGACAAGGTACAAAGCTTGCACATAATAATTATTTGCTAATTGTTCACTGTTCACTGCTCACTGCTCACTGCTCACTGTTTTCTGACAATGTAATAATTATTCTGAAAATCATGGTCTAACTGTTTTATTACTACATTACGAAAACCTGCATTTTCTAACATTTCTAAAGCTTTTTCTTCTCCCCACATTGCACCAAGCCCCATGCCATTTTCTGCTAAAGAAACGCTCATACAGTGCATACAGGATATTGTGTATAAAAATGGTGCGGTAAGATGTTCTAAGTTACCATTAACATTACTAGATGCCCGAATATCTTGCATTAAATAAGTACCATTCGGACGCAATGCATTAAATATTGCCTTTAATACTGCATCTGGTTTTGCTTGATCGTGAATTGCATCGAATGTTGTAATTAAATCGTATTGAGAAACTTCATTTATAGTTGCAGCATCTTGGATTTGGAATTTGATGTTAGTTAAACCAAGTTTTTCAGCTTCATTTTTACCTCTGGTAATGGCTTCTTCAGAAAAATCGTAACCGGTAAACTTACTTTGGGGAAATACTAAAGCTAAATAAATCAATGCACGCCCGCTTCCGCAGCCCACATCAAGCACATCGATACCGTTTTGTAGTGCTGCTTCTAAACCAGAAATTAACGGTAATATAAATTCTTCTAAAGCTGCAACTACAGTTTGCCCGCTGTCTTCTGCCATTACTTGATGAAAACGTTTATATTCAGAATAAGGAACTCCACCACCGTTGTAAAAGCAATCGATAATCTTATCTTCTACTGTTGCTAAAAGCGGAATATATTGAGCAAAACCAGCCATATTATCGGGGCTTGCAGCTTGAGTTAAAAATGCAGCATGTTCTGGAGGTAAAGAATAAGTGTTACGTTTGAGATTATATTCAATAATTTTACCCGTAACCATTGCTCCTAACCATTCTCTTACATAGCGTTCGTTTAAGTTGGCTGCATCGGCAATTTGTTGACTAGTAGATGGTGGTAGTGTCGCTAAAGTATTAAAAAGCTGAGTTCGATGCCCGATGGAAATCATAATGGCGATCGCACCATTGTTAAGAATATCAAGCATCCTACCCGCAAAGACTTCGGCTTTGTTTTCATCTAATATTTGTACAGTCATTTTCTGTTCTTCCAGTCGTCGTTAATTTTAATTTAGGAAGTAATCGAGAAAAACTAGGGAAGAAACAGTTAACAGTGAGCAGTGAGCAGTGAACAGTAAAAAATAGAAGTGATTAAACATGGAAAATAAATATCTTTGAACTTACACAAACAGCATATTTTCTTGTAGGGTGCTGTGACACTTCGATTAACTTTGAACGTAGTAAGTAATAATGTTTTTAGTGTCACGCACCAACTGGGTATTGTGACAATTGCGTAAGTCCTCTATCTATCTCATTTCCTCATGAAAATCCATCGTAAATAGTTGACATTCATCACTATAGTAAAGGGTTGCAAAACAATATTTTGCTGTTAGAATTTCATGTTTCTGACTTGTAATTCCTCCAATTGCCATCATCACCTTATACAGCGGATTTCATCTTAATGAGGTACAAAACACTCGTTTGAGGCAAGGGAGCAGGGGGCAGGGGAAGTGTACCTCATATACCTGCAAAGCGCTGTATGTTCCAAATGGTATATCGTAGTATTCCTTAAACAAAGCTTTTGTAACTATGCTTATCGGAGTATTTTCTGGAATAAACTTCCATTCTTCATTTAATTCAATATATAGGAATCCTAATTGATGTTTGAAACATACGTAGGGTGTGTTGCTTGCTGCGCGCAACGCACCACTTAATAAGAGTTCCGGTGCGTTAGACTAGCGTCACAACGCACCCTACAAATACCTAATTTTTTCAATATTCAAACCGGATTCCTATAGGTACCGTTTATTTCTTTATCAAAACCTTTGGGTGTAAAACCCCATCGTCTATACGTTGCTAGTAATTGGTTGGGGTAAAAACCCCATTCAATTACCTCTCCCTCACTCCCTCACTCCCTCACTCTCTCACTCCCTCACTCCCTCTTTATCATTCCAAATTCTATCTGATAAATCTTGAATTATTTGCTCGTCGGGTAAAGTTTCATCCAGTAGCAAATATAAACTTTGAGTACTCATAGCTTGGAAGTTGAGAATACTGACGATTCTGTTGGGTTACGGCACAAATTATAGATTATCTGTAAAAACTATAATTGTTCCTGTGCCTAACCCAACCTACTTTCCTCAATTTCTACCCCCTTTACCCTCTCCTAAAAACTACCAACTACCAACCAACCTTTGATAATACTCTCTTATCTTGGGTGGTTTAGTCTGAGGAGATGCAAGTTTCAAGACTATTTCTAACAACCAGGGTGCGAGACGCTGACACCATACAGCTAAATGACTTTGCCAACCAACTAAAATTTCTGATGAGTCTCTTTGCAATCCTTTGATAAACGCTTGCGCGACTTGCTCGGGTGACATAGGGATTACACCACGATATAGTTCTAAGTCTTTCACCATGTTTGTATCTGTCAATGTTGGTAGCAATGAGACTACTTTTATATTATGCGGCGCTAACTCTCGACGCAGGGCTTCAGTAAATCCTAAAATTGCAAACTTAGTGGCAGAGTAAGTTGCCATTGTCGGGGCTGCAACCTTCCCCATTAAACTTGATACGTTAACAATTGTGCCGTGGTTTCGTTTTACCATTCGTCGTGCCACCATATGAGTCATGGTGTAAGTTCCTAATAAATTCAAAGATAATTCTTCCTCTACTTGAGGCAACTTAGTTTGTAAAAACGAGCTTTGATGGGCTACGCCCGCACAGTTTATCAACATATCTATTGCACCGTAACTTCGCCAAAGTTGGGCAACTGCAACCTTTACAAACATTGGCTTTGTTAAATCTAACGGCATAATTACCGCTTCTGAACCCATCGCCTCTACAATTTTTGCGACTTCGGCTAATTTATCGCGGGAGCGTGCCACAAGTATCAATCTTTTTACTTTTTGCTCAGCTAATTGTATAGCGATCGCACGTCCGATACCACGAGAAGCTCCGGTAATTAAGGCTGTACATCCTTGAATATTCATTTTTAATCTCCATACTTCAATTAGTGCAAGTTTGCTTTTCGTCGATAGTTAAAATAATGGTTAACAATATCGACAAGAAGTAATACGAATAGAAAAGCTCAATGCAATTTATACCTGTCCGCAGCTATATAAACAAGCTGTCTATGGTTAATTCCTTTAGCTAAGTTGAAATACTTGTTGCAATACTCAGATTTCTTTGAGAGGCTTCTGATTCCAATATTTTTACAATTCCTAGTTGCAGATATAGCCGATAAGTTACATATCTCCCAGAAACGAATTTACATTATCGCTTTCATCACACATACCTTAACAATTAAATCAAGCTATTGCAACAATCTTTAATAAGTATTTCTTAATACTTGTTTACAGGTAGTATATATGATTAATATTTTTTTAGATAAGTTTTGTTTAATAATTGCTTTATAATCTCATCGATCCCCAATAATTATGGAATTTTAGTTACAACAGATACTATTTAAAATTATCTGAAATTCCGCAATTTGGTACTCGATTTCATTAATTTTGATGGGTATTTATTTAGTCCTATTTATAGGACTTTCGATCTTAGACAGGGACTTAGAGTCCCTGGCGGATTGGATAACACACTTCTTCTCCTTAATAAGAAGAGGGGAAGGGGGAGCCACTGATTGCAGAGCTTAGCTTTGTTGTAGCAAGTGGCGTGTTAAGAAGGCAGAAGATAGGAGGCAGGAGGCAGAAGGCATCCCCATGAATGAATTGCGGGGGATTTAATAAGGAATAATGTTTTATTTTATCCATGAATAAATTCAGGGGCTTCAGACCTAATGGCAAAATACAGAGGACTTTTCCTTGTGCTAAACATTACTTATTTTCCTTCTGCCTTCTGCCCTCTGCCCTCTGCCTTCCCTTGGTGAGGTTTATCAGCGATGTATCATAACGGTTTTTGAAATCAAATGCTTTTAACTTCGCAAGACTTATGTGCTGGAGTACCTGCGGTTTTTATGAAAATTATCAAAAACAAAAAATAAAAAAGACGTTGCGTCACAACGTCTCTACATCACTTCATAGTTATAGACCTTTTTAGCTAAATGAAGTGCGACACTTTTTTATTTATTCCTTAGAAGTGCGTTTAAACCATTCTTGATATTTTTGCTGCTTTTCCTCATTTTCTACCACAATGGAAACTCGTACTTTCTGGCATCCGTGTTCTTTCTCTAATTGAATAGCATTAAGAATTAAAGAAGCAGTTTTAGGTGAGTCGAATTCACCACTAACAGTTAAACTACCTTCAAAATCACCGTTTGCTATTGATTGATGTTGACCAAATTCCGAATGGGAAATTTCCTCTTCACCTAAATCAATTTCAGCAAGTTGCTTTGGTTCGATACCGGGTTCTTCAATAATCAGTTTTTCACGTCTGACAGGAATTTGAATCATCCGAGTTTCTATTTCCTTACGGATAACAACCTCACCGATTTTGCGTTTGCTGCGTTCGACAACTAACCGCTCACCTAACAAACGAATTATATCTTC
The DNA here is from genome assembly GCA_019192545.1 of Rivularia sp. MS3. Classification (GTDB taxonomy): domain Bacteria; phylum Cyanobacteriota; class Cyanobacteriia; order Cyanobacteriales; family Nostocaceae; genus Rivularia. Next base: position 66,842 of record JAHCMI010000023.1, on the reverse strand, counting down.
TTCAATCTCTTCAATAATTTCAGGTTCTTTCGGATGATTTAGCTCGGTGCTTTCTGTGGTAGTCGAATGCGCTTTATAGTCAATGGGTTGGCTCAAATTCAAATTGTCTGTCATATTACTTACTTTGTTGTCCTTTTTTTGATATTCAGGTAATTGTGATAATTGTGACTCATCAATATTTGCAAAAATTCGCTGAATCTTTGGCTCGATTTTACTGACTAACTTGCCATTTAGCACTAAAGAAGAATTATTTTCATTACCTTGAGATAACTGTTTTATCACAAAGCTAAGCTGACGATTTGCATTCAGCATCAAATCTTGAACTTTACCTATTAATCTACCTTTCCTGTCTACAACGTCAAAATTATTGACTCTGTTCCTAAGTTTACTTAATAAGGCAATTAATTTTCTGGCTTTATAATTGGAATTATCTTGATTACTATCAGAAACTAGGTTATCCATATTTATACAATTAGTTTATAACCCCTCAATAAATTTAAAAGTCTATATATAACTATTTTGAACTCAATTTTACCTCGGAAACCTGACCTTTTTTCTCAAGAGACATAACGAGAAAATCGCAAATAATGAAAGTAATATAATGTTAATATTTTATCCGCTATATACAGAGCAACTGTAGATAATATATTTGTTAATGAAAACGAAAAATTAGTTATTAGTTATTAACTAATAACTAATAACTAATAACTAACTACCATTCTCAACATTAAAAATTAGCGTCTCTCAGTAGGTAGGTTGCCGGTATCAACATCTAACTCTTCGCGACGAATTGTTTCTTTAGCTTCAACAGTATCGCGCTCTACTTCTTTCTTAACTTTCACTTCTTCACGAACAAATGCTTCCTTGCGGATGTCAGCACCTTCTTCGTAAATTTCCATGTGAGCGACTTCACCTTCACTGAAAGTAGCTTCACCTGGAGCAACTGCTTTACCTGCATCTGCTGGGGTTACTCTTTCAACAACTACACGCTCTTTTTCTACAGGTACAGAAACTCGCGCTGTTTCAGTTTCAACGTGCTTGCCAATTGCAACTTCACCAGCTTTGCGGCGTTGCTTGTTAGCGATTAAACGCTCTTCATAAAGTTTAATATTTTGATGATCTGTATCGTTAACGTTGTACAAATTAGGTTCGTTATCGTATCTATAAGTTTCGCGGTTATAGTTAGCTGCGGTATACGCTGGTGCATCTAAAGGAGCGGAATCTTCCAAAGCTGCGGATCTTTCAACTGGCTGAGTGCGATATACGCCGCGTACTCTTTCTTCGTAATCGTAATCTACAACTTGATTTTCGTCGTATTCGGGTAGATTTTCCGCTTGCTCTCTAGTCATGCCAAGAGCATAGATACGGTTTGAATTGTAATCGATGCGAGTACGTCCAACTGGCATGAGTACTTTCTTACCAAAAATCCAGAAGCCTAGGTCAACTACTAAATAACGAAAACGTCCTTCTTCATCAACCAAAATATCGTAGACGCTGCCTACTTTATCATCAGAACCTTCAGCGTAAACACTCATATCTTTGATGTCTTGACCTTGGAAAACATCGCGATAATTAGGGTCGTAATCTGCAACTTTATATAGAGCCATAAAATTTTATCTCCAATTTTTCTCTTCGTTACTAACTACGTTAAAAAAAATAAGTTGCAAATTCATCTTCCCCTCGACTGACTTCAAGTTTATGACGTACAGTCATAAGTAGTATATTGTGTTCTATCTAATAGCAAACTATATTTATTAGTCCTATGTAAAGGTTAGAGGTTAAAGGTCAAAGGTTAAATATTTAATAATCATAGATTTAAGTTTTCATTAATGTCTTAGCTGGGATTATCTATTGCTATAAAATATACAAACTAAAAGATATGCGAAAAAACCTGATTTTTGAGAAAAACCAGGTTTTATAGCACTGAATATTTAGGTTAGGATATAGATAAAGATAAAGATTAAAATTCTTAATTATTCAACCTTTAACCTTTAACCTTATACCTTTAACCTTTAACCTTATACCTTTAACCGTATCAGTAGCGCTATATAAGCTCTATAAATCTGAAATTAATTATTGAATGGGGTTATTACAAATTCTTAGAATCGTTGACGCGCAAGTCCCCTTGAGTATCAATGTCTAACTCTTCTTTACGAATTGTTTCCTTGGCTTCAACAGTATCTTGTTCTACAACTTTCTTAACTTTTACTTCTTCGCGCACGTATGCTTCTTTAGTAATTTCAGGCTGTTCTTCATAGATTTCTACCCGCGCAACTTCACCTTCAGCAAACTGAACTTTATCGGGATCTACTACTGTTGCTTCCCCTGTAGGTGTAGTTCTTTCAATTACAACTCGTTCTTTTTCAACAGGTACTGAAACTCTAGCGGTTTCTGTTTCAATATGTTTCCCGACACTTACTTCACCAGTTTTAATGCGGGTTTTGCTAGCGATTAAGCGTTCTTCGTAAAGTTTAATATTGGAATGATCGCGGTCATTTAAATCGTATAGTGAAGAATCGTTTTGATAGTTATAAGTTTCTTTTTTATAAGCTACATTTTTAGCTTCTGCTGTACGATAAGCACCGCGTACTCTCTCTTCATAATCGTAATCTACGGTCATTTTCTCATCGTATTCGGGCAAGTTTTCTACTTGCTCTTTGCTGAGTCCATCTACATAAACACGTTTCTGATTGTAATCTAGGCGTGAAAGGCCTATTGGCAATAGAATTTTCTTACCTAAAAATAACGGGCCAGTATCAATAACTAAATATCTAAAACGACCATCATGGTCTACTAAAGCATCGTGAACGGAACCTACTTTGTCTCCTCCCTGAGTATAAAGAGACATTTCTTTGATATCTTCGCCACCAAAAACTTCTTTATAGTTGGGGTCGAAATCTTCAAGTTTATATAGTGTCATAGAAGTTATTTCTAATTGTTTTACATCTAAACTAGAGTGTAAAAAAAATACTTATGACTTTTCTTCCTGCTTACGACCTAATTTTATCTATTCCGTATCAGTCTATAGTTTGATGAGAATTGAAAATAGGGAATAGGGAATGGGGAATGGGGGATTGGGCATAGGGGATTTGGTAATGGGTAATTGATAATTTGTAATTTTTAACTCAGTTGTGGTTACTCATTACTCATTACTACTCCCAACTCCTTACTTATTAACCTATGCCCCATGCCTTATGCCCATTACCCCTATTCTTACCTGTTATAAAGTCGGGTCATTTCTAGCAATCGCTGACTTATTTGTGGGGTAAGCTGTTCGTTGCTTTCGTAACGCCAGCGCCAGTTTCCGGCACTAACACTGGGGTCGTTCATTCTACCTTCATTGCCTAAATCTAGGAAATCTTGGACTGAGAGAATGGCCAAGTCACCGACTGAAGATAAAGCCATACGGATAAATTCCCAGTTAATTTCTTTGATTTCCTCGGGTGAAGAATATCCTAGATATTTGGCTACGTGCTGCTTTTCTGCTTCTCCTGTTTGATTCCACCACCCAATACTGGTGTCGTTGTCGTGGGTACCGGGATACACGACGCAGTTGGGAATGTAGTTATGGGGCAAGTAAGGATTGTCGGCTTCTCCACCAAAAGCAAATTGCAAAATACGCATTCCGGGAAAATCAAATCTATCTCGCAATTCTTCGACTTCGGGGGTAATAATTCCTAAATCTTCTGCCATTACCGGTAAACTACCTAGAGCAGAATTCAAAACTTCAAAGAATTTGGCATCCGGCCCTTTTACCCATTCGCCGTTGATGGCTGTTTCCTCTCCTGCGGGTACTCGCCAATATGCTTCAAATCCTCGAAAGTGGTCGATACGAACTATGTCTACATATTGTAATGTTGCCCGAAAACGTTCTACCCACCAAGCATAGTCAGTTTGTTCTAGTTTATCCCAGTCGTATACGGGATTACCCCACAGCTGACCGGTGGCGCTAAAGTAATCTGGTGGTACTCCAGCGATGTAGGCAGATTCTAGGGTTTCTGAATTTAATTGAAATATCTCTGGATTTGCCCAAACATCAGCGCTGTTATGACAAACATAAATTGATATATCACCAACTATTTTGATGTCTTTATTGTTAGCGTAATCGCGTATTTTTTTCCACTGTTGAAAGAATTTAAACTGTAAGAATTTATGGTATGATAGCTTGTCTTTTAGTTTCTCTTCCTCAGCTTTTAATGCATCTTTTTCGCGACGAGCTACGGCACTATCCCAAAAATTCCAAGCTTTGTAATCGTTAGCTTCTAGTAGTGCCATAAAAAGCACATAATCATCTAACCAAGAAGCTTGTTCTTTGCAAAACGTTTCAAATTCTGGTAATCGTTTTTTTGCTAAAGATTGCTCAAAACGTTGATAAGCTGAGTAAAGAATTTTTGTTTTGTGAGGAATGACTGCATCAAAGTCAACTCTCCGAAGATTGGATTCGGTGTTTTCTAAAGGAACTAATTCTTCTGGCATTAGCAAACCTTCTTCTAGCAACTGTTCTAGAGAAATCATTAAAGGATTTCCAGCGAAAGCGCTAAAATTCATCGTGTAAGGTGAATGTTCGTAACCAGTCGGACCTAAAGGTAGAATTTGCCACAACTTTTGACCGCTTGAAACAAGAAAATCAACGAACTTGTAAGCCGATTCACCTAAGTCACCAATGCCAAATTGACTTGGCAAACTAGTAGGATGGAGTAAAACTCCACTTGCTCTTTCAAAACTCATAAAATGACCCCAATAAACTAAAACAATAACAAATTGTCAATATTTCATCAGTAGCTCGAAATATATATTAGTAAGATAACTTATGGGAAATAAGGGCAGTTAAAAAATTATGCAAAATCCATTGTTGAAAGATGATCCGCTATGGTTTAAGGATGCAGTTATCTATGAGGTACCTGTACGTGCTTTTGCCGATAGTGATGGTGATGGTATAGGCGATTTTGGGGGGCTAACTGAAAAGTTAGATTATCTCCGAGACTTGGGAGTAACGGCTATCTGGGTGCTACCTTTTTTCCCTTCTCCCTTGCGAGATGATGGCTACGATATCGCTGACTATCATAGCGTTAATCCGATATACGGTAATTTGGAAGATTTCAAGAATTGCTTGAATGCCGCCCATCAAAGGGGTATTCGGGTAATCATTGAGTTAATTGTTAATCATACTTCCGACCAGCATCCTTGGTTCCAGCGGGCACGCAAGGCTCCTCCCGGTAGTCCGGAACGAGATTTTTATGTTTGGAGCGACACTCCCGAGAAATATCAAGAAGCAAGAATTATCTTTAAGGATTTTGAAACTTCTAACTGGACTTGGGACCCCGTTGCAAAAGCTTATTACTGGCACCGCTTTTATTCTCACCAGCCGGATTTGAATTTTGAAAACCCTCAAATGCAAGAAGCGCTATTTGATGTGGTGGATTTTTGGTTGGAGATGGGCGTTGATGGGTTGCGGTTGGATGCCGTGCCTTATCTATACGAGCGCGAAGGAACTAACTGTGAAAACCTCGAGGAAACCCATGCTTTTCTGAAGAAGATACGCAAGCACATGGACGAAAAGTTTCCCAATCGGATGATGCTGGCTGAAGCAAACCAGTGGCCCGAAGATGCTGTAGAGTATTACAGTGGTGGGGATGAATGTCACATGAATTTCCATTTCCCTTTGATGCCCCGTTTATTTATGGGGTTGCAAATGGAAGATAGTTTTCCAATTATCGATATTTTGCAGCAAACGCCGCCGATTCCAGGTAACTGTCAGTGGGCCTTATTCCTGCGGAATCACGATGAATTGACTTTGGAAATGGTCAGCGATGAAGACAGAGACTATATGTACCGCGTCTACGCTCAAGATCACCAAGCAAGATTGAATTTGGGTATTCGCCGCCGTTTGGCTCCTTTGATGGGTAATAATCGGCGACGCATAGAAGTGATGAATGCATTGCTAATGTCCTTACCCGGAACCCCAGTGCTTTACTACGGTGATGAAATCGCGATGGGGGACAATATTTATTTGGGAGATAGGAACGGTGTACGTACTCCCATGCAGTGGAGTGCAGATCGCAATGGTGGTTTTAGTCGTTGCAATCCCCACAAGCTTTATGCTCCGGTAATTATCGACCCAGAATATCATTTTGAAGCAGTCAACGTTGAAGCCCAGCGAGAAAACCGCAATTCCCTATGGTGGTGGATGAAACGTTTGATAGCCACTCGCGGACGCTTTCAGGCTTTTGGTAGGGGTACTTTTGAGTTACTGTATCCAGAAAATCGCAAGGTTTTGGCGTTTACTCGGACTTACAACGGGGAACACATTCTGGTTGTTACCAACTTGTCTCGCTTCGTACAGACAGTAGAGTTGGACTTAGCAGCATTTAACGGTATGATTCCGGTGGAAATTTTCGGAAGGACAACATTCCCTGCGATTAACGATTCACCTTATTTCATGAGTTTAGCGCCCCATGCGTTTTACTGGTTTACCCTGCAAGTACAGACAAATATTACCTGCGCTGTAAGACCTCATAACCAAATACCAACAATCGTTGTCAGCGACAATTGGCGAAATATTTTCAGCAAATCAGAAACAAAGGCAGCATTAGAAGAAATGTTGCCGGATTATATGTGTGCCTGTAGCTGGTTTGACAGTAAAAGGCGGGTAATTCAGTCTTCTCACGTAATTGAAGCTATTCCTATTTCTTTCCGTTCCCTCGAAGCTGCAATTGTTTTAATTCAGCTTGACTACACCGAAGGCGACCCCGAAACCTACGTATTACCCTTGGCTTACGAACCCGAAGGTATCAGTCACGAACGCTTTAGTTCTTATCGCGAAGAAGTTGTAGCCAATATAGAAATACGCAGCCAGAAACAAACAGGGGTGTTGTTTGATGCTTTCGCAGACAAAGAATTTCTTAACTTCCCCCTCGAAGCGATCGCCAATAAAGAAACCTATACAGGCATGGCAGGTCAACTAGTTGCTGAATCTAGCAAAGATTTTACCGAGTTAGCTGGTGCTGGTTCTAACTTCGGATTGAAAGCTAACTTGGAAGCGCATTTGTTACGTGGAGAACATAACAACACCTGCGTAATATACGGCGATCGCCTAATGTGCAAGTTGTTCCGCAAAGTAGTAGGAGAGGGCATCAACCCGGATTTAGAAGTGGGTCAGTTTCTTACCCACAGTTCGGCAACAAAAGGATTACCAAGACCTGAAAATTTTGCTCCTGTCGCCGGTAGCTTGAATTATAGCCGTAAAGGCTTTGAGACTATGACCTTGGGAATGGTACAAAAATATATTCCCGATATCAGAGATGGTTGGGTTTATAGCCTTGATAGCTTACGGGACTTTTTCGAGCAAGTACAGGTAACGCAAATAGACGCTATTGCCGATATTGATCTACCTCCTACCTTATTAACAGCAGCCTTAGAAAGCGAAATTCCCGAAATAGCTCAGGAAATGATTGGCTCCTATTTGCGGAATGCTCAACTATTAGGCGAACGTACAGCCGAAATGCATTTAGCTTTGGCATCTGACGCAGAAGACCCCAATTTTGCCCCAGAAGCATTTACTTCTTTTTACCAGCGCTCGATTTACCAATATATGCGGAATCAAGCCGGACAGGTATTGCTGCTGCTCAAAAAGCATTTGATACAGCTACCAAGCGATTTACAATCCGTGGCACAGGTGGTATTGAACAATCGAGAAATGATATTAGCTCGATTAAAATCAATACTCAACCAGAAAGTCAACGCCATGCGAACCCGTACCCACGGGAACTTATGCCTTAACGAAGTTCTATATACCGGTAAAGACTTTATCATCATTGACTTTGAAGGCGACCAAACCCGTCCGTTAAGCGAACGACGCATGAAGCGATCGCCATTGCGCGATGTCGCCGGAATGTTAGAATCCTTCTATTATTCTAGTCGCATCGGTTTACGCAACGAAAAAGAAAGCGGCATTATTCTTCCAGACGACCAGCCGTTAATGGAACAATGGGCGCAATTCTTCTACACTTGGTCTAGTATTGCTTTCTTGCAATCTTACCTAAATGCAGCAAAAGGCGCATCTTTTATTCCATCCGAACCATCAGAACTACAACTAATCTTAGATGGATTCGTACTAGAAAAAGTCATAATAGAGCTAGAACACGAACTTAAAAACCGTCCCAACTGGGTAGAAGTGCCTTTGTATCGTATTTTAGAACTATTAGAAACGGCTTAGCAGTTAATAGTTAGGAGTTAGGAGTTAGGAGTTAGAAGTTGGGAGTTGGGAGTTAGGAGTTAGGAGTTTCTAATTACTCTATTCCCTATTCCCCATTCCCAATTACTAATTTCCACATCTTCCTATAGATATAAAACATAATTACGACCTTAAACTGGCTTAAAATAACCACAGAAGATTTAATATTTATTTAATATTGAAAATTTGGCAGTATTGCAGAAGTATTCATTTTCATTAGGAGCAACATAGTATGTACCTCTCACTATGGCCTGGTAAGCCTTATCCTTTAGGTGCGAACTGGGATGGCAAAGGTACTAATTTCGCTTTATTCTCAGAAAATGCTACAGCCGTAGAGTTGTGCTTGTTCGATAAAGAAGGACGAGAAACTCGTTTAGCTTTAAGAGAAGTTAGCAATTTTACTTGGCACGGCTACGTACCTTCTATTGGGCCGGGTCAGCGCTATGGGTTTAGAGTACACGGTGCGTTTGCTCCCCATGAAGGACACAGATTTAATCCGAATAAATTATTGATCGATCCCTACGCTTACGCGATTGATGGAGAAATTGGTTTCGGTGAAGAAATTTTTGGGTATCGTTGGGACGATCCTAAAGATGATTTGGGATTTTCGGATTTGAATGATGCTCATTTAATTCCTAAATCGGTAGTTGTAGATAAAAGCTTTGATTGGGAAGGAGATGAACTTTTACAAACTCCTTGGCACGAAACGGTAATCTACGAAACTCATGTCAAAGGTTTTACTAAATTACATGAAGAAATCCCGGCAAAATTAAGAGGAACTTATGCCGGACTAGCGCACCCTGCCGCTATTTCGCACCTCCAGTCTTTAGGTGTAACTGCGGTAGAATTAATGCCTATCCACCATTTTTTATCGCAACCCGGACATTTAGTCGGTAAGAATTTAAAAAACTATTGGGGCTATGATTCAATTTCTTATTTAGCTCCTTATTCCGGTTACAGTGCTAGCGGTAGTTTGGGACAACAGCTTAAAGAATTTAAGCATATGGTCAAGCGCCTACATCAAGCCGGGATAGAAGTCATCCTTGATGTGGTTTACAACCATACGGGTGAAGGTAATCATATGGGGCCAACTATATCTTTACGCGGTATTGACAATGTCTCTTACTACCGTTTAGTAGATGGCGATTTACGCTACTATATGGATTTTACTGGTTGCGGTAATTCCCTTAACGTGCGTCATCCCCAAGTACTCAAGCTGATTATGGATAGTTTGCGATACTGGGTTTTGGAATGTCACGTAGATGGTTTCCGTTTTGACTTAGCTTCTGCGTTAGCTAGAGAATTATACGCAGTAGACAAACTAGCAGCTTTCTTCGATATTATTCACCAAGACCCAGTTCTAGCAGATGTGAAATTAATTGCCGAACCTTGGGACGTAGGTGAAGGAGGCTACCAAGTAGGTGAATTTCCCTTATTGTGGTCTGAGTGGAATGGAAAATATCGCGACACAGTACGAGACTTTTGGCGTGGAGAAGACAGTCGTTTAGCAGAATTTGCCTACAGATTTACGGGTAGTTCCGACCTTTACGAATTTAATGGACGCAGCCCCAGCGCCAGTATTAATTTTATTACTGCCCACGATGGTTTTACGTTGAATGACTTAGTTAGCTACAACGAAAAGCACAACGAAGCTAACGGTGAAGGTAACCGCGATGGAGAAAGTCATAACCGTTCGTGGAATTGCGGTGCAGAAGGAGAAACAGAAGACTTAGCAATTGAGAAACTTCGTAAAAAACAGCGACGAAACTTTTTAGTTACTTTATTACTTTCCCAAGGTGTACCCATGATAGTTATGGGTGACGAAATGGGAAGAACTCAAGGAGGAAATAACAATCCTTATTGTCAGGATAACGAGATTTCCTGGTTGGATTGGGATTTACAGGAAGAAAACGAGAATTTACTCGACTTTACCCGGCAATTAATTGATTTTCGTCGCCGACACCCAGTATTTAAGAGACGTAAATGGTTCCAAGGAAGAGCAATTCGCGGTACTGAAGTAACCGATATTTCTTGGTTTAACCCCGATGGCGGTACAATGACCGAAGAACAATGGAATAGCGGTTTTGCTAAAGCTATTGGAATTTTTCTGAATGGAGAAGGGATAGCTTCACCTGGTCCTCGGGGAGAGCGGATTATTGACGAAAATTTCCTAATATTATTTAACGCTCACTACGAAATGTTGGAATTTATCATTCCCCCAGAATTGCAGGAATGGGAATGGGTAACTATTGTTGACACCACCAAACCTAGATTTGTTCAACGCGGTAAACGCTATATCGAAGATAAACCAATCATTGTCGAATCGCGTTCTATAGTTATACTCCAGAGGCTGGGACAACTCAACCAAGAATACGACTATGAGCAGTGAACAGTGAACAGTTAGGAGTTAGGAGTTAGAAGTTAGGAGTTAAAAATTTTAAAGCTTTAACCTCTAACCTCTAACCTTTAACCTTTAACCTTTAACCTTTAACCTTTAACCTTCTACCTTTTACCCATCTACCAATTATCAATTAAAAAAAATGCATATCGGTTCTCAATATTCAAATAATGCTTGCAACTTTACTTTGTGGGCACCTCTTGTAGGCAAAGTTGCGGTTCATGTAGTTGAACCATCAGATAAAATTGTACCTTTGGAAAAAGACGAACGCGGTTATTGGCATGGTTCTATTGCAGATATAAAACCGGGTAGCCTCTATTATTATCAGCTAGATGGTGAAAAGGATACAGCAGATCCTGCCGCTCATTCCCAGCCAAATGGGGTTCACGGTGCTACGGAAATAATTGACCACCATAGCTTTAAGTGGAATGATGACCAATGGCAGGGTGTTCCTCTATCGGAAATGGTTATCTACGAGTTACATGTAGGGACGTTTACTGAAGAAGGTACGTTTGAATCGATGATTCCTCGATTATCGGAATTAAAAGATTTGGGCGTAAATACTATTGAAATCATGCCTGTAGCTCAGTTTCCTGGAAGTCGTAACTGGGGCTATGATGGTGTTTTTCCATACGCCGTACAAAATTCTTACGGTGGTGTTGACGGTTTGAAAAAACTGGTTGATGCTTGTCATCAACAAGGAATTTCGGTAGTTTTAGATGTAGTTTACAATCACCTCGGGCCAGAAGGAAATTACCTTTGGGGTTTCGGAACTTACTTTACAGATAACTATAAGACTCCTTGGGGTAGCGCTATAAATTTTGATGGTGCTTATAGCGATGGAGTCCGCAATTATTTTGTACAAAACGTTTTGTACTGGTTAGAAAATTACCATTTAGATGGATTACGTTTAGATGCCGTTCATGCTATTTATGACTTTGGAGCAAAGCATATTTTGGCAGAAATGGCGGAAGCTGTAGCTGAATTAGAACAAAGAAAAAATCGTCAATTTTATTTAATTGCTGAAAGCGATCTTAACGATCCTAGAATTATTCGTTCTCCGGAAGTAGGTGGATACGGAATCGATGCTCAATGGAGTGATGATTTCCACCATGCTTTGCATACGGTATTAACTGGGGAAAATAATGGATATTACGAAGATTTTGGCAGTTTAGAGCAGCTAGCAAAGATTTACCGCCAGGGATTTGTTTATACTTGGGATTACTCTCCCCATCGTAAAAGATATCATGGCGGAGAACCTACAGGTTGTGCTTCGAGTCAGTTTGTAGTCTGTGCCCAAAACCACGATCAAGTGGGAAATCGAATGTTAGGGGATAGATTATCTAATTTAATATCCTTTGAATCTTTGAAGCTGACAGCAGCAGCGCTTTTACTCTCGCCTTACGTGCCTATGTTGTTTATGGGTGAAGAATACGGTGAAAAAGCGCCATTTCTTTATTTTGTCAGTCATGGAGATCCAGATTTAATCGAAGCAGTCAGGAAAGGCAGAAAAGCCGAATTTGCAGCATTCCATGAAATAGACGGCAAAGAAGCGCCAGATCCCCAAGCAGAAGAAACCTTTAAAAAATCGCAGTTAAATTGGGACAAGCGTAAAACCGGAGAGCATGAAAAGCTATGGTTGTTTCATCAGAAATTATTGCAAATGCGGAAAAATATTCCAGCATTGCGGAACTTAGATAGAAATCAATTAGAAGCAAAAGTACTACAACCAGACAAAGTATTGTGCATCCAAAGACATCATCAAGATAGCCAAATTCTTTGCTGGCTTAACTTTGGCTCGGAAGCTGCTAAGATTACAGATAACAACAACGGAACTTGGAAAAAAGTACTTGATTCAAGCGCAGAAACTTGGGGAGGAAAGGGTTCTGAGTTACCCGAAAAACTTGATGGAGCAAATAACCCCGAATTGATGATTAATCCCTATAGCGTTGTGGTTTACGAGAATCAGTGAGCAGTTAACAGCAAGCAGCGAGCAGTTAACAGCAAACAGTTGTAAGGAAGGGAGAGGTAGGGGGAGGGGGATAAGGAAGGGGACAAAGATAATTTTAAACTTTGACCTTTAACCTTTAACCTTTAACCTTTAACCTTTTACAACTATCTACTAACAACTAACAACTATCTTTAAAATCTAAAATCTAAAATTACTAAGATGCAAATACCTTTAGCAACCTATCGAATTCAGTTTACTCCTAGCTTTGGTTTTACAGCAGCTGCGGCTATTGCTTCTTATTTGGAACAGTTGGGTGTTTCTCATTTATATGCTTCTCCAATTCTGACTTCTAGAAAAGGTAGTACTCACGGTTATGATGCGGTAAATCCTCGTGAAATTGACCCGGAATTAGGAGGAGCCGAGAAATTTAATCAGTTAGTCGAACAGCTTCAAGGTTTAAATATTAATTGGCTGCAAGATATTGTACCCAATCATATGGCTTTTAACAGCCAAAATGAGATGCTGATGGATGTTTTGGAAAATGGTGCTGATTCTATATATAGAGATTTTTTTGATATTGACTGGAATCATCATTACCCAGAAAATACTTGTAAAGTACTAGCGCCTTTTTTAGGGAAATTTTGTGGTGATTGCCTTGAAAGTGGTGAATTACAAATTCAATACGAAAAACAGGGTTTAACAATTAATTATTACGATAATAAATTCCCTATCCGTATTGAATCTTATAGCCAAGTTCTTACTTATGACTTGAGTCGCTTGCAAGAAAAGCTGGGAAGAGACCATCCTGCTTTTGTAAAACTTTTAGGCGTTCTTTATACATTAAAGTATATTCCTTCTGGTGAAGAAGGAAGAGAAAGAGAAGACCAAATCAGCTTTATTAAAAGGATGTTATGGGAACTCTGGAATGATTCTGAGGAAGTTAGACAATATATTGAAGAAAATATCCGTACTTTTAATGGAGAAGTCGGAAAACCAGAAAGCTTTGATTTATTAGAAAATTTATTAACAGAGCAATTTTTCCGTCTTGCTTATTGGAAGGTTGGGAATGAAGAACTTAATTACAGACGGTTTTTTACCGTTAATGATTTAATATCGCTGCGTATTGAAGATGAAAACGTTTTTGACACTACTCATTCCCTGATTCTTCAATTAGTTGAAGAAGGTAAGTTTGATGGTTTACGAATTGACCATATAGACGGTTTATATGACCCAGCACAATATCTTAATAGACTTCGAGAAAAAGCACCAGATGTTTACTTGATTGTCGAAAAAATTCTTGAGCCTGAAGAAGAATTACCCATAACTTGGCCAATTCAAGGAACATCAGGATACGATTTTCTTAACCAACTTAATGGTCTTTTGTGCGACCAATCAAACGAACAGCAATTTGACGATATTTACCAGCGGTTTATAGGTAAAGCTGTTGACTGTGAAGAATTGATTGATAAAAACAAAAGACTAATTATTGAAAAACATTTAGCTGGAGATATTGATAATTTAGCTCATCTTTTCAAGAAGATATCTGCTGGCTATCGCTATGCTAGCGATTTCACAATGTACGGATTAAAAGCCGCTTTAGTAGAGATTTTAGCTTTATTCCCGGTTTATCGTACATATATAAATAGTGGGGGAGCAAGTTCGGCCGATAGGGAATATATTGAGCGGGTAATGACTCAAGCTAAAAAGAATATTCCTAACTTCTTGAACGAACTCAATTTTATCGAACAATTTCTACTATTAGAATTTGACGAAAATCTCACTGAAGAAAATAAAGAAGAATGGTTGCGCTTCTTGATGAGATTGCAGCAATTTACTGGCCCTTTGATGGCTAAAGGTGTGGAAGACACTGTACTTTATGTATACAACAGATTAGTTTCGCTGAATGAAGTTGGTTCCCATCCTGGTAGTTTCGGGGTATCTATAGAAGATTTTCATACCTACAATTCCAACCGTACTGCAAATTGGCCCCATACGATGAATACTACATCTACCCACGATACCAAACGTGGTGAAGATGTCAGAGCTAGAATTAACGTTTTATCGGAAATTCCGGAAGAATGGGAGCAAAATCTAAAGCAATGGCGCGAAATTAACGCTGCCCATAAAGATTACGTCGGCGGACGCGATATTCCTACCTTTAACGATGAATATTTGTTCTATCAAACTCTTATCGGTGCTTTCCCCTTTAGTAAAGAAGAATATCCCACCTTTGTAGAACGAATTAAAGAGTATATTATCAAAGCAATTCGAGAAGCAAAAGTCCATACCGCATGGCTGAAAAATGATAGCGATTACGAAGACGGTTTTACTAACTTTGCCGAAAAAGTTTTAAAAGATAGCCCAGAAAATGAATTTTTAGAAGCTTTCCGTCCTTTTCAGCAAAAAATTCAGCATTACGGCATTTTAAATTCTCTGTCTCAATCCTTAATCAAACTTACTGCACCCGGATTACCGGATATTTATCAAGGAACCGAACTTTGGGATTTAAGTTTAGTAGATCCAGATAACCGTCGCCCGGTAGATTTTGAGCAAAGACAAAAATATCTCGGGGAAATTAAATCCCAAGATGAAGAGCATTTACTCGATTACATCGCGAAAATACTGGAAACTCCCGAAGATGCCAGAGTTAAATTGTTCTTAATTTACAAAACCTTGCAAACCCGTCGAGAATTTTTAGAGTTATTTCAGCGAGGTACCTACGAAAAACTTACAATAGTCGGAAGCTTGAAAAGCCATATTGTGGGATTTAGTAGAGAATTGGCAGAACAAAAAGTAATCGTCATTGCACCCCGTTTCTTTAGTTCCTTAGTAGAAATTGGTGAATATCCTTTCGGAGAACAAGTCTGGCAAGAAACTCGCATCGTTCCCCCTACTGATTCAAATAGTGTTTGGCAAGATGTGTTTACAGGAAAAGTTATAGAAGGCGAAGACGCTCTTTGGGTAAGAGATATTCTGCAAAACTTCCCCGTCGCTTTACTAGTTAACAAACAGTTATCAGCTAGCGAGGAGCAGTAAAAGGTTAAAGGTAGTAATTGGTAGCTAATTGCTTTAAAAAATTAATTTATACTCTTGCCTCTTACTATCTCTTTGCGTTCTTTTCCTTTTAAGGTTTTGTCTTTGGCTGAGACAACGTAGTTTTACCTTACCCCTTCCCCTCTCCCCTTATTAAAGAGAGGGGTATTTAAACGATATATTATTAAAATTTATACCTTAATCTACGTAAAAGTCCGTTAGTGGAAATTTGCCAGAAATACCCCTGAAGATGAAACAAAATCATCCTGGAGGTAATCTTGTTAAACAGTTATCTGCTTTAAAATAATATTATGAATTAATTTTTGCTAAGTATTTATTTTGAATATTTTATACACAGTATTTTAAAGATAAAAAACACTGTCTTAAAACAATGTAGTTTCTACTTAATTTTTAGGGCTTTTATTTTGATAATTAATAAAAAACGAATAAGATAAAGTTCGGTAGAAACTATTTATTTTTTATATTCGTGAGATAAATATCTTAATTTATAAGAATTTATCTTGCTTGCTTAAGTTTGTTTGTGAAAAAATTGTCGTAATACAGCTAAAGATAAGGCTAATTAGCTATCAGCCAAAATACCATGCATACTCAGATAGAAGAATTGGATGACTTAACAAAAGTGTCACCGGTTAAGAAAATAGAAGAACAAAAAATGCATGACGTTCTTCTGCTATTAGAAAATTTGACCTCTAGAGAAGAAGCTTCGATTAAGTTGATTATCGATTGCCTGTATGATGTTGGATACGTTAATCTAATTAACCAAAAGTTTCGTTCTCGTACCTTAAACGGAAGTTTAAAGTTAATCGCTAGGGTATCTAAACCAGCATTTAAAGTAATTGCGTGGAAATGGTATAAAAGAAACTGTCCTCAACTAATTGTTAACTGGCTTCGCAAACAAGTTGCTTTTGAACCAGCGACTACAGTTAAACAAGCGGCTGAAATAGAAGCAGGATTAGAACCCGAACCGACACCACCGATACATCCTACTTCCGTAATGAAACTGGAAAGTCAGAACCGCGAAGTTAAATATTTGCGATCGCAAGTAAGAATGCTCGCTAGTATTTTGGTTGCTGTAACAGCCGTTTTCGGTGGTACTGTAGTTTGGTTGGGTTATTCTTTAGAGCGTTACAACCTGCAAACTGTAGAACAACTTAATAATCGTGTAAGAGTTTTGGAAACTAGTACTGACGAACCACTTGCTACCGGTAAAGAGAATTAATCAGTTATCAGCTATCAATTTGTAGGGTGCGTTATCGGTTTTAGCCGTAACGCACCTTTTTTATTTAATTGATAAAAATATTCTATTCTTCCAAAATTCCTCAGTAAAATCTGGCTGCTTGTAATAGGTAATAGGTAATTGGTCATGGGAAGATAAAGATAAGAAAATGAAATGACCTGTAACCTTTGACCTTTAACCTTTAACCTTCAAAAAGTGACTTTTTTCCTAATAAAAATATATTAACCACACAATAAACCAAATTTCAATAAAATATATATGTTAACTAAAAACTTTACCAAAGTAACAAATGAAACTAAAAACATTCGGCTTTTTCTTAGGAATAATTGCTGTTAGTTCCATTAGTTCGGCTAAAGCGCAATCATCTGAGATTTTTAATCAAAACTATCAGAATAACAAAATTATACAAATTCAAGCTCAAAATCAGGATAATTCTAAACAACAGCCTCCACTAATTGACCGAAAAATATTTTTTGGAGACCCAGAAATTTCTGGAGCGCAACTTTCTCCAGATGGAAAATATCTGGCTTTTCGGAAACCTTTAAATGGAGTAATTAATGTCTGGGTTAAAGGGATAGACGAACCGATGAGTGCTGCTCGTCCGGTAACTGAGGATAAAAACAGACCGATTCCGGCTTATTTTTGGAGTCAAGATAGTCAATATATCCTATTCGTGCAAGATAAAGGAGGGAATGAAAATTTTCGGATTTATGCAGTTTCACCGACAGATAAAGTAGCAAATGGACAAGTACCGAAAGCTAAAGACTTGACTCCCGATGACCAAGTACAAGCGAGAATTTACGCTGTACCAGAAAATAATCCTAATACCATCATTGTGGGATTAAACGACCGCGACCCTAAATTTCACGATGTTTATAGTATAAATATTGCTACTGGAGAAAGAAAATTACTGTATAAAAACGATAGTAATGTTTCTAATTGGGTAACGGATTTGAATGGTAATTTACGTTTGGCTGTAATTAATTTGCCAGACGGCAGCACCCAAATAAATCGCATCGACGGCGATACTTTTGAAGAAGTTTATAGATGTCAGTTTGGAGAATCTTGCTCCCCGGTTAGGTTTCATAAAAACGGTCAGCAAGTCTATATGACAACCAATAAAGGTAACGATGTAGACTTGAGCCAGCTAGTTTTGTTTAATCCCCGAACCAAAAAGCTGGAATTAGTAGATTCCGATCCAGACAAGCAAGTAGATTTTGGATCGGCGATTTTTTCTGAGGAAACAGAAGAGTTAATCGGGACGGTATATATAGGAGATAAACAGAGAATTTATCCCCAGGACAAAGAATTCGCGGCAGATTTAACTTATTTAAAACAAAAATTGCCCGATGGAGAACTGGGAATGAGTTCGATGACAGAAGACGGACAGAAAGCGATTGTGACTGTAAGTAGCGATGTAGATCCGGGTTCTGCTTATTTATTTGATAGACAAACCAAGAAACTTTCGTTACTCTACCAAATACTTCCAGAACTAAAGCGAGAAAACTTAGCGAAAATGACCCCAATTCGCTACACCGCTAGAGATGGATTAGAAATACCGGGATACTTAACATTACCCGTAGGCAAACCAGCCCGTAATTTACCGGTAGTAGTAATGCCTCATGGCGGACCTTGGGCGAGAGATGTTTGGGGTTACAATCCTTACACTCAATTTTTAGCAAATCGCGGCTATGCAGTGTTTCAGCCGAACTTTAGAGCATCTACCGGTTACGGTAAAAAGTTCCTCAATGCTGGAAACAAACAGTGGGGAACCGGAGCAATGCAGCATGATATTACCGATGGGGTAAAATATCTCATCGATAAAGGAATTGCCGATCCAAAGCGAGTGGGAATTTTCGGTGGCTCCTATGGAGGTTATGCAACTCTAGCAGGTTTAGCTTTTACCCCCGAACTTTATGCAGCAGGTGTTTCCTATGTCGGTCCTTCCAATCTGATAACTTTATTTAATTCCGTTCCGCCTTACTGGGAAAGTTTCAAAGCAGAATTAAAATTAAGAATGGGCGATCCAAATACACCGGAAGGGAAACAACAACTACAGCAACAATCTCCCTTATTTTCAGCTAACAATATCAAAGTCCCATTGATGGTGATTCAAGGAGCTAACGATCCAAGAGTTAAACAAGCAGAATCAGATCAAATAGTTGCAGCCCTGCGAACTAAAGAAATAGACGTAGATTATCTTCTTGCAGCAGATGAAGGGCATGGTTTTAGAGAAGAAACTAACAAATTAGCCGTTGCAGCAGCATTAGAAAAGTTTTTTGCCAAGCATCTTCAAGGAAGATATCAAGAAGCGGTGGCTCCTGAAGTTAAAAAACAACTTGAGGATTTGACTGTAGATATTAGTAAAGTTGAAGTTTCTCAGTGAAGATTGGGAATTGGTAATTGGTAATTACTTTTAACCCCCCTTTTTAAGGTGGGAAGGGGGGATCATCCAAGATAATGGTTCAAAACTATACTTTTAAAACATCTTCTAAGATTAGTTTTTAACAAACACAGCAGATTTTATCTTTGTAAGGTACATTTGGGCGGACAGGGATGTCCACCCTACAAGAGTTTCAGTATATAGATTGGTACCTTACTTAACTGCAAAGTGCTGTAATTGATGAAAGCGCCGTAACCCAACATGATTTATCTGGTTAAAAATAATATCGGTTTATTCACAATGCTGATGTTGGGTTACGACACGATAATCTAAATACCGGTTATTAATTAAATTAGTATTCGTGTCTAACCCAACCTACTAACTAGATCCCCCTAAACCCCCTTAAAAAAGGGGACTTTGGTAATTGATAATAGGTAATGGGAATTGTAGGTTGGGTTAGGCACACGAGCAAATATAGCTTTTCATCAAAAAACTGAATTAGTGCCGTAACCCAACATTTACTTATCAATATTAAAGCAGTATTTATCTGTAATTTTGAATGTTGGGTTATCACAGGAGAATCTAAATTCCGGTTATCGATTAAATTACTTTCCTCATCTAAGCCAACCTAATAAGTAGCTTTTCCGCAACTTTGGAATAACATCCGCTTTTACTTTAATTCCGAAGTAGAGGTTGAAATAAAATCAAATCCCTATCAGGGATTGAAACATCATAAAATATAATTTATTTGGTGAAATCGCTTGTTGAAATCAACTTCAATCCCTATCAGGGATTGAAACTTTAACAATAGAATTTATGCCAAGTTCGGATGAATACTTATGATATAAGGTTCGTAGTTGCGCTTTAGCACCAAGATTTTTGGCGCTAAAGCGCAACTACGAACATATTTTTATTTATAAGCGATTAAGCGAACCTGATATTATAAAATATTTAAAAAACCAACCTTCTTAATTCCCCATTATCAACAAACTCTTGCTCACCTTTACCTATTACTTCAATAATTACTTTTCGTTCTTCGGGAGTCCATTTTCCAGTTCTTTCTTTAATTTCAACTACTATATTATTCCCTTCTATATCAACTTTATATTGGGTAGTACAACTAGCACCTTCGCGGTAGGCAAATGTATTTCCGTCGTCTTCATACAATGTAAATTCTCCTTTACCCGGTGCAACTAATAACCGCATTTCATTTACTGGTAATTCTTCTGCATATTGCATTACTGGAACTAAAGGAATAATTGCACCAGCACGAATAAATAAAGGCATTTTTTCTAGAGGTGCATCAATAAGAATATGTTGCGAACCTTGTAGTTGTTTTCTACTCCACCAGTCGTACCAAGTTCCTTCTGGTAAATAAACCATGCGATTTTCTACACCCGGACGATATATTGGTGCTGCCATAATTGCAGAACCTATTAATACTTGGTCGTATGTTTCGTAGGTTTTTTCATCATTGGGATAATGGTAAACTAAAGGTCTTAAAATTGGTTCACCATTACTCGCTGCTTGCCAAAATAAAGTATAGAAATAAGCTAATAATTGATATCGCAATTCAATATATTTACGACAGATATCTTCTACTTCTTGACCGAATTCCCAAGGTTCGTGACGCTTGGTATAAATCATCGAATGTCCGCGCATCAACGGGTAGAGCATTCCTACCTGCATCCAACGGGCAAATAATTCTGGTGTGGCATCTCCTGCAAAACCACCGATATCTGCACCGACAAAACCAACACCGGATAATCCCAAATTACACAGCATCGGTAAAGACATTTCCAGATATTCCCATTTTGAATGATTATCTCCCGTCCACACCGCCGAATAACGCTGTACTCCCGCAAAACCCGAACGAGTTAATACAAACGAACGTTTATCGGAACGCAGTTTTTGCAATCCGTCATAAGCAGCACGAGCCATGTTCATTCCATATAAATTATGGGTTTCCTTCCAAGTAGTTTTATCCTCCCCATCACCAGATAAACCATCCATCGGAAAGGTAATTTTAATACCTTCCAAATCTCCAAAAGGTTGATTATTCAAAGCTGGCTCGTTCATATCATTCCAAATACCAGCCACACCTACATCGGTAAGATTATGCTGCAAATTCCCCCACCATTCCCGCACTTGGACACGCATAAAATCCGGGAAAACCGCTCTATCTGGCCATACATAACCGTGGAACACTTTACCATTTGCCCTGCGGATGAAATAGTCTTTTTCCAAACCTTCATCGCAGACATTGTAATCTGCCTCTGGGTCGAATTTTACTCCTGGATCGATAATATTAACAACTTTGATTCCCTCTTGTGTCAAATCTTCTATCAATTTTTTAGGATTGGGAAACCGCTGTTTATTCCAGGTAAATACTCGAAAACCCTGCATATAATCGATATCGAGGTGAACTACATCGCAGGGAATGCGACGGTTGCGGAATTGAGTGACTAATTCCCTTACTTCTGCTTCCGAGTTATAACTCCAACGGCATTGATGATAACCCAAAGCCCAGCGTGGTGGTAGCGGCATTCTTCCGGTAAGCTGGGTGTAAGTTTCCAGAATTGTAGCGGGTTCGGCACCGTAAATAATATAGTAATCTAGCTCAGTGTCCTTAGTTTTTAGTTGCAGAGTATTTGTTTCGCTAGCACCGACATCAAACTGACTCCAAAAAGTAGTATTGAAAAACAAACCATAGCCAACATTCGGACGTAAAGACATAAAAAACGGAATCGCTTGGTACATCTCATCCGTCAGCATAGTGTAATCCAAACAATCAGTCGTCCAATTAGTTATATACTTACCTCTTTGATTCAATAATCCACAACGTTCCCCAAAACCGTAAAATCTTTCCTGTGGGGTTATTTGCTTCCAATTGGCAATTTCACCCTTCCTAAAAGCAATTCCTAAATCTGTATCATGAGCGAACATGTTACCAGCCTTATCAAAACACTTTATTTGACAAGGATTTCGCTGCACGCAAACCTTGATTTTCTCAGTTTCGATAATTATTTTTTCGTCAGTTTCTTTAATATCAAAATTAACAGCATTCCATTGTTCATCGGGTAAATTTACAGCCCAAGAGCGTCTCGGTGTCAACTCCCCCGTGGGTGAATATCTGACTCGGATTAAATTATTAGCCAGGATTGTGAGAATTAGAAGAGAATTATTATCGCAATTGAAATGTATTCCTTGGTTGTAGCGCTGGAAGCTTTGTACTGAAGAGATTTTATTCCAAGCTGGTTCGAGTTTGGGAAGTTGTCCGATGAATTCTGGCATTGTCAGGAAGTTGGGGTAATACGCAATCTACAATAACTTGAATTGGAAATATTAGGAATATTGTAGGGTGTGTGACGGTTACGATACATTTTCAACATTGACATCTTTCGTTACAAGGTTCTACCTTGTAATGCATTTATGGAGGCTCTGCCTCCAGATAATTTATCAAGGCAGAGCCTCTTGATATAGGTTCCTAGGAAGAGACTGAGAACCAGTTATTCTAAAATTTAAAATTATTCAACAATTTTTTTTGAGCTTGACTGAATTTTATTTTAGGACGTACTGTCTTCAATAATTTTTCTGCTTCTTCTAAGTTATTCACTAATCCTTTAACAATCAAAACTCCAGCAACGACTGTTGCAGAGCGTCCATGTCCTAAAGCACAATGAATATATATATTTCCTTTCCAGTTAGAGATTGTTTCAATAAGTTTGTAAAATGCACGTTCTGAAGGAACATCAGTATCTAATGTTGGAATGCAAATGTAAGTTTTACCTGATATTACATTAATTGGTTCTGAAAACTCAGCCGTTAAATCAACAATTAAACTAATATTTTTAGGCAATTCATTAACATATACTCTTCTTCCTAGCCAAATACCAGGAATTATTTGATTGCAGCAATCTTCTTTACTTATTAGTCTTTGAATATGCCAAACTGCCCAAGTTAATAATAGATAAGGTAATAAGAAGCCGAAAGAGAATTTACTTATTTTTCCATTTTTTTGCTTACCAAAGACTCTAGCTCCTAAACCACCATAAGCTATTCCTAACGTCAAAAAACTTAGACCACACCAGAATATAATAAAATTAAATAATATTAAGTCAAACTTATTACAGCTAAAAATAATTAATAAAATTCCTAATACATAAAATACTAAAGCATACTTCATTATTTTTTATCAAATTATCACTACAAAAATTAGGAATATTGTAGGGTGTGTGACGGTTACGATACATTTTCAATATTGACAGAATAAACTGATTTTACCGTCACGCACCAATTTATCTGCGACAATTATTATTTTGAATGCTGATATTAATAAAATGGTGCGTTACGGCAATATCAACATAATGCAAATTATCAATATTTCTCATGCCGTAACACACCCTACAAATTAATTTTAACCTAACCTAACTTATTTTTCTTCTAAAACTTCCTGCAACAAAGGTGCAAGTTCATTATTTAATCTGCCATTACGCACAAATTCGGCGTAAGTATCGGCTTCTACTGCGAGCAATTCGTCTTGCAATTGTTGCCTTGCAAATTCTGCTAAGTTGGGATACTCATCCTGTAATATATCAATCTTTTCTTCTATGTTCTTTAGTTCTCCTTTAATTAATGCTTCTTGGTAGCGACAAAATTCTGGATCAACTCTGGGGCGTTCGTCGTCTACTTCTTCTAAGTATTTAAGAACTCGTCGCAATGCATTTTCATGAGCTACTAATGTCATGTATTCTTGTTTTAATGGTTGGTCGCCGAGTAAATTTAATTTTTTTAGTAAAGGTTTGGTTGTTAATCCTTGTACTAATAAAGTAAACAAAACTACTCCAAATACTGTAGAAATTAAATCTTCTCTTTCGTTGCCTAAAATAGTTGGTACGCTCAATGCTAAAGCAATAGAAACCGAACCCCGCAAACCTCCCCACCAAAGTATTGTTTGTTGGGGTAAACTAATATCTGATTTAACTACGGTGTTGCTGAAAAATCCTAAAGCGTAAACTGAAATTAGTCTTGATACAACCATTCCCACAATGGTTACGCCGATAATTAATAAGTTATCTGCGAGGTTCGCAAATCGAATTTGGTCACCTATTAATAAGAAAACAATTGAATTGACAAAGAAAGCTACAAACTCCCAAAATTCGCTGACAATTACCCTAGTACGGGGATTCATGCCGATTCGGGAACCAAAGTTACCTAAAATTAAGCCGCAGGTAACAACACCTATTACACCGGAGCCACCAAATTCTTCGGCAATTATATAAGTACCGTATGCCGATACTAAGGTTAATGATTGCTCTACTAAAGGTAAATCGAATCTTTGAGTTAAATAGGAAATACCAAAGCCGATTAAGGCACCAACTGCAAGCCCGACACCAACAACGCTGATTAATTCTAAGATAATTTCTTGTACTCCTAGTTTCGCCGTGCCCAATGGCAGCGCTACCAAGAAACTAAAAGCAACAACAGCCATGCCGTCATTAAATAAGCTTTCCCCTTCCATCAAGGTAGTCAGACGTTTGTCAACTCCCAACTCCCGAAATAAAGCAGTTACGGAAACTGGATCTGTTGCTGAAAGACTCGCACCAACGAGTAAAGCTGTTGTTAAAGGTAGCCCTGCAACTTGATTTAAACCCAGCGCTACACCAACAATCGAAATTACTACTCCGATAACGGCATATAGAGTTATTGGAAAGAAATCTCGTTTTAAATTCGACCATTTTAAATTCCATGCAGCCTCAAACAACAAGGGAGGCAAGAAAATCGCTAAGATTAGCTCGGGAGAAAGATTTACCAATCGTACATCAACGAAGGCTAAACCCAAACCCGCGATTACCAATAATAAAGTATAAGGTATTTGGCGAAACCAGCTAAAAACTTGTGGTAAAGTCGCCACACTCAGAGATACAGACAGTACTAACAGAAATTGTTTGAGATTTTGCTCGATACCGGCAGTTTCACCCACCGCTGCTTCAATCGCCATAGTTTTTCACTGTAGATTTTTTCATAAAGTATGTGCGAGGCTTTCCTCCATCGCTTTACAAGCGGTGGAGGAAAGCGAGATCCGGCACATTCATGTGCCGTCCTTCCTCAACTAATTCTCCAAGAATTGTAAGCTAAAAACTTGATGTCGCCCAGGTTGGCATTTTGAGTCAAACGTTTTCCTGTAGCTAAGTCGTGCAAACTAATCTGTTTTCTATTCGGTTCTTTTTTGGTAGGTTTTTCTGACCATCCCCCTATGTAGCATAAACCGTATTTCAAGTGCCTAGCAATTCCCCCTCTTTTCAAGCCTGCGGACAAAGTACCACCATATCGCGGTCTGCCTCCACCTTTTTTGGCTTGAAATCGGTGCAACTGCCTTCTATATACCTGTAGTGGTACTAACTCTATGATACGGGTGTTGTCTGGCTGGGTATGACCACCAACAGAACTATTTGCTAATACCCAAGAATCTACACAGTGAGCCTTGAACTCAAGTTTTTTCTTGTTTTTCCCTTTCTTCAATCCTAGTTCTTTCCGCATAGAGGCTGTTTCATAGCCTTGCTTCAAAATAACAAGAGCTATTCTTTGCAACTCATAGTAAAACCAAGCTTTCCCTACTTGTAAAGGGGAAAAACGACTATTCCATTTTTTTGCATTATTTTTCTTGGTTTGCTTTCTAGTACTAGCTTGAACATCTTCTACAACAAAAACGGATAATGGTCTATAAGTAGTTCGTTTCATAAGAATTGACGGGTGAAGACAGGGAGGGGGAAGAGGAGCCACTTGCGTGGGTCGTCATCCCGACCTTGAGCAAAGTGGCGTGGGGAAGATGGGGGAGAGGGGGTAGAGGGGGTAGAAAAGATTAGAAGAAATATTTAAAAGCAACAACGATACATAAAATATCCTGTAAGGTATTAAGTTAGATGTATGTCTAATAGTTTTCTTTTTTATAATGCGTAATCTTTTTATTTGTTTTGAATAATTAAATAATAATCTAAAAACACAAAACTAAAAACGATTTAAAAGAGGCTCCAATGGCTCTAAACTATGAATATCATCAATATTTGGATAAATATTTAAATTTACGCAAAAGCTATCGCCAGGGATTTGTTAAATTTGTTTCCCTGATTCTTGCGGCTTCATTGACAATTATTAGTTGCAGTAACAATGAAATTAGTAAATCATCTTCAGTTGCTAATTCCTCGCCTAATCAAGACACTTTAAACATTTGGTGGGATAAAGGTTTCAACCCGGAAGAAGATGAAGCACTACGTCAACTTGTAAGTAACTGGGAAAATACAACTGGGAAAAAAATCAATTTAGTATTTTATACCACCGATTCTTTAGGAGAAAAAATTCGTAGGTCTTTAAAAGCTGGATTACCTCCGGATATTGTCATGAGTTTCAAGGCTGAAAGCTCTCCTAATTCTCGTTTGGCTTGGGATAATAAGTTATTGGATGTTTCTGACATTATTAATTCTGTTAAAAACCGTTATCCCAAAGATATTTTAAAAACAGTTAATTTTTACAACAATATAGAAAAAAAACGCAGCTATTATGCAGTTCCAATTCATCAAGGAACAATGCATATTTACTATTGGCGAGATTTGTTAGCAGAAGTTGGACGTAGTGAGGAAGATATACCAAAAGAATGGGATGCTTTTTGGGAATTTTGGAAACAAGTACAGGATGATTTACGCGCTAAAAATCAATCGAAAATCTATAGTTTGGGTTTTACAATTTCACCGGAAGCAGGCGATACTTATTACTTATTCGAGCAGATGCTAGAAGCTTACGATGTCAAAATTGTTGACTCCCGAGGAAAACTGTTAATTGATGATGTAAAAGTACGACTGGGCATCATCAAAGTTTTAAACTGGTATCGCAACTTTTATCAACAGGGTTATATTCCCCCCGCAGCTTTGAAATGGTTGAATCCAGATAACAATCGCAGCATATTGAATCGCGAGATAGTTATGACTCCTAATTCCACTCTTTCAATCCCAGTGGCAGTGCGTCAAGATGCCGATATTTATAAAAATAAGCTGGGTATTCTAGAATTTCCTAACAAGCCAAGCGGCGAGCCTATGCGTCATTTAACAATGGCAGAGCAAGCTGCAATCTTATCAGAATCAAAAAATCAGAAATTGGCTAAAGAGTTTTTGAAGTATCTGGTACAAACACAAGTAATGAAAGATTATCTGACAAAAGCAGGAGGAAGAAATTCACCAGCGATGGAAACAGTTTGGCAAGATTCTTTTTGGACAAATCCAGAAGATCCTCATATTTCTTACGCTACCAAAACTTTTACTGAAGGCAGAATTCGTTATTTTCATACTGCTCAAAATCCAGCCTATAGTCGAGTTTTAGATCGAAATATTTGGGGTGAGGCAATTAGCAAAGTTATTGTCAAACAAATTTCACCAGAAAAAGCCGCAGATGAAGCAATTCAAAAAATTAAATTAATTTATGAAGAATGGGAAAAGTAGGTTAAAGGTTAAAGGTTAAAGGTTCATTGGGGATGGGGCATTGGTAAATTACTTATAAATAACTAACCACTAACAACTAACAACTAACACCTAACACCTAACCACTAACAACTAACAACTAACAACTAAATGAATGAAATTTTGGCAGCAACATTTAACAACTAAAATTGCAAGTTCTTTTTTACTGTTATCCCTTTTCACTGTTGGCGTTGTGGGAGGGGTAACATTTTTTAATGCGCGGAATGCTTTGAGAGATGCTGCTCTCAAACGTCTTAATGTCGCAGCAACGCTTAAAGAACAAGAAATTAATCGTTGGTTTTCTTCACAACGAGAAGATTTCATTTTTATCGCAGAGATTCCCTATTTAAAGTCAAAATTGAAGACAATTCTTCGCTCAGATGTATCAGAATCTGAATATAAAAAATCTTATCAAGTTTTAAATGATTATTTACGAAAGATAAATATCGTTAAACTTAATTTTAAAGAGATTTCTATTCTTAATCGCAGTAATAAAATAATTGTTTCCACTAATAAGAATCGTATTGGCAAGTACGAATTATTAGCAAATGTTAGCGATGTAGAAATAGTCAACAGTAAAAATAATTTTATTCCTATTTTTTATATTTCTCCAGAAACAGGGAAAACGGCAGTTACTTTAGCTCTTACTCTACGTAATGCCCAGAGAGTTCGTCAGGGGATTGTTTTAGCGAATCTTAGCTTAGAGCGAATAGATGAAATTGTTCGAGAAAGTGCGGGTTTAGGTGAGAGTGGTGATACTTATTTAGTTGGTTCTTTAAGAAGCAGTAAAAAAACATTTATTTCTAAATCAAAAACAAATAATAAAGAAAAATACCGAGACATTTCTTCTAAAGGAATTGATTTAGCGATGAGCGGTATTAGCGATAGGGGAGAATATCCTAATTATGAAGGAGTTCCCGTATTAGGAGATTATCGCGGGGTAAATAACCAAGGTTTAGCATTATTAGTAGAAATAAATCAGCAGGAGGCATTTGCTCCAGCCCGCAAATTAGCTAATCGAGTTATATTAATTGGTTTGACAGCGGTAGGTATTTTATTGATGGGAGTATATTATCTATCGCAGCAGTTAAGCATTTATCGCCGACAGTCGGAAGATTATAGTCACCAGTTAGAAATAAAAGCCCAAGAAGCAGAAACTGCTAACCATTCTAAAAGTGAGTTTTTGGCAAATATGAGCCACGAATTACGCACTCCTTTGAATGCTATTTTAGGTTTTGCTCAGTTAATGAAGCGAGATAAATTCTTATCTGCCCAACAGCGGGATTTTGTCGCAACTATTAACCGCAGCGGCGAACATTTACTGTCTTTAATTAATGATGTATTGGATATGTCAAAAATTGAAGCCGGAAAAACTGTTTTACATTCAGAAGTTTTTAATTTACATCTTTTGTTGCAAACTCTCCAAGAAATGTTTCAGTTGCGAGCAACTGCCAAAGGATTATTTTTAAAGTTCAATTTAGGCTCTAATTTACCACAATGTATTGTTACTGATGAAGGTAAACTTCGGCAAATTTTAATTAATCTTTTGGGTAATGCAATTAAGTTTACTGAAAACGGAGGAGTCATTTTAACAGTTAACAGTGAGCAGTCATCAGTTAACAGGGAACAGTCATCAGTTAACAGTGAGCAGTTATTAAATACTTCCCCCTCTCTCACCATCAACTTCGAGGTAAAAGACACGGGAAGAGGTATTGCTGCTGAAGAAATCGATAAAATTTTCGATCCATTTGTACAAACTGCGAATGGGATTCAAGCTAGAGGTGGTACTGGCTTAGGGCTTGCTATCAGCCGTCAATTCGTGCGTTTGATGGGGGGTGATATTTATCCTAGTAGCGTTTTAGGGCAGGGTTCAAGTTTTAGCTTTGATATTCGAGTTAGTTTACCTCAAACAGCATCAGAAGAATGTTTGCCTCAAAACCAGGTATTGAAAATTGCACCATCTCAACTTAATTATCGTATTCTCGTAGTTGACGACCGTTTAGAAAATCGGAATTTATTAGCCAAGCTGTTAGATACAGTTGGTTTTGATACTCGTACAGCCTGCAATGGAAAAGAGGCGATCGCTCTGTGGCAGACATGGCAACCGCATTTAATTTGGATGGATATGCGGATGGCTGTGATGGATGGTTATCAAGCAACAAAATGGATCAAAGCAAATTCACAACATCAACCAACAATTGTCATAGCTTTAACTGCAAGTGCTTTTGAAGAAGAAGAGCCAGATATTTTTGCCGCAGGTTGTGACGATTTAGTTCGCAAACCGTTTCGAGAATCAGTAATTTTTGAGAAAATGCATCAATATTTAGGAGTAGAGTATATTTACGAAGATGATAATTTAGAAATTGATAATCAATCACCTATTAATTTAAGTGTTGAAATAACTCCACAAGAACTTAGTGTAATGCCTATGCAATGGGTGGCTTCTTTGTATCAAGCAGCGTTAGAGGTAGATGCAGATTTAGTATTGCAAATAATCGAGCAAATTCCCCAACAATATCAAATACTAGCTCAGAAGTTAAAAAAGTTAACCTTAGAGTACGATTTTGATGCAATTATTGAAGT
The DNA here is from genome assembly GCA_019192545.1 of Rivularia sp. MS3. Classification (GTDB taxonomy): domain Bacteria; phylum Cyanobacteriota; class Cyanobacteriia; order Cyanobacteriales; family Nostocaceae; genus Rivularia. Next base: position 36,496 of record JAHCMI010000023.1, on the reverse strand, counting down.
CAGCGAACAATAAATAGTGAACAGTGAACAGTGAATTATTAATAGGAATGGCAGCAACGTCACATTTTTTAGTAGGGTGCTGTGACACTTGGACTAATGTAGGAACGTAGTATAATCATTTTTCAGTGTCACGCACCATCCAAGCTATTAACAGTTAACACTTAGCAGTGTGAATAATTCTGTGGCAATGTAACATAATCCACCGAGAGTTGAAAACTCGCTGTAAATTCCCGATTTGTTCTCTAGTTATTCTCGATTATTCCTTAATTTAAGATTAGTTTCTCAAACAAACAGCAATTTTATTTAAGGAAACAATTATGAAATCTAATATTAAACAAACTATCTCTACCTTTGGAAGCGCAGTCGCAATAACAGCCCTGCTTTCTAATAGTGTTTATGCGGATGCTTATGAAGCTGAATATAAGCATCACACAACTCAGGTGGTGCGTGACACTAAAAACATTGTTACTACTACGTTCACAATTAATTAAAGTGTCACAGCACCCTACAAGCTATAGACATTTAAGAAAGCTTGAATCTTCTCTATTTCTTCTCGATTGCTTGCTAATCTAGATGACAATATGCTCTTGCAATTAGATATAGAGGTGCTGTAATTGCTTCTCTATATCGTTTTTCCCGAATTCTAAATTTGGAATTTTGATTTGAAAAATGCGTATTTTACTATTAGAAGATGACGAAGTATTATCAAATATATTAATAAAATCTCTGACTCATCAACATTATGTTGTAGATGCGGTTGCTGATGGTGAAAGCGGTTGGGAATATGCTCAAAGTGGTAACTACGAACTTATCTTAATGGATGTAGGTTTACCATTGCTTGATGGCATTAGTTTATGTCAAAGGCTGCGCCAGAATAATTGCTCTACACCAATTTTACTGATGACTGCAAAGAATGCGATCGCAGACAGAATTCGTGGTTTAGATGCTGGTGCGGATGACTATTTGAGCAAGCCTTTAGATTTGGGTGAGTTGCAGGCAAGAGTCAGAGCTTTGTTGCGTCGGGGAGAGGTTGCACCAACTACTATTTTATCTGTTGGCGAACTATCTTTAGATCCTGGTACGGCTAAGGTTAAATATGGCGGCAAGGAGTTAAAGTTAACACCAAAAGAATTTAATTTATTAGAATTATTTCTCCGAAATCCATCGCGGGTTTACAGTCGCACTCAAATAGTTGATCGTTTATGGAATTTTGACGAGCCACCCTTAGAAGAAAGCGTCAAGGCTCATATTAAAGGATTGCGGCAAAAATTGAAAAAAGTCGGGGCTGTTGATTGGATTGAGAATGTGTACGGTTTGGGATATCGTCTTAATCCCAAAATTGATGCTACTAAAGTTGAAGCAACCCCATCAGTTGAACAAAAGTATGGCGATGCTGTGGAAAAAATGTGGCAGCAATATCAAGATGTGATGGTGCAAAGAATGACGGTTTTGCAAACAGCAGTTACAGCAGTCAAAGCCGGGAAGCTAACACAAGAGTTGCAAAAGTCTGCAAAGAAAGAAGCTCATAAACTAGCGGGAGTTTTAGGGATGTTTGGTAGAGAAACTGGAACCCAGCTAGCAAGAGAAATTGAAGAATTGCTGACAGCAGAAAATAGTTTTGCTAATCAAAAACTGCCGTCTTTGGTGCAAGAATTAAATAAACTTTTGGCATTATCAGTAGGTGATGCTGCTTCTACAAAGGATACTGCAAGGCTATTATTTATTGATATTGATAGCAATGGTAATTTACAACTGTGCGAGCAGCTACAGCAACTGGCATCAACTCAAGGAATGAGTTGGTATCAAGTTAAGAATATGCAGTTAGCCCAAGAATGGTTGCAAAATCATATTCCAGACTTAATTGTATTGAGTTTGCATCGAAACATTAAACCCCAACAATTAAATTTGATTGCCGATTTAGCAGCACGCACCCCGGCAATACCGGCAATAGTTATTTCATTGGAGGATAATTTAGAATATCGTATCGAAGTTGCCAGGGCTGGGGGATGTAGCTTTTTAGTTAAGCCAAGCGCAACTCAGATATGGGATTTAACCCGGCAGCTATTAGAGCGCGATCGCAACTATTTTACAAAAGTGTTAGTAGTAGACGACGATCCAATATTTCTATCAGCTTTACATAATTTGTTGGAACCTTGGGGAATTAAATTTACGGGATTGGAAAATTCTCAACGTTTTTGGGAGGTATTGCAGTCAGTAGAACCAGATTTACTCATTTTAGACGTTGAAATGCCAGAAATTAACGGTATAGAGCTTTGTCAAGCAGTTCGCACCGAGCAAAAATGGCAGAGTTTGCCGATATTATTTTTAACTTCCCATCGAGATGGGGAAACAATTGAAAAAGTATTTGCTGCTGGGGCTGATGACTATATAAATAAGCCCGTTGTAGGAGCAGAATTATTAACTAGAATCACCAACCGTTTGGAAAGAAACCGTTTGTTAAAAACTATTTCTACAAAAGATTCGCAGACGGGAATCAACAATTATGCAGAATCAAAAAGAAAATTAGATATATTGTTTGATAAAAGTAAAGAAAATAAAACTACTGCTTGTCTGGCTATTTTAACTGTGGCAGAATTAGCTAAACTAAATTTAAATTACGGTCATAACATCGGCAATCAAATATTACAAAGATGGGCAGATTTAATCCAAAAAGTGTTTCGTGGTGATGAAGTAATCGGATATTGGGGAAATGGAGAATTTATTATTGGGTTGAGAGAAACTAATAAAACCCAGGCAAAAGAAAGATTTATAGAAATTTTAGCTATTCTCCGACAGCAGATATTTACAGCATTCGACGGCAAGCGATTTCAAGTAGCTTGTAATTGCACAATCGCAGAATACCCCAGCGATGGTAAAACCGTACATTCTTTATATCAGTTAACAGTTAACAGTGAGCAGTGAGCAGTGAACAGTTATAAGTTACCAATGCCCAATCCCCTATTCCCTATTCCCTATTCCCTATTTCCTATTCCCAATTCCCAATTCCCTATTATTTTTTAAGCTCATAATGAAATGGAAGATAATGAATTAATACAAGAAAATAATTTATATAATCTTTTAAATCGCAACAATGCATTATTAAAGGCACAACAAGAGGCGGCGCTTGATGGTATTTTGGTTGTGGATGAAAATCGGCAGATAGTTTCTTACAACCAGCATTTTTGTAAGTTATGGAAAATACCGGATGATATTATTAGTGAAGGTAGTTCGCCGAAATTACTTGAGTATGTATTAACTCAGGTTTTACATCCAGAATCTTTTATTGAAAAAATCAATTATCTCTACGAACATCCCGAAGAAATTCGTAGAGATACAATTCATTTTAAAGATGGTAGGATTTTTGAACGTTATACTAGTCCAATTCAATCGAGTCGCGGAGAATATTACGGTAGAATATGGAACTTTCGAGATGTTAGCAAACTACAGCGTCGAGAAGAAACACTACAGTTAATTGTAGAAGGAACTACTACACAAGTTGGTAGCGATTTTTTCTATTCTTGCGTTCGTTCTTTAGCAACTCTTTTGAGAATGCGTTATGTTTTAATTGCCGGTTTATGTTGCGAATCTAAAGATAAAGTACGTACTTTAGCATTTTGGAATGGAGAAGGATTTGGTGAAAACTTTGACTATTCTTTAATAAATAATCCTTGCGAAACATTGCTGTTAGGAAAAATGCGTTTATATCCTCATGCCGTACAAAGTTTGTTTCCTGACGATCCACATTTAAAATATTTGCAAGCCGAAAGCTATATTGGTATTCCTTTATTAGATAAAAGTGGAAATATTATCGGTTTAATCGCCGCATTAGATGATAAACCATTACCAGAAAATACAGAAGCAGAAGAATCAATATTAAAAATATTTGCAGCTAGAGCCGGAGCAGAATTAGAAAGAATAAATTTAGAAACAGCTTTATTAAAACAAGTAGAAAGAGAAGCTTTATTAAGCCAAATTACGCAAAAAATACGTAATAGTTTAGATAGTCAGCAAATTTTTCAAACCACAGTCGATCAACTTGGTAAAGTATTTGGCGTTAGTCGCTGTCATATCCATACCTATATTAATTATCCACAACCGCAAATACCTTTAGTTGCTGAATATCGTAATCCGGATTATTCTTCGATGCTGGGAATTAATATTCCAATTAATGGTAAGCTTAACGGTCAGAAAATTTTAATGCAAGATGCAGCTTGTGTAGCATCAGATATTAATAAAGAACCGTCATTACAGCCGGTGCAAAATATTTGCAAGCAATGGCAAGTCAAATCATTATTAGCAGTAAGGACATCTTATCAAGGAGAAGCTAATGGAATAATAGTTTTGCATCAATGCGATAGGATTCGCGATTGGACAAAAGATGAAATCGCACTTTTAGAAGCAGTTGCAGCACAGGTAGGAATTGCATTAGCCCAAGCAAGACTTTTGGAACAAGAAAGAGAAAACGCCAAGCTTTTACAAATAGCAAAAAACCAAGCTGAAACTGCAAATCATGCCAAAAGTACATTTCTTGCTAATATGAGTCATGAATTACGAACTCCTCTAAATGCAATTATCGGTTTTTCTAAGCTGATGCAGCAAAATTCTGCGATTAATACTCAAAATCAAGAACATTTACAAATTATTAATCGTAGCGGAAAATCTCTGTTAAATTTAATCAATGATGTCTTAGAAATGGCAAAAATCGAAGCCGGACAAACTATATTAAATACAATTCCCTTCGATTTACATAGTTTACTAGAAATTTTGTGGTCAAATTTTCAACCACAAGCAGAATCAAAAAATCTATCGCTGCAATTTGACTTACCGCCATACTTACCGCAACATATTATCGCCGACAAAAACAAACTTCAGCAAATTTTATCCAATCTCTTAAGCAACGCGATAAAATTTACCGACAGCGGCAGAATTATTTTAAAAGTTAATATTCCTACTTCTTCCCCTGTTTCCACATCTTCCCTTTCCTTTAGCGTCGAAGACACCGGATGCGGTATCGCTTCGGAAGATAAGAATAAATTATTCCAGCCTTTTGTTCAAACAAATAACAATTATCAAACTAAAAATGGTACCGGTTTGGGGTTATCAATCAGCCATGAATTCGTGCAACTGATGGGAGGAAATTTAGAAGTAGAAAGTAGCATCGGAGAAGGTTGTATTTTTAAATTTGATATCGTAATTAATTTATTAGAATCTTCCCAAACTGTAAATACAGCAACCCAACAACCAACACTTCATTTATCAGAAGAATTACAGCAAGAAACTTTAACAAGTAAAAATCTGCGAATAATGTCTGAAGAATGGATTTTCAACCTTCATCAAGCAGCAATAGAAGTCGATGCCGATACCATTTTCCAACTTATCGCCCAAATCCCCCATCAATATCAATTATTAATCGAAAAACTCACAAACTTAACTCGCAGCTATGACTTTGACGCGATTATTGCATTAAGTAAGGAAGAATGAAGAGAGAGAGGGAGAGTGTGGGGAGAGGGGGAAGAAAGGGGAGAGGGGGTAGACAAGGAGAAGAATTATTAATTACTACTTGTTACTCGCTACTCACTACTCGCTACTCGCTACTCGCTACTCGCTACTCGCTACTCACTACTCGCTACTCCTCCCCAATTACCAATTACCCATCCCCAATCCCCAATGCCCAAAGCAGATATTTTAGTCATTGACGACACGCCAGAAAACTTGGCTTTGCTATCGCAAATACTCAAAGACAAAAACTATAAAGTTCGTAGCGTCACCAAAGCCTCTACCGGTTTGCGAGGAGCAAAAGCCGCACCGCCAGATTTGATTTTACTTGATGTCAAAATGCCAGAAATGAACGGCTATGAAGTTTGTCAGCATCTAAAAGCAGATGCATCTACTCGCGATATTCCCGTAATTTTTATCAGCGCTTTAGGTGACGTGCTAGATAAAGTCAAAGCCTTTGAAGTCGGCGGTGTTGATTATATTACCAAGCCCCTGCAAGTAGAAGAAGTTTTAGCTCGGATAGAAACACATTTAACCATCCGACAACTACAGAAGCAACTTCAAACCCAAAATCAACACTTACAGCAAGAAATTACCCAGCGTGCCGCAGCCGAAGAAAAATTTGCCAAAGCATTTCGCTCTAGCCCGAATCCGATTGCTATTACTACCCTCACAGAAAATAGTTTTGTTGATATTAACAGCAGCTTTTTAGAAATCACCGGTTATTCTCAAGCAGAAATCATCGGCGAATCTGTTAACAACCTTAATATCTGGGTAAATCCTCAACTGTACGATTTTTCAATTAAAAAACTATTAGAAACAGGTTCTTTGCACAATCTAGAATGTCAGCTTCGTCGCAAACAAAGTGAAATAAAAACAGTTTTACTTTCCATCGAGCTAATTGAACTTAATGGTTTACCTTGTACTTTAAATATTATTAACGATATTACCGAACGCAAACGCTTAGAAGATGAATTTATATCTTTAGTAAGTCATGAACTACGCACCCCGATGAACTCAATTATTGGTGCCTTAGATTTATTAAATACTCAACAGTTAGGAACTTTAACTGATAAAGGAAAACAAATTATAAATATCGCCATAAACAATACCGAACGCCTGATTCGCTTAGTTAATGACATTCTCGATTTAGAACGAATTAAATCGGGAAAAATCACCATGCAGCCATCAAAAAGCAATGCTGCCGAATTATTAATACAAGCAGCCCAAACAATGCAATCAATGGCAGACTCAGCCCAAATCAACTTGAATGTAGAACCAGTATCAACCGAAATTATTGTAGACTCAGATAGAATTTTACAAGCTTTAACTAACTTAGTAAGCAATGCAATAAAATTTTCTCAACCAGGTCAAACTGTCTACTTACGGAGTATTGTAAAATCAAATTATCTACAAATAGAAATTCAAGATCGAGGAAGAGGAATACCACCCGACAAAATACAATTAATCTTTGAACGTTTTCAACAAGTTGACGCTTCCGATTCCCGCAGTAAAGGAGGTACCGGCTTAGGGCTTCCCATTTGTCGCAGCATTATAGAACAACATAAAGGTAGAATTTGGGTAGAAAGTATTTTTGGCAAAGGCAGTACTTTTTATATAAACTTGCCAATTGGTAATTAGGAATTGGGGATTGATAATTGGTAATTGTTCACTGCTCACTGTTCACTGTTCACTGTTCGCTGTTTTATGACTAAATCAATTTTAGTAGTTGATGACGAAGAAGATATTAGGGCGCTGATTCAATTAGGCTTAGAAATGCAAGCAGGTTGGAAAGTGCTTAATAGCAACTCTGGAGAAGAAGCAATTAAAATTGCTGAAACTCAACAGCCGGATGCGATTTTATTAGATTTAATGATGCCGGATATGGACGGTAAAACGACATTAAAAAAATTGAAAGATAACCCCTTAACGCAGCAAATACCTGTAATTCTGATGACTGCAAAAAGTAAATCATCCGTTGAGGAAAGCTTTGCTAATCTAGATGTTGCAGCAATATTTACTAAGCCATTACGCCCTTTGAATCTCGCACAACAGATAATGGAAGTGATTTAGTTTTATTGTAGTAGTCTGTCCCGTTAATTCTGATGGGTGTATCGTGAAAACAAAAAGTTCTTTCTCCCCCTACTCCCCTGCCCCCCTGCTTGCCCCACCCGTCAATTTTAATGGGACAGATCAGCAGTAGGTTGGGTTAAGCTCCGCGCAACCCAACAACCGAGTTTGGTTTCTCTTCGTTCAACCCAACCGGAGCAAGAGTCTTATCAAGTCATCAAAATTAATGTGGCAGAGTACCAGTGATTTCTTTTATGGCATGGACTCCCTGCCCATGCTAATGTAGCTTACAAAAATGATATACACTGTATTTACTAGTATTTCTACTTATTAATTGAGTAAATATAAGATGCTAAAGTAATTTTTATTACGTTTATTTAGTAAAAAAAGTCTATAATTGTTATTGTATAAAATTAATCTATTGACAGTGTTCCCGATTGCGAAATCAGTTAAAACTCAAAACTATAGGTCTTAAGTAAACCAGAAAAGCCCTATTTAATACTGGTTAGAACAATTTTTTTTGAAATGACTTTGTGTTAGGCACGGTATAGGTGATTAAAAGATATGAAGAAAATTTTCTATCCTTTATCCCCATTTGTTTTCCAGATTACATTTATTACTCTTTGTTTGCGCGAGCAAGCAGCTATCAAAGCTGTACTGTTTTTTAGTACGGGTAAATATGCTAATAAATGCTCGATATAGTGTGTTTTGGATTGAGTTGAGAAAAATATAGTTGAAAAGCAGTAATTCAATTGAGTGGAGACAAAAGTACATATTTATGCAAGGTAAGTAGAAGATAATAAATTGCATCGTAAGTTGAGAAATTCTTAAATCAAACAATTAACGTTTTGCTTAATTAAAATTATGAAAGGTTATCTATAGCGTTTATTCAATATGATTTATTTATTTAAGAAAACTCTTCTAAAACTCATGCAGTTTTTTTAATATCTCTAAATATCTTCAGAGTACTTTGATTGTTGTTTCTCGCTATCTATTGTTTTTCTAGATGAATCATTGCAGTCGATTATTCAGTTAATTCGGCTTGTCCTGTAGTGGAAATATATAAATTTTTTACATTCGTGCATTTACCTAAAATCTAATTGCTATTGACTAATTATTTAGTTTTTTTACGGATACGATATCAGTAACTCAGTACATAAAGATGGGGGAAATATACATAATTTTAGGAAGAGGAGATTTTTGTTTATTGCGATTGTTCAAAGAACTGTTTATTTAATTTAGATGTATTAGAAGCAAATGACAGCAAACTTTTTCAAAAATTACTATCTATCACCTAGAAAGCAATATTTTATCCCAGTTGTTGCTTGATATTGTCCACGATAGAGATTCTAAAAAGCTTCTACTTAAAACATCCTTTAAGTTTAATCTTGTCAAGCAGTCAGAAAATATACGTTAGGTATTAATTGTTACTTGCTATATGGTGGTATCTTCAATTAGTATTTCGATTGTGATTCCCGTATACAACGGCGGAGAAGATTTCCGCAAGTGTTTGGACAGCATAGGAAAAAGTTTCCGTTGTCCAGATGAAGTAATTGTCGTATCAGATGGAGATACTGATGGCTCTTGGCAAACAGCAGAAGCATCGGGAGCAAAGGTATTGCGATTGCCTGCTTCTGGGGGTCCGGCTCGCGCTAGAAATATAGGCGCAAAGGCAGCTCGCGGAGATATTTTGTTCTTCGTGGATGCGGATGTAATGCTTCATCCTAATACCTTGAGTCTCATCGAAGAAAAGTTTCAACAGCAGGCAGACTTAGCTGCCCTGATTGGCTCCTATGACGATGCGCCTGGTGCAGATAACTTTTTGTCTCAGTACAAAAACTTGTTTCACCACTATAACCATCAAATATCTTCGGAAGTTGCGTCTACTTTTTGGGGTGCCTGTGGAGCGATTCGTCGCTCAGTTTTTGATGAAATTGGTGGGTTTGATGAAAGTTATTGCAAACCTTGTATTGAAGATATTGAATTAGGATACCGCTTGAGAAAAGCTGGTTACTCCATCGGTTTATATAAAGACATTCAAGTAAAGCATTTAAAGCGATGGCAATTTATCTCTTTGCTCAGGGCAGAAATCTTTTATCGGGCTTTGCCTTGGACAGAGTTGATTCTACGCGATCGCAATTTAAATGCTGACCTGAATCTCAGTTACAGCAATCGTTTGAGTGTTGTCTTGGTTTTGATATTCATTGTTAGTTTAGCTGCGAGTACCCTGATTTCATGGTTACTACTAGTTGCTATTGCCATAATTTTCGGATTACTGCTCCTGAATTTAGATGTTTATCGGTTTTTCTATCAAAAACGAGGTTTGTTATTTACCCTGCGAGTTATTCCTTGGCACTGGCTTTACTTTCTTTATGGAGGAACTGCTTTTGCCTATGGCACGCTGAAGCATTATTTCGGTCGATTTAGGTTGCCTAAACCCGAAAGAATCTAATAACCGCGTGAATATAGGATGAATTTCTCAATTAATAGAAAAATCACTTGCTAAAAGTAGCCTTACACAACACTAAAGCACGCAAAGTAAAATTATTTGGAGTTTACCAATTATGGATTCTCGCCCTGTAGTCGTTATCGGAGGCGGTCCGGCTGGGCTGACGGCAGCCTACGAATTAATGAAACATGGTACAAAGTCAGTCATCCTTGAAAAAGCTGACAAGGTTGGGGGCATTTCCAGAACAGAAACCTATAAAGGCTACCGTTTCGACATTGGCGGACATCGCTTTTTTACAAAAGTAGGCGAAGTTGAAGCTGTATGGAAAGAAATTTTAGGCTCTGACTTTATTCAAGTTCCCAGAATGTCGCGGATTTATTATGAAGGTAAATTTTACGACTATCCCCTGTCTCTCTTCAAAACCTTAACTAATCTTGGCCCGGTTCGCAGTTTGCTGATTTTAAATAGCTATCTCAAAGCCAAACTCAAGAAGCGTTTAAATCCCGAGTTGGAAGCAGAAACCTTTGAAGATTGGGTAATCGATTGCTTCGGAGAAAGACTTTATCGGATTTTCTTCAAGACTTACACTGAAAAAGTTTGGGGCATTCCCTGCAACCAAATTCGAGCCGATTGGGCGGCTCAACGCATCAAAAACATGTCCCTCAAACAAGCCGTAATCAATGCGGCTTTTGGCAGCCAAAACGCTAAAAGCTTAATCAAAAAGTTTGATTATCCACGTTTAGGCCCCGGCATGATGTGGGAAAGATGTCAAGAAATATTAGATAGTAAAGATTCCCCAGTTCATCTAAATACCGAAGTCGTAAGAGTTGAGCGACAAGGTATGCGTATTACCAAGGTGGTTGCCAAACAAGGCGATCGCACCTTTGAGCTAACAGGAGAACATTTCATCAACTCCATGCCTATAAGCGCTTTAGTGCATAGACTCGATCCTTTACCTCCCGAAGAAGTTTTGGCAGCATCTCGAGGGCTGAAGTATCGCGATTTTCTCATCGTGTCGCTGGTTGTTAATCGCCAACATCTTTTTCCCGACAACTGGCTTTATATACACAGCCCAGAATTTAAAGTGGGGCGGATTCAAAACTTCAAAAATTGGAGTCCGGCTATGGTTCCCGATGCCAGCAAGACTTGCTTGGGTATGGAATATTTCTGTAGTCAAGGAGATGAGCTATGGCAAATGTCGGAAGCTGAATTAATCGAACTAGCAACTAAAGAAATTATTCAGCTAGATTTAGGTGTCAAACCCGGTGACGTAGAAGACGGCTGCATAATTCGTCAGCATAAAGCTTATCCAGTTTACGATGGCGAATACCGCCAACATTTACAGGTGTTGCAAGATTATCTCCAAGGCTTTGAAAACCTGCAAACAGTCGGCCGTAACGGGATGCACCGCTATAACAACCAAGACCATTCCATGCTCAGTGCCCTGTTAGCAGCTAAGAATATTTTGGGTGAGAATCACGATTTGTGGAATATCAACGTTGAGCGTTCTTACCACGAGAATTTTACTGATAAAGAATGGTCAAAAGTGAAACAAAGTAAAGTAACTGCCACTGAAGATAAATCATTCTTGTTTGCGGGCAAAAAATAATGTGGGTAGAAAAATATGGAACATTCATCTAATTCCCTTGTTTCAGTAATAATTCCCGCCTACAATGCAGAAGCTTTTATTGGCAAAACTTTGGAATCGGTAATTGCTCAGACTTACCGAAATTTAGAAATATTGGTAGTAGACGATGGATCTACAGACAATACCGCTCGGATTGTTCGAGAATACATGCAAAAAGACTCGAGAATACATCTGTTTAGTCAAACAAACGCTGGAGTCGCAGCAGCTCGAAATTTAGGAATAAGTAAATCCCAAGGAGAATTTGTTGCTCCCATAGATGCCGATGATATTTGGTATCCCCAGAATATTGAAAAACAGGTTCAAGCGATGCAGCGAGGAGGTTCCTGCGTCGGACTAGTCTATTCCTGGTCAGTAGATATTGATGAGTTGGATCGACCAACCGGTGGATTTAAAGCAGCTAGGATTACAGGTAATGTATTCAAAACCTTTGTTGCATATAACTTTATTGGTAATGCTAGTGCGACGATGATACGTCTAAGCTGTCTTGATAGAATTGGTTACTACGACGCTAGACTCCGACTCCAAAATGCTCAGGGATGCGAAGACTGGGACTTTTATTTACGAATTGCAGAGCAATATGAATTTCAAGTAGTTCCTGAGTTTCTTGTGGGCTATCGCAAAGTTAGTAATAGTATGTCTTGTGACTATCGCTCAATGGCCAAATCCCATGCTTTGGTAATGGCATCGGTACGACAGCGACATCCTTATCTACCTCAATATTTATTCAAACTGTCGGGTAGCAATCTTTATATGTACTTTGCCCATCAAAGCGATCGCTACCAACACCATGACATTACTCGTTTTTGGCTGAAGGAAGCTTTGAATGCAGAACCCTTTACTACCTTTATACGATTTGGATTCTATCGGCTGCTATTAAACAGTACTTGGAGTTCAATGACTCAATCATTAACAGTACAATTGTCAGTATCATCTACAGAAAATAATATAAATATCCAGCCTTCTCAAGGATTCCAGAATGCACTCACCTCTTTCAAAATATCTCAATTCAAAATCGGTATAATGATTGCGGTAGGTAATATTTTTAACTACTTAGTAAACTTTCTCATCAAAGGTTTGCAACATTTTCGACCTAATTCCCAGACATCATTGTCGATGGAGGAAAAGCGGTGATTGGAGAATTGCGATTAGTGCGGAAACTAATGCTTTTAATCCGCTCTTATAATTGGGTCGTATTTATCATCATCGGCTTGGGTATTTTGGCTTCACTTGCTGAGGGAATAGGGATTAGCTTGATGGTGCCTTTGTTACAGAGTTTGGAGGCAGAAGCATTTCAAAGTACTCAGCAGCAAGGTTGGATAAGTATTCTCGAAAGTCCTTTTCAAGGTTTTTCTGTGGAACATCGCTTAGCTATTGTTGCTGTTGCCATGACAGTAGCTATCCTGTTGAAGAATGTTCTAGTATATACCAATAAAGCTCTATTCGGCTGGTTCAAGCATCAAGTTGGTCATCGGTTGCGCTCGAAGATTTTTAATCAGTTACTTAATATTAACTACAACTACTTAGAAGCAAAGGATTCTGGAGAGCTACTAAACCTTTTAGCTGGCGAAAGCTGGCAGGTGATTCGCGCTTTAGAGATGTTGGTCAATATTGTTATTAGTCTTTGCACTCTGGTGGTATTTACCGTGCTGCTTCTACTGCTTTCATGGCGTTTGATGGTACTTGTAAGCTTCTTAACTTTACTAATTTCAGTCATCGTCCAACAGGTAACTCGTCGCGCTAAAGCTTTGGGGCAGCAAACAGTGAAAGCAAATTCTCAACTGACTACTCTGATGTGTGAAGGTTTGACGGGTATGCAAACCATCCGGGCTTTTAATCGTGAGGGTTACGAGCAGCAACGTTTCGATGAATCGTCAAACCTGGTAAAGAAAACATTTTGGCAACTGGAACTTTTATATGGTGCAGTCGATCCTTTGCATGAAGGATTATCAACTTTTTTAGTGGTAGGAGTTTTAGTTATTTCTTTACTCCGAGATCCCACAGCCTTATCGGCTATTTTAACTTTTATGTTTATGCTCTACCGCTTGCAACCTCATATTAAGTTGATTGATTTCTATCGGGTGAATCTGTTAGCGACAGAGGGAGGAGTTCAAGCCGTGATGGAGTTTTTTAATAGCCACGATAAAAACCATCCGATTACAGGGTATAAAGCTTTTTCTGGGTTACAGCACAAAATTGCATTTGATAAAGTCAGCTTTGGGTATAGTAAAGGCAAATCCCTGGCCTTAGAGAATATTTCTGTGGATATTCCCCACGGACAAACTACAGCTATAGTAGGTCCTTCTGGAGGTGGTAAATCGACGTTGATTAAATTAATTTGTCGATTCTACAATCTCACCGAGGGAGAAATTTATGTAGATGGAGTTTCTTTAGATAGTTTGAACCTGCACGACTGGCGAGAGCGGATTGCCATTGTTAGCCAGGATATTCATATTTTTAGTTCAACCATTCGCGAGAATATTGCCTACGGTAAGTTAGAGGCAACAGAAGCAGAAATTATTGCCGCAGCTAAGCAGGCTCATGCCCACGAATTTATTCTAGAACTACCTTTTGGTTATGACACACCTGTCGGCGAGCGCGGTACCCGTTTATCTGGAGGGCAACGCCAGCGTTTAGCTTTAGCACGCGCTATTGTCCGCAATCCCGATATTCTCATTTTAGATGAAGCCACTAACGCTTTAGATACCTTGTCTGAAAACTTGATTCAGCAAGCTTTAGAAATATTTAGTCAAGAGCGCACGGTAATTGTTATAGCTCATAGATTATCTACTATCGAGCAGGCAGATCAAATCCTTGTTTTAAAAGATGGGCAAATTGTCGAACAAGGAAACTTACCGCAATTACTTGAAAACAAAAGCTTATTTAATCAACTCTATCAATTGCAATATCGTAATGCGTTATCAAATTCTTGACATCGAATTAACCAAACCCTTGCCAACTGTTGCCACGGGTAAGCAAGATAACGGGTTGGCGCTAATTCTTCGCTATGGCGATTGCACCAGCAAAGCTGAACGCCCGATTGGTTTTGTGCTTTTACCTATGCAGCCCAACTGCTCGTTGTCGGAGGTAGGATTAAATACTCTCTTGAGCAAAGAGGTAGGAGCAAAACTTTTACAGGAGAAGATTCGCCAAGACTTGATTGTCTGTACAAATACAGAAAAATTTCCTAGCTTAACTGTTGCTATTTGCACTAAAGACCGTCCTGATAACGTAAAACGCTGTTTGAATTCATTGTTAAATTTACAACTACCAAATATTAATCAACCAGCTAAATTTGAAATATTAGTAGTTGATAATGCTCCTAGTGACGAGCGTACCCATGAGTTAGTCAAATCAATGGCTAGCGTCGGCTATACTCGCGAACCTAAGCCGGGTTTAGACTTTGCCCGCAATCGAGCCGTACAAGAAGCTAAGGGAGAACTGTTGGCTTTTTTAGATGACGATGTAGTGGTGGATCGTCAGTGGCTAAGAGGTTTACAAGAAGCTTGGGCAGAAAATCCCGATGCTGGTGCATTTACGGGTTTAGTTCTACCTTATGAACTAGAAACAGAAGCACAGATTATCTTCGAGCATCGCGGTGGGTTTCGACGGGGTTTTGAGAAAATTCGCTATCAAGGTTCTAGCTTAGATGGAAATCCCCTCTATCCTTGTGGTGCTGGTATTTTCGGGGCTGGGTGTAACATGGCTTTCCGACGAGAGGTGTTGCTCAAATTGGGAGGCTTTGACGAAGCTTTAGATACAGGTAAACCCTTACCAGGTGGAGGAGATTTAGATATTTTCTATCGAGTTATACGGGCAGGTTATCCATTAGTTTACGAACCCCAATACCTAATTTATCACCAGCATCGCCAAGAGATAGAAAAACTTCAGCATCAGTATTGGAGTTGGGGAGCGGGATTTATGGCTTTTGTCATTAAATCTTTTCAGCAGGATGTCAGCCAGCGAGCAAAACTAATAAGTCTTATTTTGTGGTGGTTTCAGTACCAATTACAGCAGCTTGCAGACAGCTATCTAGGTACCCGAATTCTACCACCTTCTATGGTTTGGGCTGAAATTTGGGGAGGTATTCAAGGTTTATTCGGAGAATACCAAAGGTCTCAACGAAGAGTTGAGAAAATCCGCAAAGCTAATTCGGAAAGTTCAAAATTGCCGCAGGATACTTGTATTAATGCTTCGTAATCGAGATAATGAGTTTTTTTTTGCATACATAAGTAATTATTAATTGTAGATAATATTTGTGATGATTAAACCTTGGAAAATATTGCATATTAATCTAAATAATCCTCTGCCCAATTTTTCAGAAGATTTTTACGATATAAATATTGCTGGCTATAGTTGTTTTTTTTGGCTAGATAATATTGCTTTAGGTAATCATAATATCAGCATTAACGAACTACCGATTCCTACCGAACGTCTAAAAAGTATAGTTGCAATGTCTATTACGAATACAGTCGGCGATAAATTACTAAATAGTGGATTTAAACCATTTCTTTCGGAACACTTTATACGACATTTAAAAAATCAAGTTCCCGATATAAAAGAAATACAAAAAATCAATAGTCCTCTTTCTAAGTTAAATCATATTAATTCTCAATCTCAAAATGATGAAATTGAACAACTTACAGTATCGGTCATTATCTGTACTAGAAATAGACCAGAACAGTTAAAAAATTGTATCAAGTCGCTTGAAAAACTTTCAACCTTACCCGACCAAATAATAGTAGTTGATAATCAAGACCAAAACGATGAAACTTTTGATATTGTAAAAAAATCACCGCTTAAAATTGAATATGTGAGAGAACCTAGAGCAGGTTTGAGTATTGCTAGAAATACAGGTATAAAACAATCAGTATGCGATTTAATTGCGTTCACAGATGACGATGTTGAAACTCACCCAGACTGGATATTTCGATTAAAAAAAAGTTTTAAAAGTCCTCAAATAATGGCAGTAACCGGACTAATGCTGCCGCTAGAATTAGAAACAGAATCGCAATTAATTTTTGAACAAGGGCACGGAAATTTTAGCTGGGGTTTTCGCAGTCGGTTATTTGATAGTAATTTCTTTGAGCAGACAAGACGTGTAGGAGTTCCTGCTTGGCGAATTGGTGCGGGTGCAAACATGATTTTTCGCCGAGAAATTTTTAGTAAGGTAGGTAATTTTAATGAAGGGCTTGGTGCTGGAGCATCTGGCTGTAGTGAAGATTCCGAATTTTGGTATCGAATTTTAGCTGACGGATGGCATTGCTATTATGACCCTTCAGTAGTCGTTTTTCATCGTCACCGTAGCGATATAAAAAGTTTAAATAGCCAAATGTATCAGTACATGCGCGGTCACATTACGGCTTTACTAGTTCAATTTGAACAACACTGGCATTGGGGTAATCTGTATCGGATTTTGATTAGCATACCAAAGTACTATTTAGCTTTAGTTATCAAAGCCATTATATGGAGAAAATTTCCCACTTATAAAACTTATTTGGCTGAGGTAAGAGGCTGTATGGCAGGTATAGGCTATTACTTTATTAACCATAAGCAATTCTCTAATTTTATTAATAACAATACAGAAACATTATGAATCAAAGTTTATCTAGTTACAAATTATCTTTACCGGAATTTTTAAAGCAGAATCCGTTTACACATCCATTAACTCAAGGATTCTTTTATCGAGAAAAAATGCACGCTATTCACAGAGTTACTCCGGATTTTGCTTATAAAAAAGTTTTGGAAGTTGGAGGTGGACAAAGTGGGCTTTCAGCGATGCTATTTCCTCAAGCACAAATTACTAACATTGATTTAAATTCGGATTATGCTAATTCAGTTTTAAATCAACAGCATCGCGTTAAATTTATATGTGGTGATGCAACGAATCTTCCTTTTGAAGATAGTTGTTTTGATGCTGTAACTATGTTTGATTTACTAGAACATATACCGGATGACAAAACAGCTATTTCTGAAGCGTTGCGAGTTCTTCGTCCGGGAGGGATATTATTAATAAGTACTCCCAACGAAAATTGGAAATTTCCTTATTACGAAATTATGCAAAGCTTTTGTCCTAAAGATAGCGAAGTAATGGCAGAATGGGGACACGTTCGTCGGGGGTATACTCTCGAAAATTTGGAAAATTTGATTGGCTTAACTTGCGAAAACTACGCTACTTTTATCAATCCAATTACCGTTATTGGACACGACATTGCATTTTCACGTTTACCATATTTAATTCGCCAATCTTTAAGTACTCTTGTAATTCCTTTAACTTTGACGGGATATTTTCTTCATAAACCAGATTCTAAAGGTACGGAAACCGCATATGCATGGCGAAAACCTTAATTTGTTAATTGTACTTTCAATGAAATTGTCTGGGTACAATGAATTTTCTCTAAGATTGCCATCAGCAGTTAGTTGTTTTACGACTGCTATTATTATATTTATTTTAATAGTATATATCTTAACAATTTGAGATTATTTATTAAGTAATTAAGACTCACAACTTATTATTAATTATATTTTAAATTGATAAAAACCATGCAACAAGAAGATTTTATGTCTCCACCAACTGACTATAATTCTGATTTCTTTGGGTTAGTATCGGAGGGTTCTTTTAACTCAGCACAGATAATTCTTCCGATAGTAGTCGATTTAGTTCAACCCAAAAGTGTCATAGATGTTGGTTGTGGACAAGGAATCTGGCTTTCTGTTCTCAAACAACTTGGTATCGATGATATTCTAGGGTTAGATGGAGACTATATTCAAAAATGTGAGCTTAAAATACCCGAGTATAATTTCCAAGCTCAAGATTTAACTCAATCTTTCAAGTTTGATAGAAAGTTTGATTTGGTAATGTCACTTGAAGTAGCGGAACATTTACCGGAGGAAGAATCCATTTCTTTCGTAACATCTTTAACCAATTTAGGAAAAGTTATTTTATTCTCCGCAGCTATACCTTTTCAAGGAGGGGTAAATCATGTAAATGAACAATGGCAAAATTATTGGGTAAAAAAGTTTTCTAAGTTAGGTTATGTAGCTGTTGATTGTATTAGGTATAGAGTATGGAATAATTCTCAGGTAGATTTTTGGTACGCTCAAAATACCTTTCTGTTTATCGATAAGAATTCCTTAGACAGCTATCCTAAGTTGAAAGAAGAATTTCAGAAGACAAATTTTTCTTCATTACCTATAGTACATCCTAAAAAATATTTAGAAAAACATCAAGATAACCAAAATTTATCTAAAAGTCTGGAATGGTATAAATATCAGTCCGACCCGAATAATTGGTATTTCAAGGATATTGTAAGAGCAATGCCAAAGAGTTTTGTTAAAGGGATTAAACTTACTTTGAATAATTTGATAAAATTGGGTAGCAGCAAAAATAATTAGGAATAATTCTTAAAACCCCTCAAAATTGTTGAACACAGAGAAACTCAACTCGGATGTTGGGTTGCGCGGAGCTTAACCCAACCTACCTACGAAGAAATGTCTTTACCCCTTATAACTTATAAGGACTTAAACGCGATCGCCCTTAGCTTAAAACAGAATCCGCCGTATCCTTACCTGAAGAATGCAACTTTAGCTTATAAGGTTTAGCCGAAGTTTCCACGCCGTTAACAACCAAACCTAATATATGAGCTTGATGTTCCATTAACTGCTGCAAGCTATCGCGTACCGAGCTACTAAAACTCATGCCTGGTTTAACTACAAACAATACATTGGGAATTTGAGCCGTCATTAATGCTGTAGCGGTTGTAGCGCTAACGGGAGCAGTATCAACTAACACGTAATCGTACTCTGTATGAGACTCAGCATCTGCTAAAGCCTGCTGAAATCTTCCTTGGGATACCATTTGCACAATTTTACTGCTGCGCGGTGTTGCGGGTAATAAATCCAAATTCGGCTCTATGGAAACAACTTCGTTTGTAATATTTAATTCTTGAGTAAAGCCTAAATTTTGAGTCAATTCAGCGCGGATAAAATCACCATCGACTAGCAGCACTCGAAAACCTAATTCTACTAATGCTTTTCCTAAACCTAAAGTTACGGTTGTTTTACCTTCGCTTTCCATCGCGCTGGTAATTAACAGATGACGGTTATTTAAAGGTTGTAAACTCAGGGCTGAAGCCAGACGTTCAAATTTAACTTGTTTGTCATCTAAATCTGATGTTAATTCTGTGTCTTTGAGTTGGGGAATAGAAACAACCATCGGGAATTTCATATCCTGCAAATCTTGAGGGCTTAACAACGGATTGCGTCTTTCTAATAGTAAAATTAATGCAATACTGCCGGTGATTCCTGCTAATAAAGCATTGAGAATCATCAAAGATTTTTTGGGAGAAATCGGGTTGTTATTAACTCTGGGTGAATCTAAAGTTTCCACATTCGGATAAACGTCAAAAACATCGATATTTGTCTGCTGAACTTGAGCGACTAAACCTTTATAAACACCTTCAGCGACATCAACGTTACGCTGAAGTTCTGTTAATCGCTTTTGTTGGTTGGGAATAGAATTTAAGTTCGCTGTCAGCTTTTCTATTTGATTTTGTATTAATATAGCACGCCTTTGTTGCCCGGAAGCTTCAGTTTCTGCCAATACTAATTGTTCGATTAAACCAGCGCGCCCTTGCCCTTCACCGCTGACTGTAGTGTCGATAGCCATGCCGCCAGAAGTTCGTTGGACTTGGTTTTGCATCCGATTTAATAATACTTGTTCCTGCTGTAGAAGCTGACGAACTTGCGGGTGGTTATTGGTATATTTAGCCTGTAAGCCAGACAATTCGGCTTTGATTTCTGCTAGTTTGCCTCTGATAAATTGATAATCGCGATTTTCTCCCAAGCTTAATGAACGAATTGCTTGGTTGGAGGACATGCTCAATAAATTTGATAGCGTATTAACGCGATTTTGATTGTATTCGGCAAGAGATAATGCTTCTAATCGAGCTTTCGTTAAACCGTCAATTGTAGTTACGATAGCTTTGGTTTGTTCTTCAGCATCAATTAAAGCAGTTGACTGTTTAAATTGCGCTAAAGTTTGCTGTGCTGCCATTAAATTATTGCGAGCTTCTTCTAATTCAACTGCACTAAATTGTCTTTTTGATAAACGGTTTTGCTGTCGAAGTTCTTTGAGCCGTTGTTGAAATAAAGTGATGAGATTATTAGTACGGATTTTAGCTAATTCTGGCGATGAACCTTTCGTATGTATGGTAATTATTCGCGAGTTTTCATCGACGGAAATTTCATACAGCGACTTATAGCCAGACACATTTGTAAATTTATCTTTTTGTGGATCGACGCTAAGAACCTTTTCCATCAAAGTATCGCTAGTCAAAATACTTTTCTGTAGCTGTAGTTGACTATCGCTACTTGCAGAAATACTAGAATTATCTTTTCTGAAAGAACCTAAAATACCCAAACTTGCATCTAAATTGCCATTTGTTGCCGGAATAGTTAATTGAGCCGAGGCATTCCACATCCGAGGTGTAACTATAGCAATATAGCTAGTTACACCTAAAACTAACAAATTCCATAGAATTACAGGCTTCCAATGTCTAAGAGTTATTGCAGTTATTTTATTCATGATATTAATCAGTGAGCAGTGAGCAGTGAGCAGTGAGCAGTGAACAGTTAACAGTTAACAAGTAGCCAGTTGACGAGTAAATTACGTTACTAAAGCCTTGCCAAGCAGAGGACAAAACGAAAACTGTACTATGAGCCATGTAAGCATAAGGATTATCGACAAAACCCAAGAGTGAAACTTCTGCTCGTAATTGCAATTCATAAATTAAATTGTTGAAATTTTTCTTTTCTAAACCTTCTCCTAAGATTACCAATCGACATTGATGCTATTGGAGAAAGATAGCAATATCCAATGGCGATTTAAGCATGGAAAAGATTCTTTGCTTTATACTGCAAACCAGATTTTTCCGATATAGTTTTCATTAAATTAAGAATCTCGCCATAATTACACCGAGCATCAAAACGCTTTTCGGCTAACCGACGACTGGCAACAGCCATTTCTGCTATTTTTGCAGGATTATTTTTCAGACTTTTCAAAGCGATCGCTAAAGCTGTAGCATCTGATGGCGGCACGATTAAGCCGTTGATGCCATGTTGAACTTGCTCTGCTATAGCACCAACATTGGTAGTAATTATTGGTAAACCTGCTGCCATTGCTTCGGAAATCGCACTGGGCAAGCAATCTGCTTCGGTAGGGAAAACGAAAATATCTGCTTGTTGGTAAAGCTGTTTGAGACGCTGGCTGTTAGGAGTTAAATCGCAATGTAGCTTTAGGTTTTCGATGCCGGTTAATTCCCTCTGTAAGGTGTTATCTTTGGTGACGATATCGAGGGTATAATCCTTATCTAAACCATCAAGAAAGGCTTCGAGTAGAGTATAACCCCCCTTACGAGCAAAATCTCCTCCCACGAATAATAACTTTAAAGGATTTGCTCGTGTATTTTCATTTTTTAGAGATTTTTCGTTTTTAAAATTCCACTTTTCTAAATCCACTCCCGGCGGAATGACAATGATTTTTTCCGGAGATATATCGTAATCATTAATCAAAGAACTTTTAGCCCATTCGCACCACGTCACAATTGCAGTAGCAGCACTATAAGTACTTTTATTCCACTGAAATTTTCCCCGCTCTACTAAATAATTACCACCGACTTGATGATTGTATCCAGTGGCAATACTATCAAGGTTTAAAGGTGTAGCATCGGTAGAAATAATCGTAGGAATGCGATGCATAAAAGGAATAGAAAACAGTGCCAGCGTTTGAGTATGCAGAAACAATGCGTCTGGTTTTTGTAACTTCATTGCTGCATTTATAGCTCGACGGGCGCGCAGACTAACTTGCAACGACCAATTATTACGAATAACCGGAAATTTTTCCCAAATATCATTCGTCTTTGTTCCTACAGGCATCCAGTTAGGTTTGATATTACTATCTTTATCTACCCAATATTTCAGATTTTGATAATGGGTAACATGTCCTAATGCCTGCTCTACAATAAAACCGAAATTAAACATTTATTTTTAACCTTAATTTTGCGCCGGTTCGTAGTTGGGCTTTAGCCCTCCTCCGGAATGTGATGCGCTTAAGCGCAACTACAAACATTTTTCACCCCATAACCTTCTGCCTTCTTAAAAAACGTGTCTTAAGTTTGATTTTCAAAATTTGATACTGCTGGGGAGGTAGAAGAAACACCATACAAATTTTGAATAATGCTTCAGACATAGTTTGCCACTGGATAATTACAGATAAATCGTTCCAAATCGCATTCGCCAAAAATTTGATGGCGATCGCCCCGTTTTTTTGTCCCGATGGTGATTCTAATGATTTAAAGGTGAGATAGTGATAAAGGCTTGCGAGTGACTTTCTTTTTAATTTTTGCAATGACTTAGGAGCGCAATTGTAAGCTTGTTCGATAAATTTTAAACAGGCTTTTTCCATTTTTAAAACATTAGTAGATACCGAACGAGAAGAAGCACGGTATAAAACCTGGGGACGCGGTACCGTCACGAAATCATACCGCTTTGCTAAGCGCAACCACATATCCCAATCTTCAGCAAGGGTTAATAATTCGTTGAAAGTACCAGTATTAATCAAAGCCTGCCTGCGAATTAAAGGATTTGAGCCATTTTCTAAAACGTTTTGGATTAATAATTGTTCGTAGGCATCACCATTAATCGTTATATGATTGCCATCACGGATAAACTCACCATATTCATCAATGTAGTCAACCCAAGAATAAGCTACTGATGCTTGAGGATTTGCTTCTAAGGCTTTTAACTGAGCTTCGAGTTTATCCCGAGTCCAAGTATCATCAGCATTCAAAAACGAAATAAACTGACCACGAGCGCGTTCAATTCCCCGATTGCGGCTCATACAAACACCAGCATTATCATAGGAAAATACCTTTAAACGATAATCTTTGATACTACATATTACGTTTAGCGTTAAATCCCGAGAGCCATCATTTATAACTATTAACTCTAAATTTGTATAGGTTTGATTCAATACCGATTCAATTGTTTGCCGAATCGTTTTTTCACCGTTATATACGGGAATAATTACAGAAATTAATGGTGTTGCGTTATTTTTCATAATTACTTCTGTTGTTTCAAAGGTTAAAAATATTTCGCTAATAATTTCCGGAAGTAAATTTTAACTACCAGATATATATAATCTTTTTGTGGAAACCTCATCCCGCCTTCGGTACTTCTCTCCTTAATAAAGCTAGGAACTGAGGGTTAGGTAATATTCTATTCAAATGAAAACCTCTATATTCTCTTCTTCTGGGTACTATAAGAATTTTTTTTAAAAGAGTTTATAAACCCTCGAAATTAACGAAAAAGACTATTGGTTTGTCCCATTAAAATTGACGGGTAAGGGCAGGGAGGGGGAGAGGGGGAGAGTGGGGGAGTGGGGGAAGAAAATATTTTTTATATTTACGATATGCCCATCAAAACTAACGGGACAGACTATTAGTAGTACTTCATTTCATAAGTTTTGACAGGTAAAACAAAAAGACTGAAAAATAATTTCCCCCCCCTCCCACTCCTAACCCTCACCCAGCAATTAAGGCTCGTTCAAATACTAATCACCTACTCTACAATCAAAATTCTCTAACTTTGGTGTTAATTCAACTCGTAAAGACATTTTATTAAACATTGCCAAAGCAATATGCAGCGCAAAAGCCGGATTTCCTAACAAATAACGGGCTGCTAAACGTTTAGGCTCGCGACAAAAGCGATAAAACCACTCCAAACCAGCATCAGATATAACATTTGGACAATCCGGAACAATTCCGGCCATTCTATCGATAATTGCTCCACCAAGCATAATCGCATTAACCCTTAAGCTATCGCGATGCTGCTGTACCCAATGTTCCTGAATCGGCATTCCCATGCCTACAATTAAAACATTTGGTTGAAATTGATTAATTTGCTCGATTACTGACTGATTTGCTTGCACATCCTGTTTATCAAAATATCCGTGATGCCCTGTAAAACTAACTCTGGGGTATTGCAGTTGCAAATTATTAATCGCAGTTGTTAAACATTGAGGATTTCCACCTAATAAAAATACCGAATACTTTTTCTGATTGCAGCTTTCCAAGACTCTAGGCATTAAAAGCGTATAGGAAGTTCGATAATTTAAAGGTAAATCCAATCCCATATAGCCGATTGCTTTCAATATTCCTACACTATCGCAATTAGCAATCTCTGCACTTTGCAAAAACTCGTAATACCAAGGCAGTTGCATCGATAAATTAAAACTGTGGATATTATAATTGGCTACAGTGATTTTCTTATCCTCTCTACAGGCTTTATCAATTGCTTCCACAATTGAAGAGATAGACATGCAGTCTATTCTTCGCTCCAATAAATAGACACTTAAAGCAGTAGGTTTGTCTATTTGCCTATCATTTATTGATGGATTATGTGTATTAGAGACACTAATATCACTATGAAAACCGGAAGGTGTTCTTAAAAAAGAAAAGGAGCTTGCCATACACAATAATTTCCCTGCTAACGGGTATAAGCAGACTTAGGTTCGTTGACTATGTAGATAACCAAAAAAAACTGACAAGAACTCGCACAGTTTCTTTATTCAGCAAAAAAATGTACAATCCCCACAATTAAAAAACATTGCGAAAAAGAAGTCTTATTGTTGAGGTGACTCAATCGCTTCGGTAGAAACACTCGTTCAACTTTATTTTTATGCGGTCAGTATAATTAACCAATTCAAAAATAAAAGTATGTCCAGATACAATTTTAAAGTAAAAAAATTGTAGAATGTTAAATCACCGAACTTTCACGCATCTAAAAAAGTCAGGTAAAGCAAAGCATAGTGAAGAATATGTAAGATAATACCAGTTATTGCCGCGAAAATTTAGCAATTACCCATTATCAATTACCTATTAACTCTTCCCATTGACTAACATTTAAATCTTGCTGCTGCTGTTCGGAAAGAATCGCTCCCAACCAAACAAAAAAGAACCAAAAATAAATCGCCATCCAAGTTAAATTAGTGGCATGAAGTAATAAATATAAAGCAACTAAACACCCAAATGCACGCTGACAAATTGGGTTTCCTTTGATAGCAGGTTCCCAAAAGCTGCACAAAGTTGAAACCAGTGCCGCAATAAAGAAAATAAATCCCAAAATACCGTGAATGTAAAGCACTTTAGCATAGGAAGAAAAGGTTCCTAAAGGAAGTACAAAAGCTCCATTCCCCCAACTTACAGTTTTATCCATAACTCCCCAACCCAACCAAGGAGAATCTTTCCATGCATCAATAGTGGCATTAATCACATATTCTCTATCTTTAGATGATTCTGGACGGCCGCTATTAAAAGTTGCTAGAGGTAAAGCGATTAAATCTTGTACGCTCAAACTTAACACAGCAGCAAACAAAGAAATCAAAGATACTATCCATAAATAACCTTGTCGAGCCAACCCGCTACGAAAGCAATATATAATTAGCCAAACCAAGGGAAAACATATCCAAGCAAGACGACTTTGAGAAATTATTAAACTGATTATACTACCGGCAATAGCAAATTTACGCAATCTTTGGTTGCTTTCACCCAAACACATAAAGAAACATAAAAGACCGCAAACCCCTAAAATAGGTGGGTCGGCTGTATACAAAACTGCCCTGGGTAAAGGAACGCCAAAAAATGCTCGAATCGTAGCAAACTTGACCATCATACTTTCTTTTTCACCTGGAATTAATCGAGCTAGAGGCGGTAATATTGACTCTTGAGGCCCCATTACAAAAAGTATTATTAGTTGAATCGCCAGGGTTACTAATAAACCAGCAGTCATCCAGGATACGGCTCTTACAATGGTTTTCACCTGAATGCGATGCCAAAAGGGTAAAGTCATGCAGGCAAATATCATTAAGTAGCCTTTGAATAAAGTAAAGAGTGTTGCTGCTGTTTTTAAAGCTGGAAAGCCGATTGATTCTAAACCTAAAATATTTGTCCACAGTGCAGCAAAAATCATTCCCAACCATGCCCAGTTACAAATCGGTAAGGATTGTTTCATGAGCTTATCTAGCTTCAAACCAGCTACTAGTAAAAATACGCTGACAATCGGATAGACAATAGTTTGTATTCCCATCAGCCACCAAAGTGGTGTAAGGACAATTGTCCAGTAAATTACTCTTTCTGCAAATGATTTAGCTTCAGATTTTGACTCGGATTGTTTGCGATTTTGACTAAAGTGGTTCAATTGCAGCATTATCAAGAATTTTTTAGTTTTTAAACTAAGACTTTGGCAGGTATATTCAATGCGTTTAAGTACTTTTCGGCACCATATTTTATGGTGAATTGATTTAGCCACTGAGAGTCTGCTTGCTTAATATTGCCAGCAAGTACCTTTAAAATAGCCCCAGCCATAGCATCTGGTTCCCCAACTGGAGTTAATTCTCCATACTTGCCATCTGCTAGAATCTCCGCAGGCCCGCTGTGACAATTTGTAGACACTACTGGAGTTCCCACAGCTAAGGCTTCTGCAACGACATTACCAAAACCTTCCCAAGCAGAAGATAAAACGAAAACTGCGCTGTGTGCCATATAAGCATGAGGGTTATCAACAAAACCCAACATGGCAACATCTTCTTGCAAACCTAATTCGCAAATTAAATCCTTGATATTATCTTTTTCAGGCCCCTCTCCCAAAATTACTAATCGACAAGGTTGCACTTGATGCACTCGAGCAAAGGCGCGCAACAAAGTCGGATAATCTTTTTGTGGATATAGCCTGCCTACTGCTATGATGACTGGCGGTTCTCCTGGTTGAAACCACGGATGATCGACTGGTTCTTTTGCTTTGGCAAATACTTCAGGAGTTAAAATCGGATTGTAAATTGTATCAATCCGTTCTAAGGGCAAACGAGTTACATTGGCTAAATCTTTCCCTACTCCTTGAGAAATTGCCACAATACCATCTGCCCAGGGGTATAAAAGTCTTGCTGCTAATGGTGTTAAACGTACTGAAAGTTGAGGAATGCGTTTTGCTTCGAGAGATAAATGATTGCGTTCGGAAACTACAACTCGCGTTGATACCCCAGCAATACGCTTGGCTAAAAGGGCAATTTCACAAGGATAGTGTAGAGCCGCTAACATACTTTTAGGCTCTTCTCGTCGCAAATATTGCACTAATTTTGGTATAGTACCAAGCTTTGATTGCGCTTTTAAATCTATAAGTCGAATTTCTGCTGGTAATTGCTTGAGTAAGGAACCTTCTGCCTTTGCAAGCACCATATCAACTTTTAGTTCTTGCTCTACGAAACAACGAGCTAAATTTAATAAAATTCTTTCGGCACCACCACCGTAAAGGCAACGTAGAAAGATGGCAATATCGGGTGAATATTTAGACATGGTTATTTACTGCCTTATATTGTGAGCAAAATTTCTGGGATATGATTTTCATTAAGAGGATGTAATGATGCGCTATAAATGATACTCTAAATTGTTGAGATCCCCCTAAATCCCCCGCTAAATTGGGGGGTAACGGCTCCCCCAATTTAGCGGGGGAAAGGGGGGATTATCCGAGAATTGCGATCAAAACTATATTTTTCAAACATCCTCTAAGGTAATTAAGTTTGGCATTTTAACCTTTTAACCTCGTTGCAGTTGATTTGTTGGTTGTTTAATCAGAAGCTTTTTAGCTATTGTTTTCAATTTTTTATATTTATCGGGAGGTAG
The DNA here is from genome assembly GCA_019192545.1 of Rivularia sp. MS3. Classification (GTDB taxonomy): domain Bacteria; phylum Cyanobacteriota; class Cyanobacteriia; order Cyanobacteriales; family Nostocaceae; genus Rivularia. The sequence goes on along the minus strand of JAHCMI010000023.1, from coordinate 8,103 downwards.
AATCAGTACTGTAGAAATTTTTGATAATGCTTTCAACATGGTTTGCCATTTCCAAATTACAGATATATCTCTGTAAATCACATTCCAAAAACATCGCATCGCAATTATGCCATTTTTGCGGCTTAAAGGAGATTCTAGTGATTTAAAGGTGAGATAATGATAAAAGGTGATAATAGTTCTTTTCTTGAGATATTGAAGGGATGCAGGAGCATTGCTAAAAGCTTGTTCTATAAATTTTAAACAGGCTTTTTCCATTTTCACGATATTCGTAGATGCCGAGCTACAAGAAATCCGGTATAAAATCTGAGGATAGGGCACCGCTACAAAATCATAGCGAGCAGCTAAACGCAACCACATATCCCAATCTTCTACAAGAGTTAATGACTTGTTAAAACCACCAATTTCGCTTAATGCTTCCCGACGAATTAAAGGATTAGAGCCGTTTTCTAAAACATTTTGCATCAGCATTTTTTCGTATGCATTACCATTAATAGTTATATGATTACCATTACGAAAAAAACTGCCATCTTCATTAATATAGTTAACCCAACTATAAGCAACTCCTGCTTGAGGATTTGCCTGTAAAGCTTTTAATTGCGCTTCTAGTTTGTCTTGAGTCCAAATATCATCAGCATCCAAAAAGGAAATAAACTGACCGCAGGCTTGTTCAATTCCTCGGTTGCGACTGATTGCAACACCAGCATTTTCGTAAGAAAATACCTTTAAACGAGAATCTTCTATCTGAGATAAAATACTTAATGTTGAGTCCTGAGAAGCGTCATTTATAACTATTAATTCTAAGTCTGTAAACGTTTGTTGTAACACCGATTCAATTGTCGATAGAATCGTTTCCTCACCATTGTAGACTGGGATAATTACAGATATAAGCGGCGTAGTATTACTTGTCATATTTATATACTATTTTTACTTGATACGGTAAAAATAAACTAATTGATTGGGAAGATTTGGAATTGAATTTTAGTTTTTTAGCTTCGACTCTTAACAGACTTCATATGATTTGCTAATTGCATTAGTTTTTCTTGATACAAGAGAAAATACTTGGCTAGAAAAATTCTTAACCCAATTAAATAAGTGATGACGAATGTGAATGGTCTGACTAACAAAGGTAATTTAAATGAAATCAGAATTCCCGGAATAATCAGCAATAGTGGAAACAAATTAGCGATACAAAACTGTTTTAATGGCCATTTCATTTCCCGACAAGCTGTCCACCACCAGTAAATATTCCAGATAAATCCTAATACTGTTGCCGATACCAAACTAACTCCAACTATTCCACCTTGATAAGCCCCAAATATAAAACCAATAACGGCTATAGGAGCTATCTGAAGATTAACTCTAGCGTTAATATCGGGACGACCTTTAGCAATCATCATTGAAAAAAGAGGGGCATTAATGACGCTGAAATATGAAAAAAATAGTAACCCAGGAATCACTTTACAAATCGGTGTCCACTTAGCTCCAAAAACTAAGGTAACAACTTGTGAATCCATCATCAAAAAAATTAGAGCATATATCGGTACAGCTAAAATAGCTGTTTGTTCTACTACTTTGAGAAGAGCGTTTTTTTGCTGCTTATCGTCTGATAATTGGGCAAAGATTGGCATTCCCAATTGGTTGATTACTGAGGTTAAAATTGTTGATAATGCTGTTGTTAGTTGAAAGGCTAAATTGTAAAAACCAAGACTTGCATTACCTAGTATTTTTCCAACTGTAAAGCTATCAAGATTATAGTTGACATAATTTCCAAAACTGGAGCCAACAGAGCCTAAGTAAAAAGAAATAACTTCAGATTTAACTTCAGTATCGATTTGCAGACGAAACCTATATCCTGAAAAATGTCTGTTGAGGAAAAAGTTAAATATCCAAGAAACCCCATCACCAATCACAAACGACCAATAACTCAACCCTAAGAAAGCACATCCAACTGTACTCAGCAATCGCATGATGGAGCTTACTAAATTAATATTTGCCATAGCTCGATATTTCATCTGTCGCGTCATCACGCCAGTATGAACGAAACTAAGACAAGCCATGTTCAGATGGAATACAAAAGCGATTAATATCCAGGTAAGAACTGGTTCGTTAAAGAAATTCCCTACAAGGGGCGATACTCCTATAACTACTAGTCCGATAAATCCGCTAAATATCAAACTTACTGTGTAAGCAGTGTTAACGTAGTTTGGATTTTCCAGTCCTTTGTAAATTATGAAACTACTGGCAACTTTTTGAGTAAACAGCGTAAAAAAAGACCAGAAAACATAGGCAATACCGATGATTCCGAAATCAGAGGGTTGAAGTAACCTTGCTAAAACCAAACTGCTCAGAAAAGCAAAAATACGAGTTGCAAATGTGGCGTAAGTAATCCACAAACCATTTTTGAAAAGTTTAGCTGTTTTCACTATTAATTCTTACCTTGCACTTGTGCTACTTCGCTGTTGCTGAACTTGCCCCTCCCAAGGGAACGTCCCACAATTACCTTGGTAACAGGAGACAAACTTACTGATACCAGAGTAAGCAAAGAGCGTATATCGTTTAAAAATATTGATTTGTCGCTAGCTAAAGCTTGTCGAATGAATTGACGTGCTGCTTCCATATCGCCACCTTGAACCGACAACCGCGCTAAATAGCGATACATATAGGCGTAAGCAGTGGGTAACATCGACTTGACTAATTCTGGCGATCGCAGATAAGCATCTTTAAGAACCTGCTCGCCACAAGCCTGCATTTGTGAGACATTGAAAGACAGTCCAGAAGGGCGAACCCGGTAGTAAGATAAAATCCGCTTTTCTCGGTAAAAACGCCATTTTTGCGTTGCAGCGATTCGCAACCATAAATCAATATCTTCCCAACTGCGTAAGCTTTCGTTAAACTCGCCTATTTCATCTATCAAACAACGACGAAACACGGCATTAGAACCATGTCCAATAAAGTTTTTACACAGCAAAGCCGAGAGCGGATTTGGATGTACGGGTTTACCACTCAGGGTGATAAATGTAGGTTTTCCATCATCGCGAATTGTGCGCGAAGCGCTATAAACTACCCCCACATCGGCACAGCTATACAATCTAGCTATATGGGTTGCTAATTTATCTTTGTGATAAACATCATCACCATCGAGTAAAGCAATATATTCACCTCGCGCATGACGAATACCGTAGTTACGTGCAGAAGATAAGCCACCATTCGATTTTTGTAATAATTTAAATCGAGAATCTCGCCGACAAAATTCTTTTGCAACAGCCGCAGTATTATCTGTCGAACCATCATCAACTATCAAAGCTTCAAAGTTTGGAAAAGTTTGTTCTTCTAAAGAAGCTAAAGCATATTTAAGATACTTATTAACGTTGTAAGCTGGAACTACAATACTAACTTTTGGTTCCCCTTGCATAATTATTCCTCCGAGTAAATTCCCTAATAATTTAAATTCAGCTTAATGATTACTTACAAGGCTATTGATTTTTCGGTCTAAAACATCTAATATTTCACTGTCTTTAGAGATATCAAACTTTCTGGCAAAATGAGCGCCATTTTGTACTATTGCTTCATAATCATTTGCAGTTAAAATCTTTGGCCGCCCATTCTTTGTTTCAGAAAAATCAAAGTAGCGCTTATTATCATTGCATAAATTAAATTTTTGGCTATTAACTAAAATTGTTTGGATAAAAGATTCATCTGAATTACATACTCCCCTGTAGTATTCAATGAATTCAGGATGATTTTGAGAAAAACTATACAAATAATCTACACATCCTTTAGTTAATGTTGTAAAAGAAGAACCGCCGTAACATATAAATTCTTCATTGAACAATGATTTTCTTCTTATCCCAAACATTTCATATGCCAATTTTATTCTGAATAACGGTTGTAAATAATTGATTATTTTAATTGGTTCAATTAACTTATGCAGCCAGTTTGGCATTTTCTTGAAAAAATTAATATTCGTATATTTAAATAAATAACGGCTTTTGCCTTCTCGCATACTCCAATGACTTTCTGGTGAAAAGACTTTAAAGTATTCCAGGAAGGCATCATAACTAGTTTTTGACAAAAAATCCTCAATTTGGGATATTGGTTTAATTGGGTAATCTTGACCGGAAAGATAAATTAGCCAATCGTATTCAATCCGATTATCAATCAACCATTTAATACCATTTAGATAAGATTGAATGACAAAAAAGTCCCCGCGTTTACCTGCTTGAGTTTTTAATACCTCAATACCTTGCTCTTGTAAGTAAACTTCATCTAAATCGCAGTTAGTAAAGTCATGACTGATAATAATTTTACTTCTAAAATTTGATTGTTGAATCCTATTAATTAAACGATGAATTTGGCGAGCGTTTTGATGCGTTTGTATCAAATAACAAATTTTCATGATGCTTCCTGATGAAGATATAAATACCCCAAGGTAATGATTAATTTAAAAATGAGAAATATAAATGTTGGTTGATTGTATTTAAATGAATCTACTTTACTTTCCAACTTTATTTGGAAAAGAAACCATATAATATAATCTTCGGTTAAACATTTATAAAATCTGTTATAACTCGCAATGGATAATAACAAACTTGAAAAATACTTATTAAGCAACGCAAATATCTAATTATTTTTTTTTGCAATAACCTACATTTTCAGTAAAGTGATGCAAGGAAATATTTCCGCACAAAATTTTAAGTGAATCTGACTTAAAGCAACGCCGCAAGATATGTTTTTCGTCAATAAATACCAATAGAAATTTCTCTTATCAATTGCTTCCACAATTGAAGATATAGATATGCAGTCTATTCTTCGCTCCAATAAATAGACACTTGAAGCAGTAGGTTTGTCTATTTGCCTATCATTTATTGATGGATTATGTGTATTCGAGACTGTAACATCACCATGAAAACCGGAAGGTGTTCTTAAAAAAGAAAAGGAGCTTGCCATACACAATAATTTTCCTGCTGACGGGTATAAGCAGACTTACTGACTAAACTATGTAGATAACCAAAAAAACTGACAATAACTCGCACAGTTTCTTTATTCAACAACAAAAATCTACAATCCCCAAAATATTACAGATTCGGAAGAAGAAGTTTTATTGTTGAGACGATTCAATCGCTTCGGTAGAAACACCCGTTCAACTTTATTTTTCTGCGGTCAGTATAATTAACCAATTTAAAAATAAAAGTATGTCTAGATACAATTTTTAAGTAAAAAAACATAAAATGTTAAATCCCCAACCTTTCGTACATCTAGAAAAGTCAGGGAATACAAAGCATAGTAAAGAATATGTAAGGCAATACCGTATTTAGATAATTCTATCTATAGGAGTAGCCCAAATGTTAGAGCACCAAAAAATACTTACCTAAAGATAGATAGACGAAAATTGAAAAGACAGAAATAGATAGCGATTAATTACTTGAAATTTTATTCTTATCGTGCTTTAATGAATTCTTCAGTCACAGGGCAAAAACAGGTTTAGGTTTAATTACATGTTTTGGTAAAGTACATTCCCAAGGGCAGGGATGCCCCGTTAACCAGCAAGGGTGCGGCTCAGTTCGATCCGAAGTTCATCTTCCCCCTAACTTCTCTCCATCCTACAAGAGTTTCAACATATAGCTTTGTACCTCATTTAGCTGCAAAATGCTGTAAGTAAGCCAGCAAGAAAAAGCATCACTATGTAACAAGATGTAAATAGCCCTTAAATTCTTACTCCGACTGCCGACTGCCTATCGCCCTGCCCTGATTACAATTTTCAACGCTAACCTACTTATCACCGAATTTGATAATTGGCGATCGCCCGCTAAAGATTTTGATACAGTTTTAGATATATGCCTCCAAAGCATAAAACGATAAAAACAATTTCAGTATTATCAATAAAATTAATATTATTGGCTCATCAGTTGTTAGTATGCTAAATTCTGAATAAAAATTACCGAAATATTTACTGCGTAGGGATTTGACATTTTATATGCTTAATTTTTGATAACTTTACTCTTTTTCCCCTACTGCCGACTGCCACGGGTTCCCATAAAAGTTTTTTAGAAGAAAAAACTTTTATGGGGTTCACTGCCGACTGCCGACTGCCTAAAAACGACTACTTAAATAGCATACCAAGTGCTGAAGAACCATATTATTTATCGTTTTTATTTACTATCTAGTACATCATGGCGTAAATAAAGTACCCATTAGCAACGGTTAAAATCTTTATCCTATAAGGCTTTTTACTTATTACTTTTTATTTCCGCGTAGCGATACTAGTGGATTGACTTTTTAAATCCAAAATTTTACTTTTAGCATTTGCGAGTTGACTGGAAGCAAGACTATTTTGATATTTCCAAACTTGCGCCCAAAGATTTTTATAAAGTGTCAATTTTTGTTTTAAAACTAACCAAAAGAAAGGAATATCGTCGAGTAAATATCTTTTCCACAGACGTTGAGGTTCGCATAAAAGCCGGTAGAGCCATTCTAAACCAATTTCACTCATCCATTTAGGGGCACGTTTAACATATCCTGCCTCAAAATTAATTGTCGCACCAATCGCGAAGAATGTTTTAACGTTTTTCAATCGATGTTTAAATTTATCGAGCCATAATTCCTGTTTGGGGGCACCAACTCCAATAGCTAATACATTTGCCCCGGAATTATTAATTAATTCAATAATATGTTGACATTCTTGCTCGTCATTTTCAAAACCAAAGGGAGGCGAATAAGTTGAAATAACCATATCTCTACCAACTTTTGCATTAATTTTCTGTTGAGCAAGTGTAGCTGTTTCTCCAATACCGCCTAATAAAAATATTTTGACTTGCTTATCGTGCTTGTAATAATTATAAAAAGCAGGAAATAAGTCCGAGCCAGATATCTTTTCTTGAATAGGAGTACCTAAGAACTTAAATGCATACATCAGAACTTTGCTATCGCAAACTACATAATCGGCTTTTTTATAGGCAAGATAAAATTGATAGTTTTTTTGTATTTTCATCAAATGGTCTAAATTTGGGGTAAACACAACACCACCAAACCTTAACTTGTTTAGAAGTTCTGACATTGTCAGATTATGAATCTGTAAATTCAAAATTTTTACTTGTTTCATGACATTAGTTACATAAAATTATTCACGGCATTAAGTGAAGCGAAGACTCTTAAAAGAATGCGCCAGTGATTTGCTAAAACTTAGTTGAATAGCTTGGCAGCAGTTAATCCATCACCCAAACTGACTAAACGGCGTACCGTATACCTTAAGTGGTAAGCTTTTGCAGCCCTTTCACAATGAGCAACGATGTCTGGAGCGTAAACACGAGTTTTTTCTACTACGTCTTCTAATGCTTTTAGCTGTGTCAGAGCATTTGCAGAAAGAAAGTCCAAAAGAAGTAATTCTGTAAAAAGTTAATACTTCGGGAATTCCTTCGTGTCTTCAATGAGTCAAGATTGATATTCTTAACCAGCATTCAATATTCTCGGCTCGATGCAACCGCTCGTCGAAGTAGTAGTCTTCTAAATTACCGTATAAATTATCTTGAAACTTGATATCTTCAAAGACTTCACGTCTAGTTACTGCTGCCGAATTGTTTCCCACGGGATTGCGACAAAGTACGTAGGATGGAGTGAGCAAAAAATCCACCTGTAATTGCCATTGCAGGTAAAAATCTACGCTTAAGCGCAAACCAATATTGCTGCAAGTCTATATTTAAGTCTTCAGAGTTTTTTATTTCTACCGCTATAGGATATTCTGTATTATTCATAAGCTGCCATAGTAAATTTAGTTAATAATTAATGCCGCTTTGCTAAAAAATATCGTCTGGAAACGCAAGCGCGTTTCCGGGTTTGACTAAAAACTAATAAGATTTTTGATTCTTTGACAGAAATTTTTTACTTAAAAGCTGTTAGCGCAGTCAACACTAAAAAAGTTTGGTTCTTCAGCACTTGGTATGCTATTTAAGTAGTCGTTTTTAGGCAGTCGGCAGTCGGCAGTCGGCAGTAGGGGAAAAAGAGTAAAGTTATCAAAAATTAAGCATATAAAATGTCAAATCCCTACGCAGTAAATATTTCGGTAATTTTTATTCAGAATTTAGCATACTAACAACTGATGAGCCAAAA
>JAHCMI010000022.1 GCA_019192545.1 Rivularia sp. MS3 | reverse complement strand
AAAATATTTTTTATATTTACGATATGCCCATCAAAACTAACGGGACAGACCACTAATACTTCACCACGTTAATTTTGATGGGTTTTGAAGTCGTTAAGTAGGTTGGGTGAAGCGAAGCGCAACCCAACACCAACGTTGGGTTACTCTACGAGAAAGCTGAGCCGCACGCTCCGCGTGTTCAGCTTGCTGAGTCGGCTTTAGTAACACTTACACGCAGTGAGAAGCTACAACTTTAGAGGTGGGAGTAGTCAATTATCAACTTTTATATTTATCGCAGACAAAATCATTGCGAATTGCTCTTATACTGATCACTGTTAACTGCTCGCAGGCAAGATTATGGATGCAAATTTGAAAACAGCGAAAGAGTTACATTCGCAACTGATTGATTTTGCTTTGGATGCGGAAGGGGATTTAGCTGTATCTTTAGAAACTTATAGTGCAGAGCAGCTAGCTAATTTTTCTCAATCTCAATCTCAAGGGGGAGTTCTTCAAGAGATGGTGCTGAATATGTTTCTCACTGAAGGTATGGTGGGAGACAAAAAGCTAATTGATATCTTTTTAGAATCTCACCCCGATTTATCTCCTGAAAAAAGGGATATAGTCAATGGTTGGAGACGCAGTTTTGCTGGTTTATTCGCAGCCAATAAAATTTCAGACGAGAATTGTATTTTAAAAAACTGGCTCACAAATAAACAGTATTTAGTCAAAATTGACGAGAAAGAACAACAACAGTTAAAACGTGCCAAGGAAGGAGAAATTCTCTTAGCGCGAATTGTACCTATTAATGACAATTTTTGGATGTTTTCTTCTCCGATTACATTGATGGGCAGATTGGGTAAACCAAAATTAGCTGTAGCAATCGGAAATTTCAAAAAAAATTATAAAAATAATCTATACGGTGATGCACCCGAATTATTAGAAGAAGCTTGGCTTTCTGTCGAAAAATATCACCAAAACTTTGTTAAGTTCTTTGGTCGCGATGAAGTGACTTTACCGGGATATCAGTTAGAGCAAAAACTCGGCGAACTTCAAGAACAAGTACAGGAAAGCAGATTAGAGGCAGCAGGAATTGATAGTTCAAAATCTTTGCAAGAAATGGCACAAGATGCCGATATCTCTGATGAGGAAATGACCGATGTTGCAGAACAAATGGGTGTGGAATCTAAAGTACTTTCTCAGGTTTTAGATAGCAAACAAAGCATTAAAATGGTGACTCCGAAAGTCGAATTGCCCAACCATTTAAAGAAAGCTGAAGAAGTTACCGTACTCAGCTTTCCTCGTTGGGGACAAATATTTTTAACCAACTATACTCAACTGAAAAATTTGCTTGCAGATAATAATATTGAAGAACAGGCAAATTCGGCTAAGTTAGTTAAGGAATATCTGGAATCTCCCGAAATAAAAGCCTGTGTTTGGCAGCGCTTATCTGAAGAATACCCCCAGCAATTAGAAAAACTGTTGCAACAAGTATTAAATCGTCCAAATTTTAATTTAGAAACAGATTATGTAGAATTATTAAAGGAATTTAACAAAAATTTAAATGTCGAATTACCTGAAATTGCCAGCGTTCCACTACATTTGCACAACCTATTTCAAGAAGCATTATCGGAAGTCAAAGGTAAGAGTAGTAAAAAAGCTAAAAGTAAGTCTAAGGGAGGGTTTGGCTCTTAATTAGTATGCTTAAATAATAGAGTGTAAATTATAACTAAAATAAAAAAAATAACACTTAAAAAGACATTCAAAGCTTGATGCAATCAGTTTTTTGCTCTATAAATTTATGTTAATTTTGCCTGCATAATTAATTACTTAGTTTGACTTACTTAGAAGTAGATTTCTATTCCTCTCGAATATCGAGGTTACTTCTCATTATAGATTTGCAAACTGTTGTAAGTTGGTAAATTAGTAGTAACGAAATGAATACAACTCTTGTTGAGGAGAACTAAGTATGAATATTATTGCATGGATAATTTTAGGTCTTATCGCTGGTGCGATCGCTAAAGCTATATACCCCGGTCATCAAGGTGGTGGAATTCTAGCAACAATGCTTTTAGGTATTGTTGGTGCATTCATCGGTGGAAGCTTATTTACTTTCTTAAATACGGGAACAATAGGATTGACGGCTGCTGGTTTTAGCCTTCCCGGAGTCATTACTGCTATCATCGGTGCAATGATTGCTATCTTTATCTGGGGTTTAATCACCAGACGTACTGCTTAATAAGCAATAAGTAATAAATGAAGATTCTCTTGAACCGCTGGTAATTTGTTTATTGAGAATAGGGAGGCTATTTTAACGTAGTCAGAAAGATGATTAATCGCTTCTTAATCGTTAATTCCCTTTTCAAGAGAATCTATTCTTTTTAATCCCGTATTTAAGTCGGGTAGTAAGTTGAAGTTAAGATTGAAATTCAGGATTCTGTAAATATGGCTAATCAAAATAACAAGCAACCTTTAACTCCAGAGCAGGTTGATTTTGAACAGAAAAATCAGCAAAAGCAAGAATTAGAAAATTCAGATAAACCCAATGTATTAAATCCTGGGGATAAAGTTGACGGAAATAAGTCTTTAAGTGAGAAAGAGCAGCAAGTTGCAGTAGATGCTCCTGATATCACTGGGGATCATGTTACAGTTCCTACCTACTTTGTTGCAGAAGATAAAGAAACAGGTGAAGAGGAAGCATTACACCACGTAAAGGATGCTGAAAAAATTTCTGATGTGATTCGTCAAGCACGAGTAGACGAAGATGGTAATAGAGAATGGCGTTAAAGCTTAATTGGGCTTTAACTATAAAAATAATAGATAATAATTCCCCTAAATTAAATTTAGGGGAATTTAATTTGGGGGGTTCAATTAAATGTAGACAAAACTGCCCAGTCTTACCCGAATTTACCCTGTATAATTACTAATTTTGGCTTGCGACGCGGGGGCAGTTTTGTCCAGATTTTCGTTAGGGGATGATATTTTTAAAGCTTTCATAATTCAGCATTGATAAGGGTGAGTAAATTCGTAACATCTCCCTCTAGGGGACGCTACGCGAAGGTAATATCGCCGTACTGCACGCAAGCTACGTAAGCCCCATAAATAAAATTCAGGGGCTTCAACACAGCATAATTAAAAAAGGTTATCCGCAGATAAATCTCGGAGCTATGTCCTACCGGACACCCTGCGCTAACAAACCATAAATATTTGTCTGGTGAAGGTAAATATACATTGGTTGCTGTTCAAACTATTACAAATAACCTATTTATACAATGCATTTATTTCTTAGGAAAGAATAATAATCTGTTCTTAAGACGGAAGCAGGGGTGTGATTTTTTTTTTATAATATAAACATATTTATAAATATCAATTTAGGTCGAAATATTAAATTAATAAGGAGGCTAAAGAGAATTATTGCAAGTGATGAAAAACACATAATAGCAGTAGTTGCAAATGAAGATAATCTCGATGGTCTGACGTTAAAATTGAAATCTAAAGAATTTCCAATGCATCAGATTTATCGCATTTTGCCTTGTAAAAATTAATTGTATACCTATGTTTTACAGGATTTAGAGATTCCTGATGCCAAAATAGCTTATTACATAAGCTGTCTGCAACGCGGCAAATATCTGTTAGTAATTAATAGTACCAAATCCCAAGTTAAGCAAGTTCAATCTATTTTTAACTATTTAGGTATTAGTGATTGGGAAGTGTATCATAAACCCGAAGCTTATCATTTTAATTCTTCAAATTTTGATAAAGTTTCAGTTTATTAGAACGCAGTCAATAATTTTATGTTAAGCTCACTCTCACTAATTCTTTTAAGAAAGTTTTAGTTTTAGTTATCAGTTCTTCACCGAACAGAGTACCACTGCTTTATTCGTGGGATGTTCATTCTATTCAGAAGTAGTTCGTAATTAAAATTGGAGAAATAAATCATGAATTTTCAACAATTAAAACTAGCTTGTTCCGTTGTTAGCGCTAGCGTCGTTATCTTGGCTTCTAACGGAGTTAAAGCTCAAGGACAAACCCCTGAAATTCAAGCAGAGCCTCAAACACCTAATGCATACGTTGAAAAATCACCTGAAAAAGTAGCACAATTTACACCCGGTACTACCACTCGTTCTGGCCCTAGCTATCTTGGGGTAGGTGGATTCATCGGTTTTGATGATGATAGTGCATTAGGTGATGGTGCTTTCTCAGTAATTAGCAAAATCGGTTTGAGTAGAAACTTTTCTATACGTCCATCTGCTTTAATTGATGATGACGCTGTGTTCTTGATTCCGGTAACAGTTGACTTTCCCGTAGACGATCTCGCAGATACCGGCGTTCAAAGAATTAGCGTAGCACCTTACTTCGGTGCGGGAATTTCAATAAATACTGACGAGGATGCAGATGTCGGTTTCCTACTAACTGGAGGTGTTGACGTTCCCGTTTCCCGTACACTTACTGCAACTGGCGGGGTAAATATTGGCTTTTCTGACGATAATGCAGATGTGGGATTACTCCTAGGTGTAGGTTACAACTTCTAAAAAGGTTAAAGATTAAAGGTCAAAAACGATCCGATTATTTTTGATTGATACCTTTAGAGATACCTAAAAACTTGATTTATTAAGAAACCCGGCTTTTGACAAACAAATCCGGGTTTCTGATATTAGAGAAAGATGTTAAATACTACAAACCAGGACTGTTTGACTTCTCAACATCTGGAACAATATCGGGACGTTCTTTATCTTCCCAACCTACTGGGCGCTTGGAATTGTACCAAGCAATAGAGCCGATGGAAACTGCTGCAATAAAACCTACTACAACTATTCCGGTGAGTGACATATAGTAATCAGTCCTACCATAAGTATTCTCAATTAGCTCTGCTAAAACGTAGTTAAAAGTAATATTCATTGTCACAGTCCAAATTTGAACAAAAAATTAGTTAACGGTCTGGATATATTTCAATCAGAAATTAATAAAAATTCTCACACCTTTTGTTACCACTTGTCAAATAGATTTAGATTTTTATCTCCTATTAAAACTTAAGGGGGGAGAAATTTTTAATGTTAATTATAGAAATCCGTTTTGATTTTTGCGAACAGAGCCTACCGAAATTAATTCAAATGGTGCATTTCACTTCGTAACAACATATCAATACAAACATAAATATAAAGGGGTCAGATTTTCATCTAACCCCTTTACTTATAAAACTCAATAGTCCCGCAAAAGAAATAACAGTATGCTCAATTATTAAGGCAAGACCAATTCACTCAATATCTATATCAATTAGTCAATTGCTTTCTTGATTTCGTCTTTTGCATTCTCTACAGTGTGACGACCTTCAGCTTCAGCTTGCTTAGCTTTTCCTTTAGCTTGGTCTTCAGTATTACCTGTTAGATTGCCCATAGCTTCCTGAGCTTTACCTTCGATGTTTTTAGCTGTTGCTTTTGCTCTATCTTCAGTACTCATAATTTACTCCTTTAATTATTTGTAATGAACCAAAAAATTGGTTTCTTATTTCTTGTTTGCTTTCTTAATCAACATAATAACTATTATTCATTTCCTATTCCTCTATCATGAGAAACTTTTTGAGATAGTTATCTATATCTATTTATATATTTAATTAGGATGAAATTAGGAATCAGGGATTATAACTAGTACTGCTTCGTGGAAAATAAAAGTAAGAAGTAACAAGGAATAAGTAAGATTTTTAGGCTTTTCCAGCATTTTGAATGGTTGCCTTATTTACGTCGAATTGTACTAGTATTTCAACAAGTTTCACTTGCCGGATGAGAAAAAGAACTAACAATTAGCGAAAAAAGTTACCGGATATTCGTTGAACTGACTGACTACTAGTACGTGTTAACTAGTAACTGGAAATTATTAAGACCAAGGCTGACGAAAATCTGCATACAAAGTTAATCCACCGTCCACGAAAATAGTTTGTCCGGTGATATAAGAAGCTTCTTCAGAAGCGAGAAATGCAACTACAGCAGCCATTTCTTCGGGTGTTCCGGTGCGACGCATTGGTATATGTTGTTCGACTTTAGCTTTTTCGTCGGGTGAGGAAGCCCAGGGGTTAATTGGTGTAGCTATTGTTCCAGGTGCAATGGAGTTTACTCGGATGCCAATATGTGCATATTCTAAAGCTAAAGTACGGGTTAGGTTTTCCATTCCTCCCTTGCTGGCAGAATAGGCTGCATAATATGGTTTAGGGATAACTTCGTGAATGCTGGAATTGTTAATAATTACACCTTTATGACCTCTATCTATAAAGTGCTTGATAGCTTCGCGAGCGCAAATATAGTTCCCTCTTAGATTAACAGCGATGATACGATCGAATTCAGCAATGTCTATTTGATGAGAAGAAGAACCATCTGCTTGAATGCTGGCATTATTAATTAAAATATCTATGCCGCCAAAACAATCTACAACCTTGGAGAACATATCTACTACATTGGCTTCTTGGGAAATGTCTGCTTCAATGGGTATATGCTTGACTCCATAATTTTCAATTTGGATGTCGGTTTGCTCCCTAAGCATGATTTCTTGAACATCTTCGGCTTTTTGGGGTGGATTATAATAATTCAAAGCTACATTCGCTCCTTCTTGAGCAAAACGGATGGCGATCGCCCTTCCAATTCCCTTACCGGCACCGGTAATAATAACGTTCTTTCCTTTTAAGTTTTTCATAGGTTTTGCTATACAGATTCAACCCTGGAATAAATGCTTATACCAAATCAAAAATAAACTGTATTTGTTGTAGTGCAATCAATCAATAGATGGACTTTTCGGTTACCAGTTACCAGTACTGCTTCGCAGAAGTAATATAGCGTTTCCCAATCTATTAAAGTACACCTAAAAACCTCACCCCCAACCCCTCTCCTTAACAAGGAGAGGGGAGATAAAGCACAGCTTTATCGGGGGTGAGGTAGTCTTTGTACCTCAGTTGCTTGATAAACGCTATAAGTAAGAAGTAAGAAGTAAAAAGTAAAAAGTAAGAAGTAAAAAGTAAAAAGTAAAAAGTAAAAAGTAAGATTTTTAATGGTTGCCTTATTTACGCCGAATTGTACTAGTAAATAGGGAAATCAAAAGAAAAGTCATAGCATTCCTAAATCCCGAACTAACTTAGAAACCCAGTTTTTCCGAAAAACCGGGTTTCTGACGACTGATATAGGATTGCGATAGTAAGAAAATAGTCACAAAGTTAAATATATAATTAAATATATAATTAAATATATAATCAATTTTTAACTGTTGACTGATAGCTGTTTCTAAACGACGTTCAACACGCCGAATACCATGACAGCTAGATAAACTACATATATACCATTAAGTATTAAAACTTCTGTGAGAGAAAAGCTGTAGTTTGGTTTTCCCAAATAAAGAAATGCTGCATATAATATTGCTAATAAAGCAACAAACCCTAGGTTTACCGAATAAAGCAGTAAATTATCGACGGGTAAGGTGACTAAAGCTAAAGGAAAGAAAGCAAGAGTCATTGTTGCGGTATTATCGGCAATAACACTGGTAGTAGCAGCTGTCAATTGCCCGCTACCGGCAACGCTCCAGGTTGCAAACACTTCTGGCACAATGCTTAATGTTGCAGTGATAAATAAACCGCCAATCACCTGAGAAATTCCTAAATAAGAAACTATTTTCTCAGTAGCAGTAACAGTAAAATAGGCTCCGAAAATTAATAAAAAAACACCTATAACCGCTGTAACTATTTCCTTGCGATTCCATTGAACTTGACTGCGCTGCTTGCGTTTGCTTAGTATTGCATTGCCCAAGTAAATTAGATAAGCAGCGAGCATTATCCAAGCGTCGATGGGTTGTAAGCCTCGCCAAGGTTTAGGTAGAGTAAGTAATGCTGCTAAAGCAATAACTAATAAATAAGGAATTGCCTGCACGTATAAGGCTTCTGATTTTACTTGTAAATATTTCGGAGATTTGGAATTATTATTTGAACTTCTATTTTTACTTCCCGAATTTCCTCGATTGCGCCACCATGAAGCGATATAGGCAACCGTAACAATTGCGGGAACGGAAATAATATTGCTTCCTAATAAATTACCCAGTCCAATATCAGAAAAACCGCGTATTGCGCTAGTGGTATTAGTGCCAATTTCGGGACTTGCTGTGGCGAAAGCAACAAAAGCTGCTCCTGCGGCTTCAGAAAGTCCCCATTGCTGCCTCAGTTTTTGTAAGGGTTCGGCAATTTTATCTGCTCCCCAATGGGCTGCATAGACGGAAGCCAGCAGCATTAAAATCCAAGGTAATATAGACATTTAATCAATTATCTATTAGAGAATCACATCTATCTCATAATTACCTTTATTTTAGATTGAATAACAAAGTTAATATATACAATTAGACTTAAGCTTGAAAAATAAATAAGAAATTACTTGCGATAAACGGAACTGAATAAATAATCTAATGCGTTAGCCTGCTTTACCTGTTCCAAGGCATTAAAACTAATAATATCTCCAATATCAAGTATGACATTGCCTTGCTTATCGCAAATTACTCTTTTAACTGGATGACCTAATATATTTTTGATTTTTTTCTCTTCCGAATAATTAATGAACCTGTCATTTTTACTAATTTCGCGTACATTTATATCATTAATCATAATTAGCATCTTTATACCTTTATAAATTTATTTCACCATTTAAATTTGTTCTTCTCCTGTTTTTAATGTTCCATAACGATGAGCCCGAAAGTATCATGTTTTACTTTTAAAGCTTAGGAACCCGATTACCTTAGCAAAGCAAAATTGGCAACGGAGGTGCGAATCAGCCTCTCTCGTTATTGAGAGAAAAGTAACTCTACTCCTTGACGCTGCGGGAACGAGAAAACGTAACTGCCGCACGCCGAAAGCATAAAGCGTTCGTGGAAAAAGCTTATGCCTATCTATATTTACTGACTTTTCCGGGCATTCTCTAAAAGAAATAACTTTAAATATCGAGAAGCCTACTTCATTTATAAAAAATGTTTGCCCTATTCTCCATCAATCTAGGGTTAAATTCACACTCTATTAAAAGATTAATAAGTCATCCTCCTTTAGATAAGTATGTTAACTTTTTGTATTTATCTTTAAATGTTGTTTGATAACTTAACAGTTCGTAATAATAAAATCATTAATTGCCTACTTTAGAATTAATTAACAGCAATATAAATAATTTTTAGATAAATAGAGCAGCATGAAAGTAACAGCACGAAGCTGTATTATCTTTGCGGCTTTGGTATATTGTGAAAAATAGTTAAAAATATAAATATCTATTAATATTTCGATTGCAAATGCTCTTAATTTCAGCGAACTTTTTAGCAACTGCCTCTTTAATGCCTCACGGTAACTGCTATCTGTGGAAACCAGGGCTGGTAGGGCTGCATATGGTAAGCGACGCTGTTATTGCTTTATCTTATTTTTCTATTCCCATAACTCTTTTGTATATTCTTCGCAAACGAAAAGACGTTCCCTTCAACGGGATTTTCTTGCTGTTTGCTGCTTTTATTATTTTTTGCGGTATCGGACATTTGATAGATATCTGGACTTTGTGGCATCCAGATTATTGGATTTCGGGGTACGTGAGAGCGATGACTGCTGTAGTGTCTTTTATAACTGCGATTGCACTAACTTATTTGGTTCCCCAAATCTTAACTTTGCCAACCCCTGAGAATCTGCAATCAGAAATTGAAGATAAAAAGCAAAAAGAACAGTTTTTACGCAGTATTTATGAAGGCGTAACAGAAGCAATTTTTGTGGTTGATACTACGAAAAAAGGCGAATTTACTTATGAAAGTATCAACCCAGTTACTGAAAAGCTAATGGGAATGACTTTAGAGCAAGTTGAAGGAAAAACTCCTGAACAAGTTCTTCCCCACGATTCAGCTTTGTTGGTTACAGAACGCTACAATCAATGTTTGCTAGTTGGAGAAAGCATTACTTATGAAGAATGTTTGAGATTTAATGATGAGGAAGAATATTCTTGGTGGTTAACAAATCTAAAGCCTTTGTATAATCAAAATTCACAAATTTATCGTATTGTCGGTACCAGCGTTAATATTACCGAGCGCAAGCAAGCAGAAGCGCGATTGCGAGAAAGCGAAAGACGTTTTCGAGCAATTTTTGATTCGATGTATCAGTTCATCGGCTTGTTAAAACCAGACGGTACTTTGTTAGAAGCGAATCAAACTGCTTTGAATTTCGGGGGAATAACTAAAGAAGATGTAGTTAATCGTCCATTTTGGGAAAATTATTGGTGGACAATTTCTCCTCAAACGCAGCAATCGTTACAGCAGGCAATAAAAAGAGCTAGCAATGGCGAGTTTGTTCGTTATGAAGTAGATGTATTAGGGGCTGGGAATAAAGTTACGACAATTGATTTTTCTCTCAAACCAGTTTTTAACGAATTAGGAGAAGTGGAATTATTGATTCCCGAAGGGCGGGATATTAGTGATAAGAAACAAATTATTGAAGCGCTGCGAAAAAGTGAAGAACGTTGGAATCTAGCTTTACTAGGTACGGGAGACGGCATTTTTGATTGGAATCTGAAAACCAATCAAGCTTTTTTCTCTACTCAATATAAAGAGATGCTGGGCTACACCGATTCGGAAGTCGAAAATAGCTATCAAGGATGGCGAGGTTTAGTACATCCAGAAGATATTGATTTAGCTGAAGCAACTTGGAAAGCTTACATAAATCATCAAAGTCCCCAGTATCGAGCCGAATTTCGCTTGCGTTGCAAAGATGGTACTTACAAATGGATTTTAGCTCGGGGAATGGCTCAGTGGAATCAACATGGGGAAGCTATTCGCATGGTTGGTTTTCACCAAGATATTAGCGATCGCAAAGCAGCACAAGCAGAAATTGTACGTTTGAATCAGCAGTTGGAAGCTAGAGTCCAACGACGCACGGCGCAGTTGGAAGAATCAAATAAGCGTAAGGACGAGTTAATTGAAAGCCAAGAATTAGCAAAAGCGGAAATTCAAATTTATGAAGATATTGTCGAAAATATCCAAATTGGCTTGTGTATTTGGCAAATGGATGATTTGAACGATATCAGCAGTTTTCGGTTAACAATGATTAATCCTGCTGCATCTCAAATGCTGGGTGTAGATATTCAAGATTATCTAGATAAACCGATAAAAGAATGTTTTCCTAATCTTTTTGATGAAGATCGCATCGGCATCGTGGAAGCTTACGCCGAAGTTGTAAAATTCAAGCAGGTAAGAGATTTCGGAGAATTTGCTTATGGGGATCATCGCGTTCCGACTTCTTGGTTTGAAGTAACTGCTTTTCCTTTACCGGGTAACTTAGTGGGTGTTGCTTTTAATAATGTGGGCGAGCGCAAACGCATGGAAACAGCTTTAGCAGAAAACGAGCGTTTGTATCGTAATGTCGTTAACAGCGTCAAAGAAGTCGTTTTTCAAATAGCTAAAACCGGAATTTGGACGTTTTTGAGTGCTGCCTGGGCTGATATTACTGGCCTTAAGGTAGAAGATAGTCTGCTCAAAACATTTACCGATTTTATGTATGGTGAAGAAGACAAATTTAACAGTAGAGAATTATTTGAATCGGTAATCTCAGAAAAACAAGAATATTTTCAATATGAATTTCGCATTCTTACCGAAGATAAGCATTTCCGGTGGCTGGAAATTTACGCTCAAATCGAACATAATTCCGATGGCGAAATTCTTGGGGTTTACGGTACCCTCAATGATGTTACCGAGCGCAAGCAGGCAGAAGCTGTTTTACAAGCTAGGGCTGATGAATTAGCTCAGATTAACTTAATCTTGCTGCAAACTACTACTGAATTAGAAAAACGCAACCAAGAATTAGATCAATTTGCTTACGTTACCTCCCACGATTTGAAAGCACCATTAAGAGCGATCGCTAATTTATCGGAATGGATTGAGGAAGATTTGCAAGAAGCTCTGACTCCCGATACGCAAAAGCAAATGAACCTGTTACGCGGCAGAGTGTACCGGATGGAAGCTTTAATCAACGGGCTTTTACAATATTCCCGCGTGGGAAGAATGAAAACACAAGCAGAAAAAGTCGCAGTAGCTCAGCTTCTTGAAGAAATAATTGATTCAATTGCTCCCCCCAAAGAGTTTACTGTTGAAGTAATTGGGGAAATGCCGACTTTTACAACCGAAAGAATACCTTTACAACAGGTTTTCACTAATTTAATTAGTAATGCTGTTAAACACCATAACCGTGAAGATGGTAAAGTAACAATTTCAGCTAACGAGCAAGATGAATTCTACGAATTCGCCGTTACAGACGATGGTAAAGGTATTGCTGAAAAATATCACGACAAAATATTTGTCATATTTCAAACATTGGAATCGCGAGATAAGCGTGAAAATACTGGTATCGGACTTGCTATAGTAAAAAGAATAGTAGAAGAAATAGGAGGCACAATCACATTAGATTCTCAGCTTGGTATAGGTACAACTTTCCGGTTTACTTGGAGTAAGAGAAGAATGTAAATAATAAATCGATATCATTCATTTGTATCAAGAATTAAAGCAGTCGATCAAAAACTGGAAGCGAATGATTATCTAATACTATTTCTAAAGTATAAGTTAAGAGGGTGTTTTATTATTACTTGTAGGCGAAGAAATAAAAATATAATTGTAGTACCCTGTAAAATAGGCTTATTTGCTATTTATTTCAAATTCATGTATAAATACTGATTTAAATCTTAATTTGGAAAGGATTATGGAGGAAAAAATTTTAAACGTGCTACTCGTTGAAGATGATGAAGTAGACATTATGAATGTGAAGCGAGCATTTAAAAAACATAATATCAAAAATCCACTTTATGTTGCTTGCGATGGATGCGAGGCTTTAGACATGCTGCGAGGAAATAATAGCAATTATCCTAAAATCCCCCAGCAGCGAAGAATAATTTTACTAGACCTAAATATGCCAAAAATGGGAGGTTTAGAATTTCTTCAAGAAATAAGAGCAGATTCTAACCTCAAGTCAATACCAGTAATTATACTGACCACGTCTGATGAAGACAAAGATAGAATTAAAGCCTATAGTTTAAATGTAGCAGGATACTTACTCAAACCAGTAAAATTCTCTATGTTTGCTGAAACAATGGTCACTTTAAATAAATACTGGAGCTTGTGCGAAATACCTTAAATAGTATTAATTAGATACTTTTATTAAACCGTATTTTATGCTAAGTGAGAAGTATACATATTCTAATGTAATTATTTAATACGTAATAATTTAAAATTTAGTTTATAATTTATCGTATCATAATCATTGTATCAGCTTGGATAGTTTCTTTCTTTTTGGAGCAAGCAAAGAATTATTAACCTGGTCAAAGGCAAGTTACGAGCCAATTTATCCACTTAAAGCATCTGTTTTTGCTGCTGGAGAAAAGTCTCGTCTGAGCTGGATGCAGAGATATAAATCGATTATCCACGGAGCAGACTATGCAAATGGAACTTCACGAATTTGGCAATGAGCAGAAAACTACAGAGCTTCCTCTCATTTTGGCTGTTGAAGACAATGAAGACAATTTACTGATAATTGATTACATCGTCGATTCTTTAAACTGTAGGTTTATTGGCGAACCTGATGGAAAGAAGACTTTGGTAATAGCACAACAAGCACAGCCAAATTTAATATTATTAGATATAATGTTGCCCGAAACAAATGGTATAGACTTGTTTCATGATTTAAGACAAGATAGTTCTACAAGTCACATACCTGTAATAGCTGTTACCGCCTTAGCAAGAGCCGAAGAAAAACAGCGAATTATAGAAGCCGGTTTTGATGCTTATATCAGCAAACCGTATATGCTTGAAGAAATAGAAGAGCTTATTTGCCGCTATCTAAATTTAAGGCAAAAGCCGCGCTAAATTAACCTTTTTCTGTTGAATTTAATACATACTTGTCAGCCAGTAAAGCAATTATGCTGACATAACCAGTATCGAGATGAGTTGCAAAAAGTATATTACTAATTTTGAAAGTTATCACTTCTTCAATAATTTTCTTTAACTCTGGCTGTAAAATTTTTTCTATACTATTTCTCGCCTTATGAACTATTTCCTCATATCCTGCTGCCATTAAAAGTTTCTCTGGTTTTGTAATGGCATTCTCGACAACAATAGTTAATTTTTTGTCTAATAAACGACAGTAAACATCTTTAGGCTGATGCCCTAGCTGATTTATAAATAAAGACTGGATGCGTTCTGCTAAAATCCTTTCTAAATTGTCAAAACTTTGAACTTGAGAATGCATAATAAATACCCTTTAACAACAGTCAAAACTTATTAACTTAAATTAGCTAAGATAAATCAAAAAAATAATAATGGAAAAAGAGGTAGAAAGCTTTTATGTTAAACATATTATTTACAGGCTCTTTATAAATTACTATTACCTAAAATCTTTCTACCAATAAAATATGGATTAAGATTATTCGTTAGAAGAATGATTTCCATTTCTACCATTAGATGCTTTTGGCTTAGCTTTAGGAATAGCATCTGGATTGCGAACTTCGGGAGTTCTTGATAGCACAACCACTATACCGCTTCTACCAGTTTTTAAAGTAGCATCGCCCATTAAATCTAAAACTTTGACTTCTAGAATTTCTTCAATCAATGTTTTTAAATTAGGTTCTATTGCATCATCTAAACCGGAACGTACTTGCTCTGCTAAATCTTCTTGCCCTTGTTCTACTAGTAATTGTTCTGCTGGGGTTATAGAATCTTCCATCACAATTGCTAAAGAATCATCAAAAAGCTGGCAGATAACTTTTGCCGGTCTGTGCCCTAATTGATTGGAATACAAACCTTGAATGCGCTGTGAAAGTTCTCTTTCCCTCTGTCCGCGAGTTGGAATTGATGTTTTCATTTATACTCTCCACTTAAGTTTTGACCGCGTTCGATAAGCCTTTAGTAATGCTTAGTAAATAAAACTGCACTCATACTGTCTGCAATTTTATTTCTCAGTACAGCTAACTGTTAAGGCAGTTAAACATTTTGAAATAAATTGAGTTATCAAAAGCAGTGATACTTAATCTATTTGCAGCCCGTATCTAAGAATCACTTAATAGAATACAAGCTAGAAAGCTTGAAAACAGCATTCTGGTGACAGAGATTAAGAAATTATTAATTAGCTCTTTAGATGTAAATTTGTTTGATGAAACAATAGTTTTCTATGCTTATTGAATGACCAAGATAGCACAAGGTGCATGGTGAAGTACGTAATTGCTGACGCTACCTAACAAAGCTTCAGCAATACTGTTATGCCCTTTGCGCCCGAGAACTATCAAATCTACATTTAAATCTTGAGCAATTTGACAAATTTTAAGACCTATATTACCTGTGGACTCATAACATTTAGATTCCACGGAAACACCTTTTGAAGAAGCTTGTTGTTGATACAATTCTAAATGCTTTTCGGCTTCGTGATGTTTGGTAATATTTGCTTCTTTAATTAAGTCCATATTCACCATTGCTGGAGATATAGTACTTGCAGAAGGGGTTATAGGTAAACCATACCCCGTATCTAATCCTGTTTGAGACATCATCGCCATTTCTGTTGGATCGGATAAACAGTGAATTAAAGTTAATTGCGCTTTGATATTTTCAGCTAAACTTAATGCTTCAAAAAATACCGATTCGTCTCTCGGTGAAAGTTCTAAAGCTACAAGAATTTTCTGGAAAGTCATTTTACTTTACATCCTAATAATAAATTTTTAAAAATACTAAATGGTTACTTTTAAGTAATATAAATGCAATTATTTAATAACAGGGAAAATATTATATTATCTTTATTTTTTAAGCAAAAAAAAATTAATATCAATTAATTCTTGTAAATTGAATTATATTCGCTCATAACTATTTTAAATAATCAAATTCAATTAGCCAACTATCTATGTAGACATCTGAAAGGTTAATTATTCATTCTAAAGATAGATATTGATATATGATTAACTGAATATTTTTTAATAAAAAAATATAACCAATAAACTTAATAAATTCATTCGTTAGATGGAAGTAATATATTGATGAGATTTTTACAATACAATGTCAGATATTAGGATTGTTAAACATATTAATAAAAAATAATTATCACATCTTAATATAAAAGGGCTACCGTTATATAAGTGAACGGCGAACAGAAAGCAATTACCTATTACCTGTTACCTATAACCTTCTTCCTAACTTTAGAGAAAAGAATCAAAACTGGAATAATTTCTAACCTTCCCATCCACATAAATATAATTAAAGTTAGTTTTCCTAACCAAGGTAATTCGGGACTGGTTATACCTACAGATAAACCTACACTTCCTAGAGCGGAGGCGGCTTCAAATAAAACATCGCTTAGACTATAGTCTGGTAAAGCTAACTGCAATAGAATAAATACGCCAATAATTAATATTACTATCCATAAAAAGCCTAAAACTGCTGCTGCTTCTATTTTGCGAGTAGCTTCGGTTTCATTTAAAACTTCACCATCAAGCTGATAATTCATTGATTCGTGAGATTTCAAAGAAATTCTGCGAAGTCTCCAAACTGCTCCTTTAGATAAAAATACCAATCTATTAAGCTTAAATCCGCCGACGGTAGAACCCGCAGTACCACCGATAATCATGGCTAAAGTTAGTAACAATTTAGCGCTGTTGCTCCAATCGTATAAATCAATAGTATTAAATCCGCAAGTTCCGAGAGCAGAAGCCCATTGAAAAACTGTATGCAGCCACAAAGGCGAACCGAAAAAACTGTAATTGAATAAACCTAAAAAAGCAATTCCGCTAGCCAATAAAAGCCACAAAGCCTGATGTTGATTATCGCTCCATAATGCTGATAAACGTCCTTTCGTTAGTAACCGATAGTGAACCGGAAAACTAATAGCTCCGATAATCATAGTGGGAATGACAGCCGTTTGAATTATCGCAGAATAGGAACCAATACTATCATCGCGAACGCTAAAACCTCCGGTAGACATTCCCGCCATTCCGTGGTTCAATGCTTCCCACCAAGGCATTCCTGCAATTCTAAATATGAAAATACTGCCAATTGTATATACTAAATAAATCCACCAAATTCTTCTCGCTGTTGCCTGTACGGTAGAAGCAATTCTTTTCTCTCTTCCTTCACTAGAATAAAGTTGATAGGCATCAGTAGTAGGTTCCAAAAGCGATATGACTAAAACGATTACTCCTACACCCCCAATCCATTCCATAAAACTCCGCCACCACTGCAAACTATGAGGTAGTTGACTAGCGCGAAGTGCAACCGATAAACCAGTGCTAGTAAATCCAGAAAAAGCTTCAAATAAAGCATTCCAAGGATTTTGAAAATTCAAAATCGTTTGAGATGTTTCAGAGGCTGCCGCTAAATTCGAGGCAACCATTAAAAACGGAATTGCTCCGATAACAGGTACAATTAACCAACATAAAGCCGCAGTAATCATAGCGTGCCTAATTTTTGTTTCCTCCGCACCACGAGAAAATAAACGGTATAGTAACTGTCCAATTATTAAAGGTATAATACAGCAGATTACAAAAGGTAGTATTGCATAAAATTCACCCCATAATAAACAAACCGGTATTGACAAGCAAGCCATGATTGCCGGTACATGTAGAAATAAACCAATATCACGAAGAATGGTTTTAGTATAAGAATTCATTTAATTAGTCAACAGCGAATAGTTGTTCACCCGGAGGGTGCGGATCGTCAGTTACCAGCAGGAATTATTATCAGTCTTAGACTACTGGTATAAATTTGTGTTTTGATTTTAAGCTTGATTCCTCTTTACCAAAACCAACCCAAGACTAAAATATTATTTTTTGAATCTATCTAAGGGATTAGAGAAAAGAGGTAGGAGTTAGGAATTATGAATTAAAACTGAATAACTGCTCGCTGTTCGCTGTTCACTGTTCGCTATTATGTTTTTCTAAAAGCTGTATGTACTTCTCGTTATTTTTTGCCTGCTGCCATTTTTCTTTAAATATTGCTGCCGACTCTGCTTTTACGGGATCTACTTCATTCGGTAAAACCTCTTGCCGTAATTTTTTTTCTTCTTGTTTTGATGCAGCTTTTTGGGGATTACTTTTATATTTTCTACCGCTTTTATGATTGGCATATCGTCGCGCCCGTGTATAGCCCATTTGCAGAAATTTGCGAGCCATGTCTGCTCCGATAAAATCATCTTGTTCGAGATAATCTAAAAATAATTGATAGATTTTTTCGCTCGATTCTTTAGCTATATCTGGAGTCTTGAACCGCCAAAAAGGCAAAATCTCTGATTTATACGGTTCTACTAATAAAACTCCTTGCTCTCCCTTACCAACCCTATAAAGTTCGGGAGATTTACGAAAATCTATATTTTTATAATCCAAAGAATAATCAAATTTTTTCATAAGTAGTCGTGCAAAATTAATTTAACATTTTAAAATCTTCTAAACCTTGAGATTGCTTCGTTCCTCGCAATGACAATACACAATTAATTTTGCTTAGGTACTTATTGGTAAATTTTGCCTGAAAACTGAAATAGGGAAAAGGTAAATTAACCTCTTCCCCGTTCATAGCTATCTATCGAGCTTTAGACGATTTTATACCTTCTCTTTCATCGGATCTGCGATGTAACGGAAGTTTTCATCGGAGTTCCAAGGACCTCGTTCGTCTTTACCGTTAGTAGACAGGTTGTAGTAAATATCTACAGTGGAATCAGGCTGAATATTACCAAAGAACGGCTCGGTTAATTTACCCATAGAATCCAATGCTTTCATAAACATCTTGGTGTGGGAAATTTCCCGCGTTAGCAAGTGTACCAAGGTTTCTTTGGTTCCCGAGTCTGGTGCTAATTGAATCAAAGATTCATAAGTAGTACGCGCACCTGCTTCTGCTGCGATGTTTGCACGTAAATCGCGTACCATGCTTCCACCTTCATTCAAATAGGTTGCAGTCCAAGCAGAACCCTGGGAGTCTAGGAAGTGAGGTCCTTTTCCACGAACTGCAAACAAAGTACTTTTGAATGCCTCTGTTTGATCGACATTTGAAGTATGCACTTCGATGAGTTTACCAATCATTTCCAAATGACTAAACTCTTCGGTAGCGATATCTTGCAGCATATCTCTGATACCTGCATCTTCGGTGTGAAAAGACTGCACCCAATACTGTAGAGCCGCAGAAAGTTCTCCGGTTGCGCCACCAAATTGTTCGAGTAAAAGTTGAGCAAAACGAGGATTTGGTTCGTCAATTTTTACTTCTTTTTCAATTAGTTCTTTTTTGTGAAAAAACATTAACTAAGTTCCCTCTCTTTTCGGACAGCATTCATAAAATTTAATTCAGTTATTTAAAAAATAAATAATACTGAACCTAATTTCTATCTCTCTTTTCTGCTAACAATATTAGGTTATGAGGCTTTCAAAAAACCTTTACCGTTGGGTAGATTATAAAAAGATATATTTTCTATACAAAGAAGTAGAGAGAAGCTAAACATAAGGATGATTCATTACAAAATTAACCCTTATAACAGAATATATAATCAGTCTATTCAATACTAAAAATGAAATTACCCCCGTAGCTAGATTTTTTTTTTTTTCATTTTGTCAAAAATAAACTAATCTAGAACAATATTTGTAAGTCCTATTTTATAAAGCCACCACAGTTTGCCATGAGTCGTCAAAAAGCTTGCTTAATTTTTAACCCCGTTAGTGGTAACGCTGACTCCGAACAAGAATTAGAAAGAATAAAACAACTTTTATCTACTCAATTCGATTTAGATATTAAGTCTACAACTAAGGAAGTTGGTGCAGATAAATTAGCTGAGGAAGCTGTAAAGGAAAATTTTGACATCGTCATTGCTGCCGGTGGTGATGGTACCCTTTCTGAAGCCGCTAGAGCTTTAGGAGAAACTACTATTCCTTTGGGTGTGATTCCTAGAGGTACAGCTAATGCTTTTGCTTCTGCTTTGGGGATTCCCGATACTTTAGATGAAGCTTGCAAAACAATTTTATCTGGTAAAACTCGTCGAATTGATATTGGTAGATGCAACGGTAAATTGATGACGTTGTTGGCTGGAATCGGTTTTGAAGCAGAAACTATTGAAAATGCTTCCCGAGATGCAAAACAGCGCTGGGGTGCTTTGGCTTATTTGGTTTCGGGAATCCAGCAGCTGCGGGAAATAGAACTATTTGATGCTGAGATAGAAACCGACGACAAAATTATTCGCGTTTCTGCTGGCGCTTTAACTGTAGCTAATGCAGCACCACCAACATCTATATTGGCTCAAGGTCCTGCTGGTATTCTTTACGACGATGGTCTGCTTGATATTACTATCATTTCTTCTGACACTTGGGCATCGGCGATCGCTGCTTCTTATCACTTACTACAAACAGGTTTGCGGGGAGATGCAGCTAAGCGGGATGATATCGGTTACATCAGAACTAAGCGCGTTAAAATTACTACCGATCCACCGCAGAAAATTGTTTTAGATGGCGAAATGATTGGTAATACACCTTTAGAAGTAGAATGCGTTCCTGGTGGTTTAACGGTAATGGTACCGATGTTACCAGCAGAAAAGATTTCTGAAAAGTTAGAAGGTTTGCCCGATTTAGAAGTTGAAGAAAAATCCTCAGCAGTTACTAATGAGTAATTTGTATGACTGTAGATTGCAAGTATAAAAACGTAGCTATATTGCTACAAATAATAGCTGCGTTTTAACTAATAACTAACGAAATTTTTATAACCAAAGATGAAATAAATAGGAATCGCGAACAAAGCAAATTCTGATTGCGATAGATTAGGTATGGCTTTTAGTACGGCTGTAGCTTAGATATTAACCTCAGCTTTTGATTTAAAGGCAGGAATTTAGTCAGAATATAAGTTCAAATGGATGTTTTATGATACCTTTTAGCTTGTATTTGAACCATAATAAATTTAGTTTTTTATTCGTTTTTTTTAAAGTGTGCCTATAAAATAACAATTTAATTGTAAATGATTAAAGCTCTTATCAGGTAGGCATCTCTATCCGAAAAATATCAAATTTAGCTACTACAAAATTTTGTCAAGAAAATTGTTGGATGAAATTATATAGTATTTCTATAAAAAATGATATATCTAGAGTACAATAAAAACCTTATACTTAAGAAATATATTTTATAAATTCGAGATTTATCTAAATCTTCTTACAGAGAGATTCATAAATTTGCAAAAATTTTAATAATTAAGCAACGCTAATTAATTAATTTTTCAAACCATGTGACGAAACTTATGGCTTTCGTTACTATGCTTTGATGACAAAAATCCAGAAGCCGTAAATTTATATTCGAGCTACATCGGCTTCTCGAAAATAAGTCTATTAATTTCTAATACTGGTAGCACAGAAGCAGAACTAAGGTGTGAATGATAATTAAGTATTATGGGTTATAAAGATATAAGAGTCGCAAACGTCAAAGACTTCAAAAAAGGCGAAATGCGTCAAGTCTCGGTAGAAGATAATGAAATCTTATTAGCGCGAGTTGAAGATGGATTTTTTGCTACAGTAGCGCGTTGTACTCATTACGGGGCACCCTTAGAAAAAGGTGTATTAAATGGAGAAAGGGTTATTTGTCCTTGGCATAATGCCTGTTTTGGTGTCAAAAGCGGGAAGTTAGAGGAGCCGCCAGCGCTTGATGCTTTACCTCGTTTCCCTGTGAGAGTAGAAGGAGAAGATTTAGTAGTACAGCTACCGGAAAAAATTTCTGCTCAACGCACGCCAGACATGACGGGATATAATCCCCAGGCTGATAATCGCACCTTTGTGGTTTTGGGGACTGGTGCTGCGGGTAGTGCGGCGGCTGAAACCTTACGTCAGGCAGGGTTTGAAGGTAGAGTTGTTATGTTGACTAAAGAAGATATTCTACCTTATGACCGTACTGCTTTAAGTAAGAAGTATTTGCAAAACGATTCCAAAAAAGATTCTTTAGTATTGCGCTCTTTAGAATTTTACAATGAATGGGATATCGAAGTTTATTCTCACAAATCAGTTACCTTAGTAGAGCCACTTAAAAAAACTATTACTTTTGAAGATAATACAATTTTTGAATACGATGCTTTGTTAGTCGCTACTGGCGGTAAGCCTCGGAATCTCAAAGTACCCGGTGCAGATTTAGATAATATATTTACTCTGCGAAAACCAGAAGATGCCGATAAAATTTTAGCTGTGGCAGAAAACGCTAAAACTGCGGTAGTGGTAGGTTCTAGTTTTATTGGCATGGAAGCAGCTTCCAGTTTAGCCCAACGGGATATCGAGGTAACTGTGGTAGCACCAGGAACGGTACCTTTTGAGAAGATTCTCGGAGGTGATATAGGTGCCACCTTTCGCAAGCTGCACGAATCAAATGGTGTATCTTTTCGGATGGGAACCAAAGTAAAGCAGTTTGAAGGTAAAGGTAAAGTTGAAACTGCGGTATTAGAAAATGGTGAATCTTTAAATGCAGATTTAGTCATTATTGGTATTGGTGTTGAACCCGTCACCGATTTTTTACAGGATATAGAATTAAATGAAAAAGACGGTAGCGTAATTGTAAATGAATATTTGCAAGCGGCAGATAATCTTTATGTTGCTGGAGATATTGCTCGTTTTCCCTACGCTGCAACGGGAGAACTCACTCGTATCGAACACTGGCGGTTAGCACAACAGCACGGACGTGTTGCCGCTCGTAATATGATAGGGGAGAAAATTAAATTTGCTAGCGTTCCGTTTTTCTGGTCTGGGCAATTTGATGTCAAGTTACGTTATGCCGGACATGCAGAAAAATGGGATGATATTATCATTCAAGGAAATTTAAACGAGCAAGAATTTCTCGCTTTTTACGTTAAAGATAATCAGGTTTTAGCAGTAGCAGGTAGTCAACACGATAAAGATATTGCTGCTATTACCGAACTGATGCGATCGCAACAAATGCCGTCCGAAGATGAAGTGCGTCAAACTAAAATTAATTGGGTTGAGAAACTAAATTCTCAACAGTTGGCTGTTGGGTAATCAAGCAGCATTGCCTTTTGTTAGCTAACATCGCCTTCATTCACTCAGGTTCTGCTTCCAGAGATTTGACAAACCCGGTTTTTGCGAAAAACCGGGTTGTATATAAATAAACAAAGTTTTTTATATTTTTATTAACTTTTTTAACTACAAAATATTTAATATTTATTCATATTTATTCAAAAAAATATATTGTTAAAAACCTTAATATCAAGTTTGTTAATTATCACTTTCAAGTGATAATTCTATATCGCCAGATGGATAAATTAAATAACTGAAGCAATCTAAGATTTAAAATACAATAATATAATTCAAGAATATTATGAATAATTTACGGCGCTTGCCAATTATAAGCGCATCTATAGTCACTATCGGTTTAACTATGGGTGCAGCAATTCCATTAATAAGTAATGCTCAATCTTCGCCACAGTCCACATTTCCCGATGTCGAACCCGATTATTGGGCGCAACCTTTTATTAAAGGTTTAGCAGAAAGGAATGTTATAACTGGATATCCCGACGGTAGATATAGACCAAAACAAGCGTTGGATAGAGACGAATTTGCCGCTATAATTCGTAAAGCTTTTGACCAAGAAAAAGAAAAACAAATTAAAAGCGGCTCTATCTATAAAGATGTTCCCCAAGGCTATTGGGCAGACAAAGCGATTGAGGAAGCTGTGGAAGCAGGATTTTTATCGGGTAATGAAAATTTATTTCGTCCCCGTCAAGAAGTGAGTAAATTAGAAGCAATCAATGCTTTAGCTAGAGGTTTAGATTTAAGCTATAAACCTGCTGCTGTTACAACCACAACTCCGTCTATTATTCCACCATACATAAGAAGAAGAATAGCCAAAAGAAGAAGAAAGCCTAGGGTGATGTTACCAATCGCCATGACTTCTTTAATGCAGCCTTTACTTATTCAAAAAGCTAACGCCGCTAAAGCTCCCAAAATATCGCAGAATAATCAAGGAAGCAGTCCAATAGCAGCTGATAATTCCAAGCAAAATACCACGGCAACAGCGCCGTTATCGGCAGCATCTATTGTGCAACAAGCTTACAAAGATGCAAATAAAATTCCTGAAAATGCTGTTCCTAGGGTAGCAGCAGCAACTAAACAGAACATAGTTGTTAACTATCCCGAATCAAATATTCTCAATCCCAATCGTTCAATTAGCAGGGGAGAAACAGCGGCTTTAGTTTACCAAACAATGGCTGCTCAAGGAAAAGTGCCCCCAATTGAAAATAATTCATTGGCTTCAAAATATATTGTCAAATTCAAAGATGTTGAGTAGGAAGTATCTTAAAACCTCACCCCCAACCCTTCTCCGAGAACTTGGAGAGGGGAGATAAAGAAAACTGTACTTCACGCTTATTGAGAAACGCCAGAATAGAAATTTAACCTTACTCTTGCTCTCTCCCCTTAATAAGGAGGGCGGGGTGAGGTTTTTCTGTATTCCATTGAAGTAAAAACTGCTATATTATCAATCAAATTTAAATGGTGCATCACGCTACGCGATAACACACCATACTGAACTGAATTGATAATTAAGAAACCCGGTTTTTCAATAACCGGGTTTCTTAAAGGTTATATAGCGTTTCTCAGCCTGGTGAGGTATATCTCAAAACCTCACTCCCAACCCCTCTCCTTACTAAGGATACTGTTGGCGAATAGTAGGTCAGACCCCTCATCCCAACGAATTAATAGGGATTTTAAGTTATCAGCAGGAGTGCGATCGCACTCCTCAAACCCTCATTTTTTTGGTTATTCAGGGGTGTCACCCCTGAATAACCAGCAGTATCCTTACTAAGGAGAGGGGAGATAAAGCACAGCTTTATCGGGGTGAGGTAATCGCTGTACCTCAGTTACTTAATAAATGCTATAAGTTTCTAATTAAAAAATATTTACCTAATTTTTTAGTTATCTAATAGCAAAAGGACCTTTTTTATCATTAATCATTGCTCGCCAGGTAGTACTGCCAACAATTCCATCTGCTCTTAATTTAGCCCGATTTTGCTGAAAGGATTTTACCGCAGAAGCAGTAGCACGTCCGTAGATTCCGTCAACTTGTCCAACGTAAAATCCTTGCTGCTTAAGATATGTTTGCACATCCCTTACGGCTCTGCCTCGACTTCCTAAACGTAACATGGGTGCAGTTGAAGGTGAATATTTACCCAAATACGCGAAACGTGTGGGTGAATTACGTTTATCTAAATCAATTAATGCTTCCCAAGTTTTAGAATTTATCACACCTGTAGCGGGTAAATTTCTAGACCTCTGAAAACTGATTACGGATGAACGCATTCTAGGGCCATAGATGCCGTCTATTCTACCGTAATAGAATTTGTTTTGATTTAATAATAATTGTACGTCTCTAACAGCTTGCGATCTGCTTCCACGCTTCAATAATGGTGCAGATGAAGGTGAATACTCGGTCATATTACCGTCTGCGATCGCAGCTACTCTTCGTTGTGCTGCCACATGTTCGGAAAAAGGAACTGTAGCTACAGCAAGTGCTGAAACTATAGTTAAAGGTAATAGAACTATTTTTGCAAATTGATTACTCATTTGTGCTTCCTCGTGTTCAGATTTATTTTCTTAAATTGTTTAGAATCGGTTTTTTAAAATTGATATGTTAATTTAACCTGCTTTTATCAATTCAAAAAGGTTAAAAATAGATATATATTTACTGTTCTGCATAAAAAAATAAATTACTAGCAATAATCTTAAACTTTAGATAAATATTGCTTTAAAATTATTTAATTATGCTTATTCTTTGAGATTCAACATTTTCAACTTATTTTCATATTAGAACAAAACAAGGTCATACCGTATGGGTCGTCGGTTAGAATTGTTTTATTTTATAATTCATCCGAAAGAAATAATTATAAAAATATTAACTGGATATTTGATTGGTCATTAATAAATATTAGGGTGCATTGAGTCGTTGCAACAACGCACCAGCTAATTTAATTAACATCAAAAATGATTTTGATTGCAGCACATGGGAGAATTGCATTCTTTAAAGGATTGAATACAAACCCCGCAAACTTATACTAATTAACTAAATAAGTCGGTACAAATAAATCCGCGCTATGTAACGACTTGCAAACAGCTTTGAAAACCTCGGCACGATCCACACCCTACGGGTGAATGCTTCGTTTCACGGAGCCTGTTGCGAGTGGAGCGCGGCAATCCACTCGCTTTGGACATACCTTTAATTTTTAATACCGACTTAATTAATGCTGCAATATCACACTTCGCTAAAGGCAAAATCGGGTGCAGCCATAACGTAGATAATTGTAGGAAGATTGGCGGTGCGTGCGTGCATCTTCTCGTAATATTCAGTAAAGTCTCTGTCTGTAGGTGTTGCCATTCCTAAAAATATGATGTCTGCGTCTTGGGAAGATTCATGTAATACGGTTTCAAAGGAGCGATTAGCTGCAAATATGACTTCTGGTGTGGCTTGGATGCGAAACTGTTTGAGTATGGCGTTCAAATTAGTTTCTGCATCTTTTGTACCTGATTCGCTAGAAACCATTAATTTGATATGTATTTTTGCATCGCGCCATTCAATAGTGGAGCGCAGCATATGAGCCAACAACAGCATCAATCCACCGTTGTCTTGCATTCCTCCCCACCATACATCTATACGTTTAAACCGCCTAAATCCCAATTCAGAATTTTCTCGCAAAACCATAATGCTGCGTTGAGCTTGATGCAGTTGCACTAACATATTGCAATAGCGATCGCGTCTGCTTTCTTGTTCGCTATCTCCTAGCAGTACAATGTTTGGTACTAAAGGGCCTAATCCATAAGCTTCGACAAGTTGCAGCATTCCTTCAAAGGGATTCGGTGCGGTAACAACGCGGACTAATGCTTGCACGTGCTGTTTGTTAAGCTGCTCGCGAATTGTATTTTCTAATTGGATTTGTCTGGCTAAGTCTCGCGTACCGCTGGATACGACGCTCGATACAGTAATAAAACCCCGTTTGTGGGTTAAGGCATAAGCTAATTGAATCAATGACCACCGTTTATAAGGAGAACCAGAAAAGACTAAAATATTAGGTCGCCAGTTTTTAGTATCTTGAACGCGATTAATTTGAAAAACTCCCGTGCGGAGTAATGCCATCCAAATTCCTTGACGCACATCTCCCCAAGTAGTTGTTAGTTCTCGCTGTTGCAGCCAGAAAAATATTGCCAATACAATCGCAGCTGCAACTATAGTCGCCACTGCGTTGATGAGAAGCATTACTGCCAAACAACCAATTCCCCCTAGCAAAGACCAAATCCAATGGACTTTAAAGCTTGGTCTAAATGAAGGACTTTGTAGCAATCCTTCAATACTTGCCGAAATATTTAATACTAAGTAGGTTGTGAGGAAAAACATTGTCAGTACTGGCGCAATCAAGTTTAAATCGCCAATGCATACCGCCGCGATTGCTACACCTAGAGTTACCCAAGTTCCTATTCGCGGTTCGTCATTTTCACCGCTACCACGACCTAAAAAAGACAGCCAGCGCGGTAAAATTCCATCCCTTGCCAAAGCTTGTAATACGCGAGGTGCAGCCAGAATACTACCCAAGGCGCTAGACAAAGTTGCTCCCCATACTCCCAGTAAAATTGCCGGTCCCCAAAAAGACATCATCTTCATTGCCAGGGGTACGCTGACTAAAGTTGCACTATCGGCACGCATGGAGACTATCAGCGGCAAAATCATATAAACAAGGTATCCCGTTCCTACTGCTGCTAAAGTACCCCTAGGAATCGAACGACTGGGATTTTTCAAATCCCCCGACATACTAACCCCAGACATGATTCCCGTAACTGCCGGGAAAAACACCGCAAACACTCCCCAAAAAGGTACGCCATTTTCAGGTATAGTCCATCCTTGGGGCGTAACATCAGGTATAGCACCTCCAAAAGCCAAAGAGAAAAGCGATAAAACAATCGCTCCCATAATTACATATTGCGCCTTTACCGCAACTTCAGCAGAAGTTACCGCCAAAATTGCCACCAAAATAGTTGTAATTAAAGCAACATAAGTTTGATTGAGGCTGCCAAAAGTTTGTACTACACTCTCGGCAAAACCAATAGTATAAAGAGCAATCGAAAGCGCTTGAGCAAAATAAAGAGAAATCCCCACAGCGCCGCCAACTTCAATTCCCAAACAGCGGCTAATCATGTAGTAAGCACCACCCACCCGCACAACTTTGTCGGTAGCGATCGCGCAAACCGACAAAGAAGTCAGGAAAGTAATAGAAGTGGCAAGGGTGACAATGATAAGAGAATTCACTACCCCAACATTACCTACAACCCAGCCAAATCGTAGGTACATAATTACGCCCAAAATCGTCAAAATTGAAGGCGTATAAACTCCCCCAAACGTCCCTAAACCAGAACTTTGGGTTTCGGCTGATTTTGATTCATCAGCTTGTACTTCGGGTGAATCCTGCTTAAATAAAAACTTCATTGTCGATACAACTCCTCGTTAAGCCACCTGGGTTTATTCACAGTCGTTTTATTTTAGGCTTAATCGAAAAATATTCAACTGTTGCGCCTTACATTAAATGGAGGAAGGAGAGGGTAGAGAGGGTAGAGGGGGTAGAAGGATAATTTCAACCTTTAACCTTTGACCTTTAACCTTTAACCTTAATTACTCCTATGCCCAATTACCCATTACCCATTCCCAAAACCGAATGCAATTTCACTACCGCACCAATGACAATAATTGCTGGTGCTTCAAATTGATTTTCTGCAACTTTTTCAACAATTGTGTCTAATTTACCAATCAATTCTGACTGTTCTGGACGAGTGCCCCAGCGAATTAAACCAATGGGTGTGTCTTTATCCAAACCTGCTGTTAATAATTCTTCGACAATGTTCGATAAATTTTGCACCCCCATGTAAATCACAATCGTCTCCGAACCTTTGGCAATGCTTAACCAGTTGACTGCGGGACGATATTTTCCTACTGATTCATGTCCGGTGACAAAAGTCACCGAAGAGCTATAAAGCCGATGGGTTAAAGGAATGCCAGCATAAGCAGCAGCAGCAATTCCTGATGTAATTCCCGGTATAACTTCGACAGAAACCCCAGCTTTGAGTATATCTTCCATTTCTTCGCCACCGCGACCGAAAACAAAAGGGTCGCCGCCTTTTAAACGCACTACAATCGCATTATCTTGAGCTTTTTCAATCAATAATTCCGTGGTTTGATGTTGCGGTAAAGAATGCCTTCCCCGTCGCTTACCAGCATTTATTTTCTCAGCACGGGGATTAACCATTGCCAGAATCCCCGGACTAACCAAAGCATCATATATAACTACATCTGCAACTTCCAACAATGCCTTACCTTTGATAGTCATTAATCCTGGATCTCCGGGACCGGCACCTAGTAAATACACTTTACCGACAGCATTCTTTGTAATTTGCTTGTGCATTATTGCATTAAATCCCAAATCAAATCGATTAATTCCCCATTTGTTCCTAAAGGTTCGTATAATTCAAAACTCACCATCGGAAACTGTAATTTTAAATCTTGTATAGATTGCGCGATGGCATCGGTGATACCACCAGCGAACAGAAAATAAGGTACAATGCCGATTTTTTTCTTACCATC
Organism: Rivularia sp. MS3; assembly: GCA_019192545.1. Taxonomy (GTDB): domain Bacteria; phylum Cyanobacteriota; class Cyanobacteriia; order Cyanobacteriales; family Nostocaceae; genus Rivularia. Next base: position 79,033 of record JAHCMI010000022.1, on the reverse strand, counting down.
AGCAACTAACTGAGCCACAATATCTTTTAAACTTGGAGAAACAGCCCAATAAGCAGCAACCGCATTTAAAGAAATTGCCATTGCCTCGATACTGGTATTTGCTTCCACGCGACGGCTACCGTGAGCTACAATTATTTTTCCATCTAAAGAGACATCGCTAATCTTTTTCGCTATTAATCTTTGCAAACCGAAATAAGAACCTAAATGCGGTTGCAACTCAATCGAAATATCTTCAGCCAAAGTTTTTTTAGCTAATTCCACCTCTTCGGGAATATCTTGTGTAACGTGAATTCCTTGCAGTAAAAATAAAGGTAATATTTTCAAACAACGACATCCGTTAGCAATAACTTTTTGGCTAAAATCGACAATTTGCTCGTGTAGCGCTTGAGGATGTAATTCTAAATAAGCTGTACCTATAAGATAATCGCATTTCGTCGGCGATAATACGCTAATGCTCGCATCAGAATTCGAGTAACTGTCTAACTTATTATTCAAAATTCTCGCTAAATCTTCCATTGCCACTTGCGGACGTGGATCTCGGCTTCCGTGGGATACTAAAAGGTATGCTTCGGACATTGGTGATTTAAAAATTTGTACTAGAAATAATTTTTGATGACCGCATTTATTACTAGTTTAGATTATTAAGAAGGTTTGTAGTATCGCGCACCATCTAAATCTTGTAACAAAAGCGTAATACTAATTTTCGTAAAAATTCAGTTTTTAGTAAGAACTTTAGTTTTTTAATTTCTTCACAGAAGAATAAACCATTAAAAAAAATAAACAATTTGCGTAAAAAAGCATTACTCAGTCAGTAATTCTATTAGAAGCTTATTTCGAGGGGTGCAAATTGAGTTGATACAAAAAGATTTCAGTTAAGTGTATTGACTGGCATTTATTCAAATTATATGGTCAATTAAATTACCTTAAATAATTACGCTGTTAATTTTGTGTTGACCGCCGAACAAGACTCTATGAAGTAAATGTAAAGTTATGATTAACAGTAAATTATCTCGATTTAGTGGTCTGACCCTGTGTATTTTATTTAACTTGATTACTTTGACATTTGTCGAAGAAGTTTTATCTGTTCAAAGAGATAAATTAGGGTATTCCAACAGTGCTGTAGCGCAAACAGCATCAGAACAAATTGCTCGCAGCGTTTATAAAAAAGCCACTCAAGCAGTTGTGACGGTTAAGGATGGTAGAGGACATGGAAGCGGTTTTATTGTTAGTCAAGATGGATTAATTATCACCAACGCTCATGTTGTCGAGGGAAGTCCGAGTGTAGTTACCGTTGAATTTCCAGATGGCAAGAAACTCCCCGCAGACGTGATGGGTTTTGCTAAAGGTGGATTAGATTTAGCAGTGCTGAAAGTTCAAAAGCAGAAGAACTTGCGGATGTTGGGATTAGCAACTGAAGATAGCGCTCAAGTAGGCGATCGCGTATTTGCCCTTGGTTCACCTCTCAAACCTCAATTTAAAGACACATTTACCCAGGGACATATCACTCGAATAAAAAAGAGCGATGGAGAGATTCAACACGATGCGCCTGTTTTTGGTGGTAATTCTGGAGGACCTTTACTTAATACCAAAGGGCAAGTGATAGGTGTAAACACAAGAATTATAACCGGCTCATCTTTTAAGACAAATACAGGGATGAATTTTGCAATTCCCGTATCTAAAGTACGTTCATTTATAGCTGCTGCAAGAAAAGGCGATGTATCCCAAACTTCAACATTAAAAAGACGGAAACAAAGAGAATTTATTCCTATCTCGCTTAACGGACAAATTATTAACGACAAATTAGCAAAAGAAAATGGTTTTTTGAACCTGTATGTTTTTCAGGGTAAAGCAGGTCAAAAAGTAGTCATTGATATGACAAGTAAAAACATGAATCCCGCATTAGGTTTATATCAAGCCATCGAAAATTCTGGAGTTAGAAATTATCAACCGATAGCTCAAAACGACGACAAAGGAGCCGGTGACTTTAACTCTCGAATTACCACAACTTTACCAGCAGATGGAGTTTACGTAATCGAAGCGAAATCATCTACTCGTGGGCAAGCTGGTGACTATAGTTTGCGAGCGGTTGTTAAGCCCTAAAAGGAATTATTGGGGTGTTTAGTAATCAACCATAATCGCCCTCACCCTCGAAGGGTGGGGCTACACACACAAAGCCCACCTTCGTGGGCTTGATAGCCTGTGAAGACAGGCTTAGTAAATGTAGCGATACCCTTCTAGGGTATTGCGTGCGGCTTCTAATTTCTCAATATTTATTCAATTCAAAAACCAAGGAATCAAACCTATGCAGCGCAATTTTATTCTAAATATCGGACTCTCCACATTAACCACAATTATCGCTTTAACTAACAGCATCGCACCAACATTTAGTCAAATGATAATTGGTGATTTACCAGATACTTCAACCCAAGAAAAAACCGAAAATTCGCAATCAGATAAAGTAACCTTCTTATGTAAAGAAATATTCGATCCAGCAGGAGAATCAAACATTCCTGCAACAGTTGCTTGGGTACCCAAACGTAACGGACATGTACGTTTAATTGGCTGGAAATCTCAATACTTTTCAACTTGGAGTCCGGAAAAACGCTGTGAATCAGTAACGAAAAACTTTCAGAAATATTATGACGAAGGTAGATTAGATTATTTATCAACGGGAAAACGTAACGGATATCCGGTAATTTGTGCGGCGAAACAAGGGGAAAGCTGTACTAAAGATAATCATTTATTTACCATCAAACACGGACATAATCCCAAGATAGTTTTACAAAGACTTTTAGGGATATTTGAAGGACAATCATCAACAGTTCTTTATCAAAGTTCCGGTAAGCAACTGCACGTTGAAATGCAGAATGTGTTTGATAATGCTCCTTTGGTAGAGGTTGAGGATTCTACTAATTAATAATAGCCCTCAGACTGGAAGTCTGGGGCTACACAAACGAAGCCCACCTTCGTGGGCTACAAAACTTAATTTTAATAGTCCGCACAGGCGGACTTTGCCTGTGTAGCCGCGAATTATATTCGCCAGGTATTCATTCGCCATCCATTCACCCACCCACCTCCTAAAATGAACCCCAAACTAATCCTGCTCTCCTCCCTGCTCTTCCTCCAAATCCCCACCATTCCCATCAAAGCCGCTCCTCCTTCCATAGCTCAAAATTCAACTTGCAAAATTGAAACAGAAGACGAATTTTATTCAACAAAAGAACTACAAACCCTCGCCAATAAAATAACAGTAAAAGTCATCGGAGATAACAACGGTGGTTCGGGAACGTTTATCGGTAAACAAGGAAATAATTATTTAGTTCTCACTAATTCTCATGTTGTTCGAGGAGTTAATTTGATTAAATTGCAAACCGCTGACGGCAAGACATATTCAGCAGAAATTTTACCGCAAAACAAATTTAAAAATTCAGATATAACTTTATTAAAATTCCAGAGCAGTCAAAGTTATTGTTTAGCAGAAATTTCTAAAGCAACACCCGATATTGATACAACTATTTTAGCTGCGGGTTTTTCAGGTTCAACGGGAAATATTGCATTTAGATCGGGAGAGGTTAAAAAGACTTCTAATTTAAAAGAAGGATATGAAATCGGTTATAGCAGCAACATCGAACAAGGAATGAGCGGTGGTGCAATTGTTAATTCGATGGGAGAACTTGTAGGGATAAATGGTAAAAGTGCTTATCCGATTTTAAATACGGGTTATGTTTATCAAAACGGTAAACGTCCGAGTGAAAGAGAAATTAGAGAAATGAGAAAGTTGAGTTGGGGAATTCCTATTTCAACTGTTTTAACGTGGGTTGATAGTGATATTTTGAATGCTTATAAATTGCCTTTACCAGCAGGTAAGACTACAATACCGAAGTCATATTATCCAAAATGGGTAAAAGATTTAGAAAAGAAAGCCAAGCAATTTACTGTCAGAATTGATAGCAATAGTGATGCTAATGGTTCGGGAATAATTATTGCTGAAGAAGGAAATACTTATACGGTTTTGACATCGGCTCATGTGTTGTGTGAAAGTGAAAACGGGACACCGCCATGTCCTGGTAATAGCTATGAAATATTAGCGCCAGATGGGAATAAATATACTGTAGATAAAAGCAGTATCAAAATTGAGGAAGGGGTTGATTTAGCGGTTGTTAAATTTAAGAGTTCTGAGGATTATCAAGTAGCAACTCTTGCTAATTATAATCCTAAAGATAATGACTATATATTTACTGCGGGATATCCTAAATTAAAAAATGATTCACCTTGGCGGTTTACAGTAGGACGAATACTTGATAAAGAAGAAGGATTACTAAAAACCAAACAATCGGACTTTCAAACTAATGATCTTCCTGAATTACCAAGAGCTAGTTCTTTAACTGGAGGGTATGAATTAGTTTACACCAGCATTACCTATGGCGGAATGAGTGGTGGTCCGGTTTTAGATTGGCAAGGACGAGTAATTGGTATTCACGGTAAAGCAGAAGGAGAAAAAGCTAAAGATAAAAAAACTCAAGATTGTGGTGTTAATGATGGATGCCAAGCTCAGATCGGATACAGTTTAGGTATTCCTGTAAATACTTTTTTAGGGTTAGTTCCCAGATTGGGTGTTAAACCGCAACAAATAGAAAATACCCGACCACCCCAGCTTGATGCAGAAAAAGACAGGTCGGTTATATCATCATTTGGTGTTTTTGTAAGAGGAAATGCGTCTGCTTCTCAATGGTTAGAAAGAGGAAATCAATTGTGGCGGTTAAATGATAATTATCAAGCTGTTAAAGCTTTTGATGAAGTAATTAAGCAAAAACCATCTTTCGTGTATTTAGCTTACTATGGTAAAGGTTTAGCGCTGTCTCAGTCAGAAGAAGCTATCGCTGCACTTGAAGAAGCTACCAGACTTAAACCTGACTTTTTTGCTGCTTGGAAGTATCTTGGTGAAAACTACAGAAAATTAAAGCAACTGGATAAAGCATTAGTCGCAATAAATAAAGCAATTGAATTACAGCCCCAAAACCCGATTCTTTATAATCAAAAGTATTGGGTTTTATTTGAATTAAAAGATGACGTATCAGCAGAAGCAGCAATCACCGAAGCCATTAAACTGGGTCCTCGTGCTGCCTTTTATTCTAGTCGAGGAACTCTTTACCATGTTAATCAAAAATGGGATTTAGCGATAGCTAATTACAACAGGGCAATTCAAATTAATCCTGAATATGCTATGACTTACCATTATCGGACAATTTTTTATGAAAGCCGAGAAAAATGGGATTTAGCGATAGCCGATTATGGTAAACTAATAGAACTTAAACCTAAATCAAGTCAGTATTATTCATCCCGCGCACGCTTATACGAAATACAAGGAAAATGGGATTTAGCATTAGCTGATTACAACAAAGCGATTCAAGTTAATCCTGGATATGCTGCTAGTGATTACGGCAATCGAGCAAAATTTTACGAAGGTCGAAAAAAATGGGATTTAGCACTAGCTGATTATAACAAAGCGATTCAAATTAATCCTAAATATTCAAGTACTTACTACAATCGGGCAAAGTTTTATGAGCGTCGAGGAAAATGGGATTTAGCCCTAGCTGATTACAATAAAGCGATTCAAATTAAACCTGAAGATACTTATGCTTACTACAATCGGGCAAAATTTTACGAAAGTAGAAAAAAATGGGATTTAGCATTAGCTGATTACAACAAAGTTATTCAAATTAATCCTGAAGATGCTGATGCTTACAAAAATCGGGCAGAATTTTACGAAGGTCAGAAAAAATGGGATTTAGCCATAGCTGATTATAGTAAACTAATAGAAATTTACCCCAAATACAATTTTTATTATTCACTGCGCGCACGCTTATATGAAAAACAAGAAAAATGGGATTTAGCACTAGCTGATTATAACACAGCAATTCAAGTTAATCCTGAATATGCTTATGCTTACGCCAATCGGGCAAGATTTTACGAAAGTCAGAAAAAATGGGATTTAGCATTAGCTGATTACAATAAAGCAATTCAAGTTAATCCTGTATATGCTAGTGCTTATAATTCTCGGGCAAGTTTTTATAAGCGTCAAAAAAAATGGGATTTAGCACTAGCTGATTATAGTAAACTAATAGAACTTGACCCTAAATCAATTTGGTATTATTCATCCCGCGCAAGCTTATACGAAAAACAAGAAAAATGGGATTTAGCACTAGCTGATTACAACAAAGCGATTCAAATTAATCCTAAAAATGCTTATGCTTACAAAACTCGGGCAAATATTTATGCAAAAAGGGGAAATAAACAAAAAGGTATTCAGGATCTATACAAAGCAGCTCAACTGTTTAAAGATGAAGGTAACACCATTTTTTATGAAATGGTAATGAACAAAATACGAGAGCTACAAAAATAACCCCCAGGAATTAGGAACCCCCCTAATTCCCAACCCCGATTCACCTCTTATTCCCCTCAATCCCCCTAATCCTCTTCTGCAAATTCCTATACATCTTCCTATCTTTCTGTGTACCATACCTTAATTTCCGCGCAGCCAATTTATACTTCCTCAAAGCAGTTTGCAAATCCGCTTTTCCAAAAGCTTGATTTCCCTCTCTCATCAACTGATAGGGGGATTTTTTCATTTCAGAAATCAACCCAGGTGAACCCGTCGGACGTTCTATTATTCCTGCTTCTGGATTCATTTCCAAGTATAATTTATCTGCCTTTTCTAACAGTCTCGCTGCTTGTAAATAATTCTCTCGATTCAAATACCTTAAAGCCTGAGAATGATAAATATCTGCTGCTACCTGAAAATCCTTTAACTTATCCCTTCGTTTTTCTTGAATCAATCCCCTTTGATAAAAAGCTGCTGCATATCGGGGACTAATTGAAATTACACGATTAAAATCTTCAATAGCTTTTTCTTGATTCTGCCTTTTCCAATTAGCAGTTACCTTAACTTCACAGGTAATACTATATTCATCAACTCTCACGCATCCCGGTAAAGTACCATCAGAACGCAATATTTCACCGCGAGCATAATTACTATAAATCAAACCCCGTTGATAATAAGCTGCTGCTAATCGAGGATTAATTTCAATTGCTTTCGTAAAATCCTCAATCGCACCTCGGTAATCTTTTTTGTTAGCTTTAATTATCCCTTGATAATACCAATCGCTGGCTTTTATTTGTGTTGTTGTTTGTTTATTTTGCGGTTGATTGGCTTGGGTTTTAATTTGCGGGATGATTGTATTTATTGTTGTGAAGGTTGTAATTGTTAGAGTTAGGGAAATTAGTTTTTTGTAATTCATAATTGGTAAAATATTAATTCGTTTTCATCGCAATTCCAACCTCACCCCGCCTGCGGCACCCCTCTCCTTATCAAGGATACTGCTGGCGAATAGTAGGTTATACCCCTCACCCCAACAAATTAATAGGGATTTTAAGTTATCAGCAGGAGTGCGATCGCACTCCTCAAACCCTTATTTTTTGCTCATTCAGGGGTGTCACCCCTGAATGACCAGCAGTATCCTTATCAAGGGAGAGGGGAAAACTACATATCACTCCTATGCTTAACTTCGAGAGGGAAAGAATATATCACCCCTCTCCTTAACAAGGAGAGGGGAAGGGGGTGAGGTTTCAATCAATCACAAACATTCCGATCCACTTCAACATTCGTCCTCAAATAACCCTTCAACCAATCGCAACCCCGCCGTTGCAATTCATCAATATCTAAATTCCACAAAATAACCTTACCTCTCATATCTACCGAAGCAAAAACATCGTTATCTCGACTAAATTCAACTTCCTTAATCTCTCCCTGATGTGCTTTGATAGTGTTAATTAACTTTCCATCCAAGCTCCAGAAATTCAAATTTTTATCTGTACTTCCAGTAATCACCAAAGAATCATCAGCACTAAAAGTAACGGCATAAACATTGTCTTGATGAGTTAAAGTTTGCAACAGCTTACCCGTATCGCGCTGCCAAAGTTTAACTGTTTTATCGTTACTAGCAGTGGCAATTATTCTTCCATCAGAATTAAAACTCAAAGCTGCAATACTATCTTTATGACCCGTAATTGTACGCAATAAGTTCCCTTGCAAATTCCACAATGTTACAATCTCATTTTCAGCAATTGCTAAAGCTTTTCCGTCTGGACTAAATTTAATACTAGTTGCAAAATCATTATTAAATTGCCAGCTTTTAATCAATTTACCTGACAAATTCCACAGCTTTACTTGTTTATCAACTCTGCTGATTGTGGCAATTGTTTTACCATCGGGACTAATATCAATATCTTGAATTGCATCAGAACCCATAATATTATTTTTATTTTTATTTAAATTATGTCCCCGCCATTCTCGTAAAAGCCTTCCTTGCAAATTCCAAACTTTGATTTGATTCTCGCTATCAATCGTTACGAAATATCTTCCCGTAGGGCTAAATATTACCTTGATAATTTCAAACCCTTCCCTTTTATTACCTCCTTCCCCCTGCAAAACAACCGATAACTCCTCTTTACCTCTTACCTCAGCGCCCTCTGTGTCTCTGCGGTTTTTTACTCCATCCCTTCGCAAACTAACCGTATTCCCATTCGCTACTGCAACAGTTTCACCATCGGGACTAATACTAACGCTATTGCCCGCAAACGTTGGTACAATACCTTTGAGATAACTTAGCTTAATAGTTTTATCTCCACTTGCAGTTGCTAAAGTTTTACCATCGGGACTAAATTTAACTTCAATTGCTTTGCTACCATGTTTAACTTGCTGATATTCTTGTTTTAAAGCAACATTCCAAACTCTAACGGTATCATCTTCACTCGCAGAAGCAATTAATTTACCATCTGGACTAAAACCCACGTCTAAAACTTCATTTGTATGACCTGTAAATGTATGTAATAATTTACCTGTCAAATCCCAAAGTTTAACAGTTTCGTCTTCACTTCCAGAAGCAATATATTTACTATCGGGACTAAAGTTAACGCTTAAAACCTCATCTTTATGACCGCTAACGGTTTTTAAAAATCTTCCCTGGCTATCCCATATCTTAATAGTATTATCAGCACTGGCAGTAGCTAAATATTTTCCATCGAGACTAAAATTTAAACCCCATATTTTTTCATCGTGAGCCGCAATAGTCTTAATTAATTTACCTTTTATTGTCCAAAATTTGACCTCACCATTTTCGGTTGCAGTAGCGATAATATTGTTAACTGGATTAAAGGCGATCGCCCATAATCCATCGGGTTCGGATATTGTTATAAAAGGATTTTTTGTAAATAAACCCGTCGTGGAATTATATCGCCACAAACTAACTGTATTATCAAAACTTCCAGCGATAAGATATTGATTGTCGGGGCTAAATATAACGCTAAAAACGCCTTGTTTATGTGTTGATAGAGTTTGGATTAGTCGAGTTTTCTCGTATTCAACCACATTTAGATCCCCCCTAGCCCCACTTAGAAAGGGGGGTTTGATTATTTGGAAAGATTTTTCATGATTAACTCTTAGAAAGGGGGGTTGGGGGGATATAACCCGTCGCCATACCTTAATAGTATTATCCTGACTCCCAGAAGCCAAAAGCCTTCCACTATCGCTAAAAGCAATGCTCATCACCTCAGCATCATGCTTGGATAAACGATGATATTCACGAATCGGATAAAAATTTTCTAGTAAAGAAATAAACAATCCATTTCTAGTTTCAGCATTCAAATCATCTCTCAATTCAATCAATTTATGATTAGCTGCCAAAGTATTACTTAAAGCTTCAACTTGATTCCCCGAATTTAACAAACTTTTTGCAGTCAAACTCAAATTTTCAATCTGATTTATTTCACTTTTCCGACGCTGACTTTCTGCACGTTGCCATTGTAATACAGCAACTCCAGCTAATATTAAAGCAGCAATCAAACCACCAGCTAAACCAATTACAATACGTCTTCTAGCTGCCTTTTTTTCCCTTACTTCTCTATCGCGTAAATCCAAACTTAAATTAATAAAGCTTTCTTCAACCAAACTAAGTTGATTTGAACGTTGTAATAACCAAACTTCCGCATCAACTAACGACTTACCGCGTAACAAAGCCCCATTATCCTTATCGCTTTTTTCCCACTGTCTAATAAAAACTCTTAATTGCTCTTGCCAATACCTAAAATCCCAGTCTTCCCGCATCCACTTTTGCAGCCGTCGCCAATTTTTAATCAGCGCTTCATGAACAATTTCAACCGTTTCCACTCCAGTAACTTGATTGCGATTTGTCACCACCAAACGCCCATCAGCCAACCGAGTTACCAAATCCCAATTTTCTCTTAACTCCTCCCGAATAGCCAAACGGCGAATATCTGTACTTGTTTCCGAAGGTTGCACCAGTTGAATAAATATCTGCTGCACTCTTTCTTCATCTGCGATTAATTGAGCATAAATAGCTTCGGCATGATTAGCCAAAGCAGTTTCCACACCACCAATTTCTTCATAACCTAGGTGAGTTAACCAGCCATCATGCTGTTTTTCCCATAGCTGAGTCAAAGTAAATTCCAACAAAGGTAAATTACTCGGAGATTCCAACACAGCATCAATCAAACGTTGACTCAAACCTTCTTCTAAACAAACACTGCAATTAGCTGCTGGTTTTTCAATCGCTGCTCGTAATTCTTCCTCATCCATAGCAGCCAAATTTACCTGAGCATCCTGCAAAGCATCAGCCAAAGGGCGATATGATAAAGCTTGCGCGTAAAAATCCGCTCGCAGCGTGATAATTACATGACAGCCAGAAATTTTCGTTAAATTGAGTAAACTATCGATAAAAAGATGACGAGAATATGTATCGCTACATAAAGTAAAAAGTTCTTCAAATTGGTCTACAATTATCGCTAAATGTAACTTTTGATTGCCAACAATAAACGGTGAAACAAAATTTTCTAAACTATTTTTACCACTTCTTAACTCAACCGCTAACTCCAACTCCCTAAAACGATTGTAATTAGAATTCAGTCCCCTCTCCTTAACAAGGAGAGGGCTAGGGTGAGGTTTTTCCACTTCCCTCTCTTCAACAAAAGATTGAACTTTAACTGCATCTGGGAAACCTCTCTCCTGCAAGGAGAGAGGCTTTAAATTCTCCCCATTCCCTCCTAGGGAAGGGGGTTGGGGGGTTAGGTTGTTACCTGGCAATCCCTGTAATAAACCAATTGCCAAAGACTCAAAAGGATTATTACCTGGACGAAAATTCACAATTAACCAATCGCGTTTATTATCCTGCTGCAACTGCGGAATCAAACCCGCAAAAACCACGCTTGACTTACCACTACCCGAAGCACCCACCACGGCAACAAACGGCTTCTTATTAACCGTTGAAACCAACTGTCTTGTGACAAATTCCCTACCAAAAAAATTAGCTGCATCCTCTTCCTTAAAAGCAGCCAAACCCAAATACGGATTTTTAGCGATCGCTCCTAAACTTTGCCATGTCGGAGGTGTTTCTAATAAATTCTGTACTATGGCAGGCAACCAACTTGCACAGGGATACTTTTTCTCTAATCCCTGTAACTTTCTCCGAGCAATATTCACCGACTTATAAAAAGATGTTCCCTTGCTAAATTCTGCAAAAAAGTATTTCAAAAAATGGTTAGCTACCTTATCAGGAACGGGTTCCCGCATCACAATTACTTGCGGAATATGTAAATTTTCCAACTCAGACGCAATTCCCAAACCATCGCAGGAATTGAAAAAAGCTAACTGCAACCCTCTCCTAACCGCACTTTTTAAACCTTCTTGCAAATCTTCTATTGTTAAACTATCAATGCTATTTATATAAATTCTTCCTTGCTCCAATTCCGTTCGACTATGCCCGGAAAAGAAAAGAATATCCCAGCCTTTTTCATCCCAAAGATGTTCGTTTAGCTCTAATCTAGAAGGCTCAGTTAAAACAACTAACTCAGCATCCCGACAATACTCTTTTAAAAGCTTTTCATCTTCAGCAACATTGATACCTTCGCTATTACCTAAAACAATTAAAATTCTAATTTGATTGCGATAACTTCTAATAAAACGGCGACTAGAAAAACTACTCAAACCTATCTCAGCATCGGGATAACTATCAAATAAATCCCACAAATGCCAAGGAAGTTTTCGTAACTGAAATTCATTAGTACGAATAATAAACCGAATTTCATCATCAGGAGATAAATGTATTAAACACTCTTCCTTAATCCGGTAAAACGAATCAGCTTTTAACCAATTAGTAAAATTAAGTTTAATATAATCGGCTTTATTCTGACATTCTTGCTTCAAAGACGAAACTTTAACGTTTGATAAATAACGCTTTTTAGCTTTGATTCGATATCCATCTAAACCACGATAGCTTCTACACCATTCTTGATAAATACTAGGCAGATTGGGGATAGGTGGTAATCTTAATTGACTGTCATTTAATTCAAAATCCGCACGCTTACCATCTTCACCAATTTCTAAACTAACGCTAAACCCTTGATTAAAATCACCATCCAGTTTAAGTACAACTAACTTTTTCATATTTGTTACCGCAACGATACCGGAAGCATTATTAGGTTATCGGTAGTTTCGGTACTATTTTACGCAAAATGTACGTAAAAATACGATAATTTATTTGGTGGTAGCACCTTTTTATGAATAATCTGACAATAAGAGACAATTAAATCTTTATACAAAAGTGTGTTATGGCTTGAGTAATTTTGCATCGAGATTACAATCTTCAAACTGCCGTAACGCATCACTAGATTCTGCTAATCACGATATGTTGCGAATAATATATTTGTAAACTTTGTTGTGAGGAAAAACGCATCATTGAAAAAAACTAAATAAAAAAAAGGATTTCAGATTCAAAATGTATTTAACATATATTCTAAAATCCCTGCATAAACCCATCCATTGTTACAATCTAAAACCCATTTCATACTTCAAATTCTTTCTTTACCTCCGAATCACCATAAACAACCGTAATACTAAACCTTTCCCCAGACTCAGCACTAAATTCCGATTGAATCCAGTTATCATCTTGTCTAGAAACAACTTCTAAACTTTCCCCCACTTCATCCCCAATAACTAATTTAATTCCTTCCGGTAAAGCCATTTCTCCCACAGGATATAATTGGGTTAAAATATCAACTTCTTCACTTTTGCTTTCAGACATAACTTTCATTACTAAAGCAACAGATATTTTCTCAAAATGCATTCCCAAATCTATTTTTTGTCCTCTGGTTATACTTACCTCATTTTTAAAAGCTAACCCTAACTGTTGAGGTTTTAATAATTCATCAACTTTTTGCCAACCTGTATCAATAACTCCATCCAACCATTGTCTAAAACTAATAATATGAGATGTTGTTTCAGCTTCTACAGATTCAATAACTTCCAATTCAGTTAAATAAACCAGAAAATCTTCCAAAGACTCTAACCTATTTAAATAAATTTTATCCGCAGCTTGAGGAGTAAATCCTAATATTTTGGCTTCCTTAAGAGAATCGTTTAACTCTACAAAAACATAACCAACTCTATCTTCCCAAACCTCTGGAGGAATTTCCACAACTTCCGTTTCAGCTAAAATCGGAATACATTCTAATTTTCCAATATCTTTTATAATTAAATCAGCAACATTCATCAATTGAACGGCTACAGGATTTCGACTGTCACCTTCTAAGTAATCAGTCTCAAACCCCATACACAATAAATAATGATTGACTGCGAAAACAGCTAAACTATTTAAATAAATCTGTTGACTTTTGATTTTATTCGATATTTGCGATACTAATTCTTGAGCTATTGAGTGAGCTTCAAAAGACAAGTTCACTGTAAAGCTGAGTTTTTGGGTAGTACTGTTCATGATAAAACTATTTGGGTGGCACGGGTTGATTTACTTCTATATATACTTCTTTAAATAGTCGATAATTTTATGCATTCTACGTTGATAAAAACTAGAAGCCGTTGTCAAAGGAACGCCTAAAGCTTGAGAAATCTCTTTCCACTTTTTCCCTTCTAATAGTAAAATCAAAATTGCTTGTAAATTTGCTTCCGAATGTCCCCTTAAATGTTGACTAACTAAATACTTTTCCGGGTCTTTATAGATAATTGTCTTGACAATTTCTTGATGAGAAATTGATTTTTCTGTATTTATTTCTTTATTGATATCATCTAAAGACAAAACTGGCGATATTTTTTCCCCTTTCGGAATCTTTGTAATTCCTTTCTTCCGTTCCTTATTAACTACATCAATAAATCGCCAGTGAAAAATTTTATTCACCCATACCATTACAGGGTACTGCGGATTATATTCGTCAATTTTTTTACATATTTCCATCAAAGTTAGCTGCAATGCCTCATTGTGATAATCTTCATAATTAGGCAATCCCGACCACTGAGTTTGCTTGCATAATCGTCCAGAATTTACAACAGCGTTGACAAATTTATTCAAAGCTATCCGTCGTCTAACTCGAATTGTTGTACTACAGTCGTTAGCCGAATATTGCTTAATCTCCTCGACTAATAGCTGTAACTGTTGGTTGAGAGCATTATCCATAATAGGTTTGGTAACTTCTATTCTGGTATCTTCCCCTACGCCCAACTTTTACGCAAAACAAGTATTTTTTTAAGATAACCGGGAATCTATCGCGCTACGCGAAGGTAAAAAGCTTATGAATTACACCTTTGAGCCTTTGTTAATATACCGATCTAATTATGTTGCGCTGTGTGAAGATTTTTTCAGCAATATGCGAAATTACTAAGTATTGAAAAACCCGGTTTTTTGGAAAAACCGGGTTTATAAAATATTTTTCTAAATAATATAAAGCTATTATCCTAAAAAATTTATATTAAGTAGGGTGCGTTATGGCTTCAGCCGTGAGCGCAGCAAAATATTTAGATAACAACGAGTCTTCTATAAACATCATGGTGCGTTGCGCTGTCGCGACAACACACCCTTGTATATTGAGAGTGTGGTACAAGCAAGGATGCTCGCAATCATTTATTTCACTAAAATCGATTTTGCTATCTTACTTGCCACCATAATAAAAAGCGATTTCCTTTTCCTTCAAAGGCAAGAAATCAGCATCGGAAAGCATTTTATTTAGTTCCGCTTGAGAAATATGTTTAGCACCAATCCTAACAATGCGCGATCGCATAGTATTCTTTACACCACTACGCTGCCTGTTTGCTTCTAAAGCCATTACTTTGTTGTATAAATCCAGCTTTTGGGGTTCAATAGCAGAGCCATCTAAATCAATACCCTTAGCAATAGCTTCGTCAACAGCATCAGCACCCTTAGTTGACGCATTCATTTGATTAGCTTCAGCACTCATCACGAATTATTTTTATTAACTTAACTGAATTTTACCAGTTAACAGTTACCAGTTATCAGCAACTGTTC
The DNA here is from genome assembly GCA_019192545.1 of Rivularia sp. MS3. Taxonomy (GTDB): domain Bacteria; phylum Cyanobacteriota; class Cyanobacteriia; order Cyanobacteriales; family Nostocaceae; genus Rivularia. Next base: position 63,650 of record JAHCMI010000022.1, on the reverse strand, counting down.
TCTGTTCATTGTTCATTGTTGGCTATTCTCTAATCCTTGCCCTCTAATACTTTCTGCTTAATTGAACATTTAGATGCAGTAATTTCGCGTATGCGCTTGTCACCCAAAGAGCTTATAGTTTAATCTCAAAACAACGCCCTCTGCAATATGGTGACGCTATGTCAGAGCATCGTATTCCCGATAAACAAAATCGTAAATTAGAAAGAGCTTTAAGCAATACAATTGTTGATAAATGTTTTGAAAGTTCAGAAAGCTGGTTGCGAGCTATCTTACGAATGTGCATCTTCTCTTTAGGCTATATAGACTCTGAGCCAGTATTTATTGTTGAATGTCCAAATCAAGCTGTAGCAAAACGATTAAGCCGGAAAACCTATCCTTTTCGCGACATAATTTATTACCTTACCGATAATATTTACGCCAGCGAACGCAGTTTGTTTTGTTACCAAGAATCCGACAGCGGTTCGTGGCGATGTTTTGATACTAATAGCAATTCTTGGAAAAACTGGAACAGCTTACAAACCCCTAACCGCTTGAATTAAAAAAACGAACCTAGGAATGGGGAATAGGTAATTGGTAACTCATAACTCCTAACTCCTAACTCCTAACTCCTAACTCCTAACTCCTAACTGTTCGCTGTTCACTGTTCACTCTTTCCGGGTTACTAAACCACCGAAAAAGGCACCTAAAACGCTTCCAGTCCAAATTCCAGTAGTGCTGCCCTGCCACATAGCACCGGGCGCGATCGCAACTTTACAACCTGCTTTAAATAATTCCCAGCGCTGATTCTGGCAGTTTTGGCTGTGGGCTTGCAAACTGATTTGCCCGCCGATATAACCTCCAAAGAAACCGGATGCTAAAGCTAAAAAAGTACAAATTAATAGTCGCTTTTGTGAAGATTGTTTGCTCACGATGGAAATGAATGATGTGTGACTCAGGCAAGCCCTTTATTTCGGGGATTAAGATCGAAACCTTCTCGTTTTAGAGCATCCTACTTACTGTGGGATTCATATAAAAACTAAAAACTTAACAGATTTTTGCATAATCTGTACTTAAATGGCTATGATTATTAGCAACTTGTAAGCGCAAGATACAATTACCATTTCTGGGGTTCTAATTTTTTTAAATAAAGAAGCCCAATTTGCCCAAAATGGTATACCTTGCTCGCTTCTGACTTATAGCCTCTATCTTCAAAATATCAACTTCTTAAGTTGTTGAAGTAGTGGTTGAGGGATAATCCTAAACGCCGGTAACTAAAATCGTTTTGTACCGCTTTCCTAAGTTTACTCGCAAAAGCGGTAATATCTACCCAAAAAACGTAATAGTTATAACTGTCCCCAGAACAATTAAAACAAGTACCACAATCATGGAAGCCCCAATGCAAGAACCAGAAACCGTGGAAACTAAAACATCAGAAACAAAAGTGCCAGAAATGAACAACCCTACTGGGACTATAACCAAAATTCAGCCTTCCACGCAATCTCAAGAGCAATGGCTGAAATATGGAGAGCAACTTTCTAGCTTTTTGAAACAGTTCTCTAATAACGCTGGAACCTTCTTTAATCAGTATAAGCAGCCTTTAGTTTTGTTTGGTATAGGTGTAGCTGCCCTGATTGCTGTTAGAGTTGTGCTAGCTATTTTGGATGCATTGAATGATGTTCCTTTAGTAGCACCAACTTTTGAATTAATTGGTATTGGCTATTCTGCTTGGTTTATCTACCGCTACTTACTCAAAGCCTCTACTCGCAATGAGTTAACCAGCGAAATTACAACTCTTAAATCACAAGTTGTAGGCAAAGATGCTTAAAAATTAGTAATTAGCCGTTGGATACGGCTGATACGATGCAAAGCATTTTTCATATACGCCAAATGATAATGCAGACCTTTTGAGGGTCTGCATTTTGTTTAATTATTCTTAGAGGATGTTTGTAAATAAAAATAAATTCTTGTAAATTATCTTGTTCTACTTACTCTGTTTACTAGAAGGGTTTTTCAAGAGTTTATAACTCTTCACAATTAATGTGGTGAAAGTACTATTCTATTGTTCCTTTTCATTAACTCCAACGGGTTGTAGAGACGTAGCAGTGCTACGTCTCCCGAAACTTCAACCACTACTGATTAATCACGTATTGTGATTTTACAGGTTCGACTTTATCAATTTTTACCAAAGCTTGGTGAAGCATTGCCGCAACTTCGGCACGTGTAGCTTCTTGATTAGGTCGAAAAAGATCGCGATTCGGATGATTCACAATCATACCGTTAACCGTAGCAATTGCAACTTGTTCTCTCGCCCATTCGGGAATCTGGTCGGCATCTTTATAGATGTTTAGAACCTTATCTGGAGAAGTAGGAGGAGTTCTCAAAGTCTTATCAAGTCCGCTAACTAAAGCTGCTATTACTTGCACTCGCGGAATTCTCTGTTCTGGTCTGAAGGTATTTGCGTCATAACCTTTCATAAACTTTTTATCTACAGCATTTTTAATTTGCTTCTGTGCCCAAAAATCATTGGGTACATCCGCAAAAGTTCTATTAGCATTCGTAAGGTCAGTTTGAAATGCTCTGTCAATCATTGCCGCAAACTCGGCGCGGGTTACAGGTTGTTGCGGTCTGTAGGTATTATTTTCATAGCCTCCTATAATTTTTCGCGATGAAAGCTTGTCCACAAAAGGCTTAGCCCAATAATCTGCGGGTACATCCGCAAAATCTTTCGGTGGCGGAATTGTAGGTGGTTTTGTGGCTTTTGCTTCTGGAGTCGGTGTTTGGGTAGGAGTCGGTGTCTGTGTGGGAGTTGCAGTCTGTGTTGGAGTCGGCTTATTAACTACTACCGGTACATCAACAGGCTTGAGCTTATCATCTGTGACATTTACCTCCGCTTCATTAGCATTCTTACCAGTTACTTTGTCATAGTCTGGTGGTACTCTTGTCACCGGTGGTACTATGAATGGCGGAATTACGGCGTTATCTGTTCTTCTCTCTAATAAAACTGGATTTGGATTTCTCCGCCTTGGTTCGGCTTCAACAACTGGCCGGTTGGGTCTAATATTGTTATTAGGTTCTGGAGAAGGAGCCAACAAAGCTGTTAAGTTATTCAACTTATTATCTTCTCGATCCGATCCTGATATCACCTTGTCAGCTACAGGACTGGTTGACAACAAATTGCCAAAACCCCAGTTCGCTTCTTTTCGAGAAAGCGACCAGAAAAGAACAGTACCGATAGTTAAAAAAGCAACCAGTATGCCAATAAAATCATCAAATCCTAAATCATCGTCGGAAGACGAACCGGGATTGGGAGGTGGTTGACTAGTCATGGTGTTAATTATTTATTTGGTATTAGAATTAGCATCTAACAGAATTAAGCCATAGACTATCCCCTTACAGTACTTTTTTCAATATTTTTTGTTAATTCGACATTGAAAATTGATTATGGGTAATTGGTAATTGGGCATTGGTAATTTCTAACCGGGGAACGCCACACGCCGCAGGCTCCCTTGTTGCACTGCGGAGTAACGGTGACTCGCTACTTGCTAATTGCTACTCTTCACGAATTACGAATTACGAATTACGAATTATACTCACTATTCACTGCTCGCTGCTCGCTGTCAAAGTACTCGCAACAAACTAGGAATGCTATCAATTGCTTCTAAGGTGCGAATCTCTTCTAAAGCTTGGTGAAAACTACCTTCACTAACGTCATGAGTCACTACTACTATTTCTGCTAATTTTTCTTGAAAACCTGTTTGTACAACTGATTCTAAGCTGACTCCATGTTTGCCAAAACAGGTACCTAATTTACCAATTACTCCAGGTTGGTCTTTTGTCAAGAAACGCGCATAAAATCTTGTGACAAGTTCTTCACGAGGAGCTAATTGACAGTATCCTTGATGAAAACTAGCTAATAATGGATCTAAATTTGAAATTTTATATTTGGAATCTTTGCTATTAGATTCAGGTAAACTTATAAGACTAGCTACAAGATTTAAAATATCTGATGAAACGGCGGAAGCTGTAGCACCCGCACCAGCACCAGGACCAAAAAACATTACTTGTCCGATGGGTTCGCCTTCAACAAAAACGGCATTATTTACACCGTGGATACTTGCCAAGGGATGTTCTGAAGGTACTAAAGTTGGATGCACTCTTACAGAAAGCGACGTAAGGTTGACTTTTTTAGCGATCGCCAACAGCTTAATCACAAATCCTAGCTTTTGAGCGTATTCAATATCAGTTTTGCTAATCTGTCGAATTCCTTCACAATACACATCTTCTCGATTCACACCTCGATCGAAAGCTATAGAAGCCAAGATAGAAATTTTATCGGCAGCGTCTAAACCTTCAACATCAGCTGTGGGATCGGCTTCGGCATAGCCTAATTCCTGAGCATCGACTAATACATCATCAAAACTGCTGCCTTCATCCTGCATCCGCGTCAAGATGTAGTTAGTGGTTCCGTTAATAATCCCCGTTACGGCTTGAATTCTATTAACGCTCAAAGATTGCTTTAACGGTTGAATCACCGGAATTCCACCACCAACCGATGCCTCAAGCATTACATATACTCCCGCTTGATTCGCGGCTGTATATAATTCTTCTCCAAAACGGGAAATCGCGGCTTTATTCGCAGTTACTATATGCTTACCGTTACGAATAGCTTTGAGCATCAACTCTCTGGCTGGCTCTAACCCACCCATTACTTCTACAATAATATCTATCTCGGGGTCGGTGACAATCGCTTCTAAATCTGTAGTGACTACCTCTTTAGGCAATTTTACTTCACGAGGTTTATCGAGCGATCGCACTCCAACACGATATATTTCAATTTCTTCTAATAAAGGATGACGACCATCGCTATCAGTTAATAACTGTACCGTACCGCATCCGACGGTACCCAATCCTAAGATTCCCAGTTTAAAAGCCACGATTACAGCACCCAACTCCATTAAATAATATAGGTAGGGCAATATACCCTACCTAAGCATTTTATGTCAAAAGTTAACAGTAGAAAGCTAACTTTCAGGTCAACAACTTTTCTTAGTAAGTTTCAACGTTCCAGCGATGCGCTTTCTTGAGTTGCTTTTGATAAGAACTCCACTCTACACCTTCTTTAGCAGCAGCAGCAGAAAGCGCGGCATCAATACCGTCTTCCATACCCTTCAAACCACAAATGTAGACGTAAGTATTCTCGTCTTTAACCATTTTCCATAATTCCTCTGCGTACTCCTCGCAACGGTGCTGGATGTACATTCTGCCACCATCTTTATTCTTCTGTTCGCGGCTGATAGCGTAAGTCAAACGGAAGTTATCGGGATACTTGGACTGTAATTCTTCTAATTCTTCCTTATAAAGAATATTAGGAGTTGTGGGGATACCGAATATTAACCAAGCAAAGCCCTTGAACTGATAATCTGTGTTTACTTTCCTCTCTTCATCCTTGAACATCCGCCACAAGTAAGCACGGAAAGGAGCAATACCCGTTCCGGTTCCCATCATCACGATGTTAGCTTCGGGATTATCGGGTAACAACATTTCTTTACCCACAGGACCGGTAATTTGAACATCTGCTCCGACTTCAAGCCCTGTTAAGTAAGTTGAACAAACACCGTATACCATTTCACCTGATTCGGGATGCTTGTATTCCAAACGGCGAACGCACAACGATACAGTCTTATCATCTACATCATCACCATGTTGAGTTGAAGCGATGGAGTACAGTCTGAGTTTCTCAGGCTTACCATTCTTGTCTACTCCCGGTGGAATAATACCGATACTTTGACCTTCAAGATAACGTAAGTCTCCGCCAGAAATGTCGAATTTTAGATGACGCACGGTACCAATTCCGCCTTCACCAACCAACTCTTCATTAGATAGACATTTACCGATATATGGATTTTTGGGACGGTAAATATTTACTGGAACGTCCTTCTTCTTGGCTTTCGCTTCAGTCATGGTGTTGCCTTTTTTATCCTTCTTCTTAGACTCTGATGTGGCTTTAACATCCCCTTTACTGCTAGCACCATTACTGCCATTTGAAGCTCCTTTCGAGCCAACTTGCTCCAAAGTATCCATAGACTGAATACTAACAATTTTGCCGCCCAGACGAGTAATACGCCGCATTTCTTGATTCATGCGGTTGTAAGGCACTCTGATGAATACACTGCCACTTTTACGAATTGGGTAGTTTGTTTTGTCAGTTTCTTCGCTCTGACGTAAACCTACTACTTCATATAGAAAAACGCGGCTACCTGATTCCGTGTTAGCAGTACTTTCAACAGCACCTTGATAATACATATTTTCTACCACTCCGATTGATTACTTAACCCTTTTCAACAAAATTTTTCCCAAGACAACTCGACATAGTTCACCGAATTTCGGCATACTTTTCGCAGTTGGTGCAAAGGAAATGGCACAAAAGTAGCCATCAGTATTACTGCTTACACTCGCCTTAGCTGGGTTAGGGTCAGTTAAAGACACACCTGTTCACCTTCTAAGGTAATTGATAAGTTGTTCGCAGAATGTTAATAATGAATCAATTTAATTTTTTCTTTGTCAATTTTGACTACTCAAGCAGGTCGGATAGCTTAAGCTCACCAGCATGAGGGCAAACTATCAGCGCACTTATCTCAAAATTGATGATAATTATTCACAAAAGAATATTATATTCCTTATCTGTAATTCTTTTTCACTTATCTAGAATTATGTTATTAGCTGTTATTAATACTTTAGTACGACGAAACCGCTCTGAGCAAAAAAAATCACAAGAACTTTGGCAACTACAAATTTAATTCGCTATGATTTTCACCTTAGCAATCATAAAATGTAGTTGAGTTTTATCGACAACTTAAAGTTATATAAACTACTATTATTAGTTTTGCGTGATGTGAAACATCTGTCAACCTTCACATATATTATTATTGGAGGTTGCATCTCCACGGGCAAAAACCGAAAAGAGATAGATTAATTGTCTTTTGATATTATCAAAGTGACTATATTATAGTAAAATATAAAATCTATTTTCAGATTAGATACTCATATTATTGGCTTCATATTATTGGCTTCGACTGATTTCGACGGTAGAAACAGTAACCGAGCGAGTAAACATTAAAAGTTACTCGGCTAATAGTAATCGAAGCATGATACAGTTATGTATTGTGCGAGGAATAATTAAATTGTAGGTTTCACCATAGATTTAATAACAAATCTAAATTGTGTAGATAGGAGCTTAAAGTTTGCAGCCTATCGGTTTATTAATTATTTAACTAATAAAGTAATATTCGTACATTATAGAGCAACCTGAGTAAGTAGATTATTCGGGTGCAAAGCTTGTATATGATACGCCGCTTCTGTTACAATCCGAAATATAGCTAGGATTAAATACTTACAACAACCAATCTCGATTAACAAGGCAGGGATCAAGTAATCAAATTATTATTTGCCCGCTTATTGTCGTATGTTGGTGTTGTGTAGCAAGAACGCAGGGTAACCGTAATGGGGACTCCTGACGGGCACCCATTAAAATTTTTTATAACGAAAAAGAATTTAATGGCAACCCTGACTTGTAATAAATCTGTGTAAAAAATATTGATTCAGTCATCTTTAGAAACTAATTAGAGGGGATTTATGACAAATAAGCTCGATCGCATTGTAATGATTGGAGTTGCTGGAGACTCCGGATGCGGTAAATCTACGTTTTTGCGTCGTTTAATTGATTTGTTTGGTGAAGAATTTATGACGGTCATTTGTTTAGATGACTATCATAGTTTAGACCGCAAGCAGCGTAAAGAAACAGGGATTACAGCTTTAGATCCAAGAGCAAATAATTTTGACCTCATGTACGAGCAAATGAAAGCTCTAAAAGAAGGTCAAGCAATTGATAAACCTATTTACAATCACGAAACTGGCGAAATAGACCCCCCTGAAAAAATACAGCCAAATCATATTATCGTTATAGAAGGATTGCATCCTTTATATGACGAGCGGGTACGTTCTTTACTTGATTTCAGCGTATATTTAGACATTAGCGATGAAGTAAAGATTGCCTGGAAAGTTCAGCGCGATATGGCAGAAAGGGGTCACACTTATGAAGATGTGTTAGCTGCTATTAACTCTCGCAAGCCAGATTTTCAAAACTATATCGAACCGCAAAGAGAATTTGCTGATGTAGTTCTTCAGGTATTACCAACAAATCTAATTAAAGAAGATAAAGAGCGTAAAGTACTCAGAGTGCGGATGCTGCAACGGGAAGGTAAGGAAGGATTTGACCCCGTTTATCTATTCGACGAAGGTTCAACGATTCAGTGGACTCCTTGCGGACGTAAGCTAACTTGTTCTTACCCCGGTATGCAAATGTACTACGGTTCTGACGTATACTACGGTCGCTACGTCTCAGTTTTAGAGGTTGATGGTCAATTTGATAACCTCGATGAAGTAATTTATATTGAGACGCATTTGAGTAAAACATCTACCAAGTATCAGGGAGAGATGACTCATTTGTTGCTTCAACACCGCGAATATCCAGGTTCTAATAACGGAACCGGCTTATTCCAAGTATTAACTGGATTAAAGATGCGCGCTGCATACGAGCGTTTGACGCAGACAGAAGCGAAAATGGCGGTTGAAGTTTAAGTCAAGTTTTAAGTAATTTTTTAAATCGCTGTATTATTTTTTGGGACATCAGTATGATGTCCCTTTTTTAGTAAGAAATAAAACTAGTCAAAAATAAATTAAGTTAAGTGAATAATTGAAACAATCCTTACACGAAGTCTCCTAAAACAATAGAGTTAAAGGAATCTCAAAATGGTGATACTTAATTAATTGTTACGGTAGCGTAAGTTTTATGAAAAAACTATTTCTTTTCCAGATATTTGAGTAAGTAGCAAAAAAAACAAATATTAAAAGCTATCCAGATAACTATTGATTTTGAGAAAGTTAACTTAATAATCATTATTAATCGCAAAAAAATTGGTATGATTGCAGGTTAAAGCGGCTTAATAAAATGCTTGCATAAGTCTTGCATAAATTAAGTCTAAATACTCTTTTAGGAGGAATTGAATTTGACTAGTCGCTATCTATTTACCTCCGAGTCTGTAACCGAGGGTCATCCAGATAAAATCTGCGACCAGATTTCAGATACTATTTTGGATGCTTTGCTCGAACAAGACCCCACTAGCCGCGTTGCAGCTGAAGTTGTGGTCAATACTGGCTTGGTGCTAATTACTGGTGAAATAACCAGTAAAGCGAATGTTAACTATATGAATCTCGCTAGAAAGAAAATAGCTGAGATTGGTTATACCGATGCAGTAAATGGTTTTTGTTCTAATAGCTGCTCGATTTTAGTCGCTTTAGACGAACAATCGGCGGATATTGCTCAAGGCGTTAACACCGCTCAAGAAAACCGTGAAGAGTCCAGTGAAGAGCAATTCGACAAAATTGGCGCTGGCGATCAGGGAATCATGTTCGGCTTTGCTTGTAACGAAACTCCCGAATTAATGCCCTTGCCTATTAGTCTTGCCCATCGTATTGCTCGCAGGTTAGCAGCAGTTCGCAAGACGGGTGAATTGTCTTATTTACGTCCCGACGGTAAAACTCAAGTAAGTATAGCTTACGAAGATGGTAAACCAGTGGGTATCGACACCATCTTGATTTCCACCCAGCACGCTCCCAACATCGGCGATATAAGCGATGAAACAGCAGTAAGGGAAAAAATTAAGAAAGACTTATGGTCTGCGGTAGTTGAGCCTGTATTTGGGGACATTGACATCAAGCCCGACGAAGAAACTAGATTTTTAGTTAACCCCACCGGAAAATTTGTCATCGGCGGACCTCAAGGAGACTCAGGTCTTACCGGGCGTAAAATTATCGTTGATACCTACGGTGGTTATTCCCGACATGGTGGCGGAGCTTTCTCCGGCAAAGACCCCACAAAAGTAGATCGCAGTGCTGCTTATGCTTGTCGCTATGTAGCGAAAAATATTGTTGCTGCCGGTTTAGCAGAGAAATGTGAAGTTCAACTAAGTTATGCAATTGGTGTTGCACGACCCGTGAGCATAATGATAGAAACTTTCGGGACTGGTAAAGTTGATGAGCAGACTTTATTAGAATTAGTTGAAAAGCATTTTGAACTCCGCCCTGCCGGAATAATTCATGCCTTCAACTTACGTAAATTACCAAATGAACGAGGCGGACGTTTCTACCAGGACGTCGCAGCTTACGGTCATTTCGGACGTACCGATTTAGACTTACCTTGGGAAAATACCGATAAAGCACAGCTATTAAAACAAGAAGTAAGCAACTTAAATGGAGTTGCAGTACCAAATTCAGCAAAAGCTTTGAGTCTTTCCTAAAATAAGGTAGCCTCGTTTTTCGTGGACGAGTAGCTGTCTTAAAATAAGGAAGAAGTAAATAAAGCGATTTTAGATTTTAATAGTAAGTGAGGAGTAAACCTAGAGTTTGTCGCTCCTCACTTCTTTATTATGGTCAATAATCGTAAGTCGATGTAAGTAAATATGATTAATTTTGTTAAATTTTAACTATAGATTTACCGAGATATTATGAAGCTCGTGCAAAGTATGTAGCAATTAAGCTTTTGTAATTGTTATAAAAGAAGATAATTAATATTGGCTCTTTTTGTTTAAATTTCACCACCTAAAATAACGTATAAATTATAGCGGGAGGGTAAGGAGATTTGAGGGATGCGAACTCAAAAAACCGTAGGTGAGAGTAGTACAGATGTGTCGGAAGAACAGCCCTCAAATGATGAATTGCCTACTTTAGAATTCCCTTCAAGCGGGAAGCTTAAAGCTAGCTCTAGGCGTATACATCAGAAAATTGGCTGTGGATATTTTGCAGCAATTGGAATTGGCTTTTTTGGTTCGCTTGTGGGATTAGTAATTGCTAACTACTACCGCGCCAGAGAAATCAGGCAGTTTAATCACGCCCAATATCAAACACAAATGCTGGCAAATTACAAAGATGCTTTGGTAGAAGTGCAGCTGCACAGCTATAGTTTGGCCGCACGTGTGCCACAACCGCTTCTTTTTTCTCGCAAAAAGGCTGAATTTGATGAGAGCATTGCTAAAGTTGAAGAAGTTGAAACCGATATAGCAAAATTTATTAGCAGCAAACCTGGAAAGTTAGCAGCTACAGAAGCCACTTTTCAGACATTATTACGAGATTATGAAATAAGTTTAGAATCTTACACGCAACAGCTAGATTCGATATTGCAGCAACAAAACGAGCAATCTCAATCTCAGCAATCACTGATTCAGCAGCAATTGCTTGAACTTACTCGTTCTCAAACAGCAATTCGTTTAGAACAGTTGAGTCAAAGATTAGATAATATTCTCCAAAGTGCCCGAACGCAAGAACATCGTAGAGCAAAAGACCTCGAATTTTCCAAAGGTATTGAAAGAACTATCGTGATTGCCAGTATGCTGCTCTCAGTCGCGATCGCAGTTGTGGTAGCTTGGCGAACTTCCCGCGCTATTGCCGAACCTGTAGTAGTTGTAACTCAAGTAGCCGAACAAGTGGCTCGTAAATCGAATTTTGATTTACGCGCTCCCGTTACCACTGAAGATGAAATTGGTTTACTGGCAAAATCACTAAATCATTTAATCGAAAGAGTTTCAAAAAGAACCAAGCAATTAGAGCAAGCCAAGGAATTAGCAGAAGCAGCGAGCAAAGCTAAAAGTCAATTTTTAGCAAACGTCAGCCATGAATTACGCACGCCCTTAAATGCCATAATCGGTTTAAGTCAGCTTTTACAAGAAGATGCTACAGATTTAGGGGTAGAGGAAGATTTTGCAGCAGATTTAGAAATCATTAATACATCCGGCAAACATCTATTGCAGCTAATCAACGACATTCTTGATTTATCTAAAATTGAAGCCGGGAAAATGACTCTTTACCCGGAAACCTTTGAAGTAGTGTCGCTGATAGACAATCTGGTTCTCACAATTAAATCGGCTATACAGAAAAATGGTAGTTCCTTAGAAATTGATTGCGATGGGGAATTAGGCACTATGTATCAAGATCAAACCAGAGTCCAACAGGTGCTGTTAAATTTATTAAGCAATGCTTCTAAGTTTACTAAAAATGGTCGGGTAACTCTAAAAGTTAGACGGAAAAAAGATTTTACCTCTAATCTATCGGGTGAAATAATTGTGTTTACTGTCAAAGATACCGGTATTGGCATGACTGAATATCAAATCAATCAGTTGTTTAAACCATTTACTCAAGGTGATGCTTCAACTACCAAAAAGTACGGCGGAACTGGATTAGGATTGGCAATTACCCGCCATTTTTGCCAAATGATGGGTGGTGACATAGAGGTGGAAAGTGAGTTTGAAGTGGGTTCTACTTTCACCGTTTGGTTACCAGCAATCAGCGAACAGTAATCAGCGAACAGTAATCAGCGAACAGTCAACAGTTCCTTTGTAGGTGGGTTGAAGAAAGCGGGTTTTAATCAACAGCTATTTTCTATTCCCTATTAATGCAATTATTCAAACTTGATCAACCTACAGTTAAAGCACTGCCAATAGTAGCAAATATTCCTCATAGCGGGTTATTTATTCCAGAGGATATTGCTGCTAAGTTTACCATCGAACATTTGAAATCTCTACCAAATAGCGATTGGCATCTCGATAAACTTTATGATTTTCTTCCCAATTTGGGAATTACTGTTTTACAAGCTACTCATAATCGATATATTGTTGATTTAAATCGTCAAATCAAACAGCCATTGTTTGGCTCTTTTTGGTCTTCAGTAATTCCCAAAAATACAGCTTTTAATCGTAATATATATATTCATGAACCTAGCGAAGAAAATATACAGGAGCGAATTGAAAAATACTACCTTCCTTATCATCATCAATTAAAAAAGCTTCTGGACGAAAAAATAGAGCAATTTGGCAAAGTTTATCTTTTTGATTTACACAGCTTCTGTGGATTAATAAATGATGATGTTTGCTTGGGCAACGTCAACAATCAAACTTGTTCGGAATTGTTAATTTCTACTGTAGATAAATGCTTTAGCAATCAGGGATTACAAGTAGTTAGGAACAAAACTTTTGTTGGGGGATATATTACAAGACATTACGGTGAGATGCCGAATGTAGAAAGTCTTCAGATTGAAGTTCGCTACCACGTTTATTTGCAGGAAAATCAGATTGATAAACCGCAACCTCCTAGTTCGCAAGTAATTGAGTTTGAAGCAGCGAAGAGGAAATTCGATAATATTTTTAATATGATTGTTAGTAAGATTTTTTATTAATTCAAGTTAAGATAATACATATTATCCTTTTGGCATCACTGGATTAATGATAAAACTGTGTCGAGATGAAGATAATCTTCAAAAAAAATGTGCAAAAATACAAAATGCAATTTTCTATAAATAGTGAGGAGTTTTGCTTGTGAGTCGTCGTCCGAATCTTGCCGTTACCACTTTCTTATATGTCGCAGGCTCTTTATTGGTAGTTTTAGCTATAGTTCTCTTATTACAAGCTTTTGGAATATTGAATTTTCCTCAAGAGGCAATTTGGGCTTTAGTGCTATTAGCTATCGGTGCGGGAATTTTGTCAGCCGTCAGCCGCAATTCGTAAATTTATTAAGATAGAGTCTTACTTGTTGTCTAAAACAAGATTGCTGAAAAAGGACTGAGGCTATGTACAAAATAAGTAGGTAAATAATAGTTGGTTTTCAAATAAAAACAGAAGTGAATTATATTAAATATTAAAAACAGTAAATGTCAAGCGAGAATTACACAAACTCATTTTTATCATTTACTGTTTTTTTTACAATCGCATTTATCAAATTTATCAAAAAAAACAAATAAATAATCAACTTGAAACCCAAAATTATTATCAGAAAAATATCATAGCCCAAAGGTAAATGCAATATCTCTACTACAGATTAGTTTGCCATCAACAACCTAATTACTAAATAATCTTCATTTTGATCGGCTAAATTTCGGTAAGATTATAAAGTTAGCAATATAAGACAGTTGTATTAATGTAATTAAAAAGGCATATTGCAGCATTGCTACGACTTGTATTTTTGTCCTGCTTACTTCCCATCTCCATGACAACTACAACCGACTCTCTCAGTCACCTCAATCCCCATCAACGTCGCGCTGTCGAACATTTTTGCGGTCCCTTGCTAGTTGTTGCTGGGGCAGGTTCTGGTAAAACACGAGCGTTGACTTATCGTATTGCTAATCTAATTACCGAGCATAGAGTTAATCCCGAAAATATCTTAGCGGTTACTTTTACAAATAAAGCCGCACGAGAGATGAAGGAGCGGATTCAAAAGTTATTTGCCGAACAAATGGCTCTTTCTGAGTACGGCGAACGTTACGATTTATTACCAGAATACGACCAGGTAAAGTTAAGGTCAAAGGTTTACAAGTTAATTATTAAGGATTTATGGTGCGGTACTTTTCATAGTTTGCTTTCTCGAATCTTGCGGTTTGATATTGAGAAATATCAAGATGAAAACGGACGCAGTTGGAAAAAGAATTTTTCGATTTTTGATGAATCTGACGCTCAAAGTTTGGTTAAGGAAATTGTCACCAAGCAGTTGAATTTGAGCGATAAAAAATTTAATCCCCGTTCCGTTCGCTACGCGATTAGTAATGCCAAAAATCAGGGATTATCGCCGAAAGATTATGAGAAGGAAGAACCGAATTACAAGGGAAGAGTAATTGCAGAAGTTTACAATTGCTATCAAGATAGATTAGCAGCCAATAATGCTTTGGATTTTGACGATTTAATTTTGGTTCCGGTAAGGTTGTTTCAACAAAACGAGCAGGTTTTGGGTTATTGGCACAATAAATTTCGCCATATCTTAGTAGATGAATATCAAGATACAAACCGCACTCAATATCAATTGATAAGTTTATTAGCTACTTATGGAGAACAGAAAAATCAGTGGAATTGGGATAATCGTTCTGTATTTGTGGTAGGTGATGCAGACCAATCGATTTATTCTTTTAGAATGGCCGACTTCACAATTTTGTTGGACTTTCAGCAAGATTTTGGCGACGGTTTAGAGGATGACGATACTCGTTCGATGGTGAAATTAGAAGAAAACTATCGTTCTTGTGAAAATATTCTCCAAGCTGCAAATCATTTAATTGAAAATAACACCCAAAGAATTGATAAAGTTCTTAAAGCAACCAGGGGTGAAGGGGAGCAGATATTTTATTTTAAAGCTGAAGATGAAGTAGCAGAAGCTAATTTTGTCGTTAATAAAATTATTTCCTTGGAAAAAGAAAACCCCGATGTAAATTGGGGACATTTTTCGATTCTTTACCGTACCAATGCTCAATCTCGTCCGTTTGAGGACATGTTAGTTAGAAACGGAATTCCCTACACCGTAGTTGGGGGATTAAAATTCTACGACCGTAAAGAAATCAAAGATGTCTTGGCTTATTTAAGAGCGATCGCCAATCCTGCGGATACTGTAAGTTTGCTAAGAGTAATCAATACACCCAGACGAGGTATCGGTAAAGCTACTATCGAAAACCTCACAAACGCCGCTCAAGAATTAGGTGTAAGTTTGTGGGAAATACTCAGCGATGAGACATCAGTTAATACTTTGGGTGGACGCTCGGCGAAATCGGTGAACAACTTTGCCAAAATGATTGGCCGCTTTCAGCAAGAAATCGAAAATATCAGCGCTTCCGAGATTTTGCAAACCGTTGTAGAGGAGTCCGGTTACGTCCAAGATTTACAGAAACAAGGAAACGACGAAGCAGAAGACAGAATCCGCAACGTAGGAGAACTTTACAACGCAGTTCGTCAATATGAAGAAGAAGCCGAACAAGATGCTTCCTTAGCCGGATTTCTTGCTAGTACAGCTTTAAGTTCCGACTTAGATAACGTCAAAGAAGGACAAAGTGCAGTTTCCTTAATGACATTACATTCTTCCAAAGGTTTGGAATTTCCCGTAGTCTTCTTAGTAGGGTTAGAACAAGGATTATTTCCCAACTACCGCTCCATGAACGACCCCGCAGCCTTAGAAGAAGAGCGTCGTTTATGTTACGTCGGTATCACCCGCGCTCAAGAAAGACTGTTTTTATCCCACGCACGAGAGCGCAGACTGTACGGAACCCGCGAACCAGCAGTGCGATCGCAATTTCTCGACGAGCTACCTAAAGAATTATTAGCTACCCAACGTTCTCTTAGTACTACTTATACAAATACCGGCGGACGTACTTCTGCTAGTTACAGAAATGGTTTTGAGAAAGCGAATAATAATAGCAGTCAACCAGCTTCAAACGTAAATTGGCAAGTCGGTGACAAAGTAATGCATAAATCATTTGGAGCCGGTGAAATCACTCATATTTTTGGTGGAGGAAATAAAGTTTCCGTAGCCATCAAATTTCCCGGATTAGGTCAGAAAATTATCGATCCTAGAGTAGCTCAATTGCAGAAAATGTAATTACAGTTATCAGTTATCAGGGGAATAGGGAATAGGGAATAGGGAATAGGGAATAGTTACTTTTATATCACTTATTAAATAAATTACCTATATCTTCATCTTTTAACCTCTTTCCTCTGCGTCCTCAGCGTCCTTTGCGGTTTTTTATAAATAGAAAATCTTTTGTTGGTAAGGGAATAATAGGTAATAGATTAAGTGAATAACACAACTTTAAATAAAAATTGGAAAGTGGGAGATAGAGTAATTCATGAATCATTAAAATCATTTGGAGCAGGTGAAATAATTCATGTTTTTGGTGATGGAAATAAAATTTCTTTAGCAATTAACTTTCCAGATTTAGGTCTGAAAATCATCGACCCTACAACCGGTAATTTAATGAAAATCGAGTAGTTGCAATTACCAATTTTACTCGTAGGGTGTGGAACATCAATTATCAGGGAATACTGAATAAAACAACTTCATGGGAAAAAATTGTAGGGTGCGTTATGGCTTCAGCCTAACGCACCGAAATCCTTGTATAGTGGTGCGTTGCGCGCAGCAAGCAACACACCCTACATGCTGATAATTGTTCACTGATAATTGCTCAAAATCAACCGATACCGAACCTGTCCATCACGTAATTTATCAAGTGCTTCATTCACCTGTGCAAAACTAAATACTTCTACAACAGGTTTAATTTGATGTTCTTCAACAAAATCAAGCATTTGAGAAATAGTATTTGGACTACCTACAGGACTACCAGAAACTGATTTTTGTCCATCTAATAACAGCAAAACTGGAAAACAAATCGGATTCGGTACTCCTCCGACAAAATGCAGTCTTCCTAAAGGACGTAAAGCTTTAATATAAACATTCCAATCGAGGTCAGCATTGACAGTTGAAACAATCAAATCAAAAGAATCTTCTACTGCTTCAATTTCTTCGCGATTGCGAGAATTAATAAAATGGTCTGCTCCCAATTCTCTAGCATCAACTTCCTTAGTCGGATTACTAGAAAAAGCTGTTACCTCACATCCCCAAGCATGAAAAAACTGAATTGCTAAATGTCCTAAACCACCAATTCCGATGATTCCTACGCGATGGTTAGGTTTAACATCAAACTGAATTATCGGATTAAAAACAGTAATTCCCCCGCAAAATAACGGACCAGCAGATAGAGATTCAACTTTATCGGGAATAGGAAACACCCAGCTTTTATGAGCGCGAACTTTATCAGCAAAACCACCATGACGACCAACAATAGTTTGTTCCGCTTGACGACAGAAATTATGATGACCTCCTTCACACCATTCGCAAGTCATGCAGGAGCCGGAATACCAACCCAAACCCACACGCCCAGACACCTTTAAATTATCAACATTACTTCCAACAGCGGATACAGTACCAATAACTTCATGTCCCGGAACCAAAGGATATTTAGTTCCTCCCCGCTCGTTATCAAGCAACATTAAATCGCTGCGACAAACACCACAAAATTCTACATTTATCTCAACTTCTTCCTCACCCAAAGCTCCCGGTTCGTACTCAAAAGGTTTAAGTTGTCCACCAGGTTTGTCAGCAGCTAATGCATTAATCATGTTAATTAAAGGTTAAAGGTCAAAGGTTAAAGGTTAAAGGTTAAGAGTTAGGAATTAGGAGTTAGGAATAGCGAATAGTGAATAGTGAGTAACGAGTTATAAATTATTAATTTCTCTCACTCCCTCCCTCCCTCACTCCCTCCCTCACTCTTTTTTCCCCCTGTCACTACTTGCTACTTACTACTTGCTACAAGAATATCCCGAGCTTCAATCAAAGCCTTAATTCCACCTTGATTAAATATTTCACTCGCTTCCATTGCTGGATTTTGTTTGCTAGTTAATCGCTGTTGTAAAGGTTCTAAATAAACCTGTTCGCCAAGTCCGCGACGCTCTAATCCCAATATTGCTAAATCCAACATTTTTTTAGCCATATCAGCTAATTCAATACCTTTAACTTGTGCATCGAGGCCTTCTCTCATTGCTGCTTCTCGCATTAACTTGAGTGTTGACCATTTGAATTGATTTAATTCCTCTTGGGCTTCTGGTAAAGCTTTGAGCAAGCCTAAACTTAGAGCCGCAGGACAAGCTAAATCGCCTGGAACTTGTTGGTCACACAGTCGATTTTCAACGGTAAAGTAGCGAGAAATGCGAGCGGTAAACCAATAAAATGAATTGTGCAATTTAATATCTTTTGTTTCGGGATAGACATCTACTTCTTCTCCCGATAAATACTTTCCTTTTGCTGGAGAACAATCGTAGTAGTCGGCAAAAGTTGCATAGTCACTGATGAGAATAGGGATTTGATTTCTTTCTACATAAAGAGGTCGCAATTTCGCAATAGCATTTCCATAGTCCTCTATATCTGTAAAACATTTATTCGGAAGTCCGACTCGTGCTTCATCGAGCATCCACCAATCCCAAAACTTTTCTGCGACACATTGGTATTCTGCATCAACTTTCCCTCTCCATACGCTGGAGTTACCCATCAAAGCAATTTGCGCTCCAGCGAAACCGTTGAAAACGTTGGTTAATCCCACAGCTTCTTCAGCCGAGGATACGCTCAAATGTACGTGGGAACCAGAATTAACTGTAAACAAATGCATTCCCGGACGAGGTTTATCGTTTACTATCTCTCCTTCTGGAAATAAAATATCCCAAGCTAATGTCCTTTGTTTGGCAATTACTAATTCCGGACTTGGTGGAGAAACCGGGTGAATACCGCAGCCGAGAAAGCTTACCTGATGCTCGTTTGCAAAGGGAATTAATTCTGCTTTCAACGAATCAATTTGACGATTCAAAGCATGTAAATCTCCTACGTGAGCAAGAGAAAATTCGATTTTGCAAAATCCCGTTTCACAAGAAGCTAAGGTATCGTTATATTCTCCAGGTAAGGTTGCTCCTATTACTTCATTAGTTACGGGATCTACAGCTGCTTTCCAACCGCGATCGCTTAAATAAGACCATAGAGCATTAACAGTTTCTAAATCTACCGCGCATCCATTTTTCTGTTGTACCAAGGGAAATTTTAATTCAGTCCCAATCCTTTGTCCGGAGTTAGATTTGGGTTTATCTAATCCTTGCTGAAGGTATTCATATATTTTCGACGCAGCTATAGATTCCATCAAATACCTCTTTGAACCTTTCCAGATGCTGTTGTAACAGCAGAAGTAAGGAAATCGCCACCCATAGTTTGCCCCGCACCCCGAACAACAAATTTATAACTGGTTAATTCTTGTAATCCCATTGGCCCGCGAGCGTGAAATTTACCTGTAGCAATACCGATTTCAGCCCCCATGCCTAAAGTATCGCCATCGCAGAACATTGTGGAGGCGTTTACTAACACCACAGCAGAATCAACTAGATTAACAAACTGTTCGGCTCGACTTTGACTATCGCTAACAATTACGTCGGTGTGATGGGAACCAAATTGATTGATATGAGAAATTGCTTCATTTACACTGTCTACCATCCGCATCGACACTTTTAAGTCGAGGTATTCGGTTGTCCAGTCTTGTTCTGTAGCTGCTTCAATTTCGGGAACTAGATTACGAATTTGTTCGCAACCTTTTACCGTTACACCATTATCTTGAAATGCCTTAACAATTATAGGTAATTGCGATGCAAAAGAACTGTGAATTAACAGAGTTTCCATTGCATTACAAACCGATGGCATTAAACACTTTGAATCTAAAGCAATTTCTAATGCTTGATGCAAATCTGCTGCTTCATCAATATATACGTGACAAATTCCGTTGTAATGCTTCAAAACTGGAATTCGAGAATTTTTACTAATTGTTTCAATCAGTTTTGGACCACCTCTAGGAATCACTAAATCAACAAAATTATCAAGCTGTAACAACTCATTTATTTCTGCATGAGAGCCACTAACAACCTGTATTGACTCAGTAGGTAAACCCACATCAGCTAAAGCAGTTTGCCATAATTCTCCTAACTTTTGATTGCAGGTTTTTGCTTCCGAACCTCCTCGCAAAATAGCAGCATTTCCCGACTTCAAACAAAACGAACCTGCATTAACGGTAACGTGAGGACGAGCTTCATAAATCATCAAAATCACCCCCAGAGGAACCCGCATCCGACAAGCTTTCAGTCCGTTAGAACTAGTTATCGGCTCGAATACCTGTCCAACTGGATCGGGTAAATTAGCAATTTTATGGAGTGCTGCAATTCGAGAATTAATTTTGGCTTCAGACCATTCTAAACGAGCCAGTAAATTACTAGGAAGATTATTCTTTTTAGCTGAGCTTACATCTGCTTGATTGGCGGCAACAATATCCTGACGATGAGTATTTAACAGTTCTGCCATTTTTAACAGAACGGCATTTTTTTGTTCTGTTGGAGTATTCGCAATAATTGATGCACATTTTTTTGCCGTTTGAGCGATGTTTTTAATTGTATTCATAGTTTTGAATCAGTTAGTTTTAAATTAAAACTGATTATTGTTTTTTCGATTTCAATGATTTTAGAACTGACGCAAACAACATATTTTGTTGTAAGGTGCTGGTACACTGACTCCCAACTCAACCTATTAACTAAGCAATAAGAGTACGGCACCATCCGATTGTTGCGACAATTGCAGCCATTCCTGGATTTAAAAGGATGTGCAAGAAAGTCTATAAGTAAATATGGCGGTAAATATAATATCTACTAGTTTATTATATTGCTATAAAATACTTGCATGGTAGAAGTTGCGCCTGTATCTATTAACTTGCATTAAGGCAACGCTAAATGATGAAATTAGACTTTCCAAATATCCTCTATTTTTTTTGCACTTAACTTTAACTAATAGGTAACAAAAGTCGCTAAGCTGTATATACTAAGATATTGTGGTCTTTAATAAACATTACCAATCAATACCAATTCTTATCACCTTTCCCGATTCCCTTTCTGAAATTTGTGAATTAAGAGAACAGAACAAGCAGGGCTATAGCCATATTTTTTGAATTTCTATAAATAGACCTGCATAGCAAAAATCGTACCTAAATATACCCTGTATATCCACGCTTTATAGATTTGCCGCGCAAGCGTATTTTATACAACTTACTTATTTGTTTCTATCATACTTAAAAGTCGAGCGCCATATTTTCCCTAAGCGCTACGAGGTTATTCAAAATACTGGTTGTATAAAAAATTGTAACATTCGTTTGTTAAAAAAAAAGATAGGTTAATGATTCGCAACAAAACCTATCTACTGATAATACTGTTTGATTTAACTAATTGTCGCGTCTTGCTCTTTCCCAGTTATTCGCTTCTTGAATTTGCTGCTCGGTGAAATTTTTGATTTGGGAAAAGTCGGCTATATCTAAGTTAGCGTCTTTGAAATTTGTGTTTTTAAGGTTTGCTCTTGAAAGGTTTGCTCCTTCTAAATGAGCCTTTTCCAGGTTAGCATTTTCTAAATTCGCTGCTTCTAAATCTGCTCGGTATAAATCGGCAAATTGTAGGTTGGCTGATGTCAAATTAGTTAGTTTTAAATTAGCTTTTTGTAAATCAGCTTTGACTAAATTAGCTCCAACTAATTTAGCTGATTGCAGGTTAGCTCTATAAAGATTGGCTACTTGCAAATTAGCTCTATGTAAATCCGCTCTATAAAAGCTTGCTTCTCCCAAAAAAGCAACTCGAAGATTAGCATCTAATAAGTCTGCTTCTGCAAGATTGCTGTATCTTAAATCTGCTGCTTCTAAGTCTGCCGCTTTAAGATTAGCCTTTACCAAATTAGCTTTTTGTAAATTAGCTCTTATGAGTTTTGCACAACTAAGGTCAGCTTTTTCTAAGTCAGCTTCTTCAAAGTTTGTCACTAATACTTCTTCCGATTCAATTGTTTCTGTCAAATTTGCGGCGATAAAATTGGTTTTTTTCAAGTTGGCTTTGCAGAAATTAGCTCCTTGAAGATTAGCTTCTTGAAAAACCGCAGCTTCAAGATTAGCTTCCTGAAGATTCGCTTGTTGCAGTCTTGCACCACGCAAGTAAGTATGCTCTAAATTAGCTTTTTGTAAGTTAGCTTTTTGAAGATTAGCTACTTTTAAATTAGCTCCTTGAAGATTAGCTCCTTCTAAATTTGCTTCTTCTAAGGTGACTTCAAGTAAATCAGCTTTTTGAAGATTGCTATATTGTAAATTAGCTTGTTTGTGAAAGTCAGCTTCCTGAAAATTCACTTCTTCTAAATTAGCTTTTTCAAAATTAGCTCCTTGCAGGTTAGCCGCCCATAAATTTGCTTGTTGCAAGTTAGCTTCTGTAAAAATTACTCCTTGCAAGTTGGCTTCACTAAGATTCGCTTTTTTGAGATGTGCTTCACTTAAGTTAGCTTGCTGTAAATCAAATTTACTTAAATCCCGAGATTCAATATTTTTATTTACTAGTTCCCAAACCAATTTCCACTTTTCGCTTAGTTGAGTTTCTACGCTGATTTGACTCTGCTTAAAGTTAACTTTTTCTAAAAAAGCATTGCTAAAGTCAACTCCACAAAGGTTTGCATCTTTTAAATTGGCATCTCTAAGGTTAACATTCTCCATCACTGCTTCCCAAAGATTCGCTCCTTGGAGGTTTGCAGCTTCTAAATAAGCTCCCCGAAGACTGGCGGCTTCTAAATTTGCCCGCTCTAAAATAGCGCCTCGCAAATCAGTTTCGTTCAAATTAGCTTTTTGCAAATTAGCTTCGACTAAATTAGCTGCTTGTAAATCACACTGACTTAAATTACGACTTTCCTGGGGCTTATTAACAATTTCCCAAACCAGTCTCCACTTATCTTCTATTTGAGTATCGTTATTTATTACACTTTCACTGAAATTTACTTTTGCAAGAATCGTTTCTCGCAAATTCGTTCCCCGTAAACTACTTCTTCTAAAACAAGCCGAATCCAAGTTAGAACCATAAAAATTAGCTTTACTTAAATCCGCTTCAGAAAAATAAGCTTCGACTAAATTGGCAAACTGTAATGTTGCTCCTTGCAGATTAGCTTCTTGGAAATTTACTTTATCCAAAGTAGCTTTATCAAAAATCGCTCCTTGGAGATTCGCACTCACAAAAGTCGCTTTTTCCAGTTTCGCACTCGTAAAATCCGCAAATCGCAAATCTTTATGGTCAAAGTTTGCACCAGCTAAGTCTTGACCTTTAAAAGATAAAGGTTGGGAATTTTCGCCTAGCATATCTCAGTAATAAATAAGCCTACATCGAAATTTTGATACACAATTTCGATAAAATCAGCCAGTTTTGAATACAAATAAGGTTAATGTTTATCCCTAAATTCAGCCGCACGCAAACATCGTCCTAGGCTCCCTATCGCTCAATACACAAAAGAAAATTTGTCAATTTCTCTTGACTAAACGTAACAAAATTATTTATCTTATTTACAGAGGTTAATAAAATTTAACAAAAGTGCAGATTACTTAAATTTAGTAGTTGGTTGCTTTTCTGTATTTGGTTGGGTCTGCGAATTAAGATTTAAAGCAGCTTTCCCCTGCAAGGTATTTATCTTTAGAGACTCGCCGAATTAGCGCGATTGCCTTCTTTTGAGAAGGTTTTTCTTAAGAAGCCGTTAAGAAATATTATTTTTCGGCTATGCCATATAGATACTGTAATTAGTTAATCTGCTTGCCCATACTTATTCGAGTACGTGTTGTTTTATGGATACAAATCAGTTGATAGAGCAATATCTAGCAGGTAATAGAGATTTTGTAGAAGCTAGTTTGCAGCAAGCAAATCTTAGTGAAATTTCTTTAAATGCAATCAATTTGAATCGAGCAGACCTCACTAGCGCGAATTTAGAGGGAGCTTCATTATGTAGAGCCAAGTTAAATGAAGCAAATCTAGAAAAGGCGACTCTTTGGAGGTGCGATTTGAGTAAATCTTTCTTGATTTGGTCTTCTTTGGTTAAAGCTTGTTTGATTAGGGCTAATTTAAACCGTGTAGATTTGCATAAAGCCAATTTAAGTAAGGCCGATATGCGTCTGGCTTCTCTACGCTATGCTGATATTAGTAATACCAACCTCGAAGGCGCGGATTTACGTTATGCCGACTTGACTGGTGCGAACTTAGCGAACTCTAACCTTGCCGGGGCTAATTTGACAGGAGCAATTCTGAATAAAGCAGATTTGTACAACGTCAATTTAAGTAAAGCGATTTTAGCTAGAGTTGATATGACGGATGCCGATCTCAGTTTTGTGAGTTTAGATGAAGCAGAATTACATAACGCTAAAATAAGTGAAAATAGTTCATCTGCTTTACTACTTGAGATTGTCTGAATAAATGTTCTGTGCGGTAATTAGATTCATTTCCTCACGAGTAAACCAGCAACTTTTGTAATATCACAAATAGCTCCTTATTATTGCTGGAAACAGCATGACGGAGGTGAGTGTATTTATCGATTCAATAAATGAATATTTCCCAGCAATCCCTGTTACACAGTTTACTGCTCGCTAATAAATCATTACGTCCTCAGATCTATTTTAAAGCTTCCTTAATTGCACTTTCCCACGCAATGGAAGACTTGGTAATAGTAGGGAACGAGAAACCGCTGGTAATTGCTAATTTTCAGCACGAGCGTTTTTACCGTCAAGAAACCCGTCGCTATGCCAGAATCGCAAAGCGCAGCGATCAAGTTTACGTTATGGCTGCGCCGGATTCTGATTTAGTTGCAACTTCCAATCCTTATGTGGTAGTACCCTTCGATCCACAAGATGATTTTTTAGCTCAAGAATGGCATTTAGTTATTGTTGCTCAAAAATACTGTGCCTGTATAGTTTGTCGAGAATTTTCTGCTCCAGTAGAAGGAGTAACTTTTGACGAATTAAGGCAATTTAAAGGTATTTGGACATTTGACCGCGAGATAAGTCAAAAAGCAGCGGTTTTGCTATTAAACCGGATTTTAGATTATCAACCGCAGTTAGCAGAGAAAGTAGAAATAGCAAAGCAACATTACAGTCTTGATTCCGATAATAAACCTCAAGCAGCAAGCGGGCAAATTTTAGAAATTGATGCTCGACTTTTTACAGGTCGCTTAGTAAATTATTTACAGTCGAGTCAATATAAACAGCTAAAATCCTATCGTACAATTCTGCAAAAAGAAACATTTGAAAGATTGATTAATCGGGTCACGGCCTTTATCCGTAACTCTTTAAATTCGGAAGAAATTATTATTAGTACGGTTAGAGAGTTGGGTAGAGTTTTTAACCCTTGCCGCTGCATTTTTTATAATTATCCCATAGATCAAGCCGTACCCATTCATTACGAATGTGTTGCAGATGTATTTCCTTCTATGAAAGGAGAAAATTGGTTAATAGCAAATCATCCATTATTTAAAAATGCTTTAGAAAAAAATCAAGTTATTGCTATTTCCGACGCTAGCCAAGATTTAGGTATTCAAGCACATGCCGAATTGAGCGATAAGTTTCAACGTTGGGAAATTCGCTCTTGTTTGTTAATCCCAGTTCGCTATCAAGAAACTTGGCTGGGTATTTTAGAAATTCATCATTGTGACAATCAACCTTATCTTTGGAACGAATCCGAACGTACATTTGTAGAAGTAATTGCCACGCAAGTTGCAATTGCTTTGATGCAGGCTCAAGCCTATCATAATTTAGAAGAACTTAACCGCCGATTGGCAGATTTAGAACGTACCCAAAGTAACTTAATCGCTATTGTAGGTCATGAATTGCGGACTCCTTTATCTACTATCCAAATTTGTTTAGAGACTTTAGCTTTAGAGGAAAATATACCTTTAGAAGTTCAACAGACAATGTTAGATACTGCTTTAGGGGATTCCGAACGCATGGGAAGATTAATCGGGGATTTCCTTACCCTTTCAAAACTAGAAGCTAATACAGCCCGATCGCAGTTAGAAGCTACTTCACTTGCAGAAAGCTTGAATTTGGTTTTAGGTAGTTTTAAAAGACGTAATTTAAATAATAGTTTGCCCCAGATTGTTATAGATTTGCCATCCGAATTACCTTTAGTACAAGCCGAAAGAGAAGGAATTATGGAAGTATTATCTAAGCTTTTAGATAACGCCTGTAAATTTACTTCATCGGACGGACAAATTACGGTTAGCGCTCAACTCTATAAAGAAAATTATGCCAAAGCACAAGCAGATAAACAACTTCTCACAAATTACTTAGAAATTGTGATTAAAGATACCGGTAGAGGAATTGAACCAATAGAATTAGAAAGAATTTTTCAACGCTTTTACCAAGAAGAAAACTTCTTACAGCGTTCAATTGGTGGTACTGGCTTGGGTTTAGCGATTTGTCGTCAAATTATTCAAAAATTAGGCGGACAAATCTGGGCTACATCGAATGGAAAAAATCAAGGTAGCGAGTTTCATTTTACTCTACCCATTGCAGATACAATCTAAAAACATCATCAACTTTGATCGGAACCAGATTTCTCAGCCGTGAATAAACAACTAGCTGTTTACAACCTTGGTTAATGCTTTTCAAATTGAGAGCCAACTGTAAAGCTAAAGTAAGGTATATTACTTGATAACTTTTTATTTCTATAGGTTCTTACCTATTCCTTTTTGCAGACTCATAAAAATCAAGATTCATACCTAATATTTACTTAAATTCAAATTTTACTTATCAATTATTTCTCTTGATAGCTATCAAAAGGTTGATGCGTAATTCCGTTACCTCAGATACAATTTTAGTATCACTAAAGAGCCAAGGAGAATATTTGTGGTGCTATCGAAGGGTTTTGAGATCGAGATGTATACTGGTACGCCTCAAGGTGACATCATTGGTCTCTCTGACAAAATCACCGCTGCATTAGATGGGTTTATGCGGGAACCGGATAGCCGCAATGTTGAATATGTAACCGCTCCATTTTACGATTACGAAAGGCTTTTATGCGGTCTTTTATGTCCTCGTTTAAAACTGAGGAAATATCTTCAGAAACTAGGTAATTATACTTTGATACCTGGAAGCACTTTATCTCTTGGTGGAAGTGAAAAATTTTTCCGTTCCGATCCAAACAATCCTTATCACGGATATATCGAAAATACCTACGGTACTAAAGTAGTTACCGCTAGCGTTCATATTAACGTAGGTATCAGCGACCCCGAAGTACTAATGCGGGCATGTCGCGTGATTCGCCTAGAAGCTCCTTTGTATCTTGCTTTAAGCGCTTCATCACCATTCTTAGACGGTAAAGCAACAGGTTATCACTCTACTCGCTGGGGTGTTTTCCCGCAAACACCTTCATTTGTTCCATTGTTTGAAAGCCATGCTCATCATATTCGATGGACTCAAGAACAGCTAGCTCAAGGCACAATGCAAAATGTACGACATCTATGGACATCAGTTCGACCAAATGGCGATCGCCGTCCCTACGATTTAAATCGGCTTGAATTACGAATTTGCGATTTAGTTACTGACCCGATTACACTGCTAGCAATTACAGCTTTGTTAGAAGTGCGTTTGCTGCAAGTAATAAATAATCCTAAGCTTGACCCGTTAGTTAAAAGTAGCTTTTCTCCAGCAGAATTAGTCGGGATTACAGCCCAAAATGAAGCTAATTGTGCTTCTAATAGTTTGGATGCCGATCTAACTCATTGGGTTGACGGCAGAACTATTAAAGCTGCTGAATGGATAAACGAACTTTACGAACCAGCAGTGGGAATTGCCAAACAGCAAGGCTTCGGATGCTTTATCTTACCACTACAAAAAATTCTTCGTGAAGGTAATCAAGCTCAAAAATGGCTACAGCTTCACCGTTTGGGTGTGAGCAGTCGTAACGTAATCTCACAAGCCATCGATTCAATTCGAGAACGAGAATTAGAACTTGAAGACAAATTGTGTTCTACTTTACTAACTTGATACGATTCTGCTTTTTCTCATGAGATGGTATATTTTGCCGGAAACATAAAAATCTGTTATCCTCAAAAATTTACTATCTTTTCACATTTACTTTAAATACTCTTCATGCAATGATTTTTAAAGCATTATTGCTGGTTTAATTTTTTTTATAGATTTTCTCATTTTGATTCTTATTAATAAAAACTATATGTGCCCTCTATCTTAAGATAGTTTTGAAAAAACGAATACATTGTTTTTTTGAATACAATTAATTGATTGTCAATGCCACAGATAGTTTTAGTTCATCCGCAAATTCCTCCGAATACAGGTAATATTGCTCGTACTTGTGCGGCTACAGGTACCGAATTGCACTTAGTTGGACCTCTAGGTTTTGAAATAACTGACCGTTACCTCAAGCGAGCAGGCTTGGATTATTGGCCTTATGTAAAGCTACATAATCATCAATCTTTAGAAGCCTTCAAAGTCTTTCATCAGCAGCGTGGAGGAAGATTATTAGGTTTCAGCGTCAGGGGTAATTTTAATTACACAGGTTATGAGTATCAAGCAACCGATTGGCTTTTGTTTGGCAGTGAAACAACGGGTTTACCAAGCAATGTTTTAGCAGAATGCGATGCAACTCTTCATATTCCGATGAAAGAACCTAATGTTCGCAGCCTAAATTTGTCTGTCAGCGTTGCTGTCAGCCTATTTGAAGCTCGTCGAGCCTTGGGCTATCTTTCTTAAGTACAATTCATCAACTTCAGATATACATTTATTCGGTTATAGTACCTAAGTGATAATTGTGTGGAAAACCATAGAATATTTATTCATTTAATGATTTGTAGAGTAAATACTTGCTATAAGTAATATTTAATGTGTAAAAAAATACTTTACCCTTATGATTTTTTTGATTAATGGTAAAAATTACCTAAGTTAAACAGCGGTTTTATATAAGAAATTTGTATATATAAATTGAAGTTTTTTAGGAATCGAATCATAGATTTTTGTTAATTGGAATTATCCCGATAATTGCTTTTAGTTGGGGTAAAGTTTGTCATAGCAGGCAGTTGAACCTTTGTTGTAATCCCTGAGCTTTTTTTGAAGGGTAAATGTACTTGCGAGTAAATACGGTTGTACTTTAGGGAAAAATCAACGTAAAGTCTCGATTGGGAGGGTAGAATATGGCGCAACTGCTGTTCAAGAATTACAGTAACAAACATGCTTATTCCTAAAAATTGCTGCCGATGAAGGTCGCAATAGCCCGAACATAAAGCTTTATTATTGTTCTTACTTATAAAGTTTGATGTTTTCTTAAAGCAGATGTAAATGTTTTATATGTCTGTATTAAGGAAAACTAAATTAGGGTGTAGTTAACGGTAGGAGACAAGTAAGCACAAAAAGTTGATTTTTACTAGTACAGTGTTAACTTGTCTAAAACAGAGAACCGGGTTAATCTTGCCTAAGTATCTCTGGTAAATGTGATCTCGATCTATTATTTTGAGTGATTCAAATCGTTGATTTTTTTTCAACTATAAAGATCGAGTTCGGTTAAGCGCTAGCGATCGTAGGAGGTTGTCTTTGAAACGAGCATTGAAGAAGAAAATGAAAGCTGTGTTAGAAAGTCACATTAATGATAATGATGTTTCGATAGAGCACAGTAGCTTAGTTACTCCGCAGGTTAAACGTCGGATGCCTAAAGCCGCCATGATTGGCTTGGCAATCTCGATGGGAGCAACCAGCCTTTTCGTGACTCGACAAAGCGACCAAGCCCTAGCAGCAGAGCCTGTAGGCAATCAAAACACTGCCTCTGCAATTCCTGCTGCATCCGATGAGATAAAGTTTGCTCCCACAAAAAAGCGGTCTTTTAAAGCTATCTCCAACGATATTGGGGCAACGAGTCCTACCGTAGTGGAGCCGACAGCAATCTCGAAGGCAAATGGGTTTGGAGCTAAATTGCATGTTGCCTCAAGTCTGAAGTCCGCTCAGTTTGGAGTACAAATACCCAGCAAAAATTCAACAGCGGCTAGTAGCAATACGCTTTACTCCGTGCCACAAGCAGCTAAGGGAAGAATTATATCCCGAGCTATCAGCAATGCTAAAAGCACTCAGAGTAAAAACATCACAATTGCTCCACAAGCTGTGGATGCTAAAGAGGTTGCTTTCTCTGGCAATACTCAGTTGGAAGCGCAACAAAAATTTGCACTTAACCGTTTAAAGCAGAAATCGAACCGCTTAAAAGCAAGTCTAAATAAGCTACGTTCGACTTCCGTTGAAAGCGTAAAGCCAGCAGCGGTGAAAACCCAGCAGGCAAGTAAAGTTGAGCAAACAACAGTAAGTACAAATACAGCGCCACAAACTGCCAAAATTACATCTAGTGTTAATCCGGTACAACAAGCTGTAACAGTACCAACAGCAGTTAACCCAACATTAGCAGCACCAACTACAATAGCTGCAACGCACTTAGTTAAGCCTGGGGATACTCTTGCCGAAATAGCTAGCAACTATGGTACTTCGGTATCCAAACTAGCTAAAGCAAATCAATTGTCTAACCCCAATCAATTAAAGGTTGATCGACAATTGATTGTTCCTAGTGCCCAAAGCAATAGTAATGTTGTTGCAATTGCATCGGATTCAACAATAAAGGATGATTCGCAGTTTTCATCTTCTATCAATAGCGTCGATAATAATGAAAATTCATTCGGCGTAGGTGGTGAAACTCCCGTGCCTTCTGTATTTTCAGAAATGCAGCTCGCTGATAAACGTAATGCTTTAGCGAGAAAAGTTTCTAGAAATGAGCGTCTTCGTAAGTTAAAAGCAGAAATCGAAAGATTGCGGGAAAAATACCGCACTCAACAAGCTGGAGTAGTTGTACCCCAGGCAAATACTACTAGGCACTCAGTAGAAGTACCATCTAGCAAGCCTGAATCAGCTTCTGTACCTATTCCTGTAACAAAGCCAATAGTGGGCAAAGCTTCGGTACCCATTCGCGTTGCTAGACCTAACACCGCAGCAGTACCGATTCCGGTTCCTTCACCTAGCCAGGATATTAATCCCAACTTCTCTCGTAGTAGAGGTGTTAGGGTAGTAACACCTTCTTCAAATTTCAGCGGTCGTTCTCAATCTTCCTCGGTTGTAAAAACAACAGTATCTCCAGGGCTACCTCCATTAGCTGCGGTTGATAGATACTTACCAAAACCCATTGACGAATCAAAACCACCTGCAAAAGGTTTTGTATGGCCTGCTAAAGGTGTTTTCACCTCTGGTTTCGGTCCTCGTTGGGGAAGAATGCATAAAGGAATTGACATCGCAGCTCCCACAGGTACCCCCATTCGTGCAGCAGCAGATGGTGTAGTTGTATCTGCTGGTTGGAATCGTGGCGGTTATGGCAAGTTAGTTGATATTCGTCACGCTGATGGTACCTTGACTCGCTACGCTCATAACAGCAAGATTATCGTGCGTAAAGGTCAGCGCGTACAGCAAGGTCAAATGATTTCTAAAATGGGAAGCACTGGCTTTAGTACCGGTCCTCACCTGCACTTTGAAATCCGTAAAGGTGGCAAAAAAGCAGTTAACCCTATAGCTTTCCTTCCTCCTCGCAAATAATTTCCGATTGATTAGCATCTAGATAATTGCCTTGGAAGGTTGAGGGAGAATGTCTCCCTCTTTTGCTTTTAGTAGCTGCGAGCAGATAACGATTGACAGATTTCGATTCTCAATTATTTGCTTAAAAAATAATTTAGCCTAATGCTAGTCAAGACTTTATTTATATGATATATTTATAATCAAATAAAATTTGGCTCAGTAGCTCAGTTGGTTAGAGTAGGGGACTCATAAGCCCTTGGTCGTGCGTTCGAGTCGCACCTGAGCCATTCAATTAATTAGTTAACAGTTTCGGGATTGGCAATTATGTCAGTCCCGTAATTTTATTTGATGTGTGACATCATGATGAAGACAGGGAGATGGGAGAACATTCTAAAAGTAGCGAGTAATGAATATTTGATTTTTGATTTCTGATAATCACAAGACAATAAATAGGGTCTGCTGAATTAATTTAAAACACTTATATTGCAAGCTTTTGGGGCTATTTAGACTGGAAAAAGTGCAAGAAAATAGGGATATAAGCCTTAAAAACCTTGCATCTCGCATTTTTTGGACTCCAAAAATTAGAGGTAAAACTGTTCCCTGTTCCCTTTTCCCTATTCCCTACCCTGATTAAAAGACTTTTTCAACAAACCCTAAATAAATATCGCCATACTTGCTACTTGCTACTTGCTACTCTCATTTAAAATCGTGGTAATGTCTAACCACCTCAGCAACAGACCAAGCCTGAGCTACGGCTCCTTTTGGCTGGTGCGGTTCATCGCCATCAAAAATCTCGGAAATTGAGCCAAGACAAGCATCTGATAAAAAATGTTGCATTAAGGGTTCCCAATCAAAAGGTAAGGCTTCATCTTTATGAAAACGCTGCCAAGCCCGGATGAAAGGACCAATTAGCCAACTCCAAACAGTACCTTGATGATAAGCACTGTCACGACTAACTGAATTGCCAATATATTTTCCGATGTACTCCGGATCTGAAGGTTCGAGAGAACGCAGTCCATAGGGAGTTAGTAAGCTTTTTGCGGCTCGTTCAAGTACTTGATATCCTTGTTTCCCAGAAAAGCCACAGTGGCTTAGTGAAAGTGCTAAAACTGCATTTGGTCTAATTTGAGAATTGCGAGAGTCATCTGGTTCGATGGTGTCGTACAAATAGCAAGCTTTAGGATTCCAGAATTTTTGCAGCGACTGCTTTACCTGTTCGGCTTGCTGAGTATATCTCCGGGCTTGATTTGCAAATCGCGCTCCCTCTTCAGCGAAATGCTGCTCGCTTAAAACTTCTGCCCACCGTGAAGCCCAACATAAAGCGGAATACCACAACGCATTGATTTCTACAGGTTTACCGCGACGAGGAGTAATAGGAATACCTTCCACCACCGCATCCATCCAAGTAAGAGCTACACCAGGAGCATCCCAACTTAATAAACCATCAGTAGAATCAACATTAATCTTATAATTTGTACCGCCAACTAATGCTTTATAAATTTTTCGTACAATGGGATACTGCTGTGCTAAAAATTTCCAATCTTGGGTGGCTTCTAAATAGATACCTAAAGTTTCAATCCACCACAAAGTTGCATCTATACTATTGTAAAAAGGTTCGCCACCAGCATCAGGAAAAGCATTAGGAATCAAACCCTGACGACAGTAATGTCCAAAGGTTTGCAACAATCCTTTAGCGATTTCAAAACGTTGCGGTACTATCGCTATACCTGGTAAAGCAATTAAAGTATCCCGTCCCCAATCATTGAACCAGTGATACCCTGCAATTACTGTCGGGCCATTTATTGATGCTCGATGGACTATAAATTGGTCGCTAGCACGTAATAGTTTTTGCCAAATTACATCCTTTGCAGGTAGGGAAGTCGAAGGGCTAGATAACTTTAATTTATTTCCTTTGCTCTGTTCAAAATTTTCCCATCCAAAAATCTGCGATAACCTCTTTTGCTCTGCTAATATTTCTCGGTTAAAGCTTTCGCAATTAAGAGCAATATTCGATTCATCGGGGAAACCAAGTTGAGCCTCTAGTGTTACGGTATCTCCAGATTCTAAAACAACACTTAAGTACCCTGGACTATAAAGGTCTTCTTTATCACATAATCCTCTACGGTTTTCTTCAGGTAAACCATAATTCCAGTACCACATACCGTTTGACTGATAAGTACCTTTACTCCAGCGCAAATGCCAAGGCGTGCCAAATTCATCTGCATTTTTTGATTGCAAAAAAAGCTGTCCCTTCTTAAGTTGTTGCGAAAATTGCAGTTGAGAACTTCCTTTTTGCTGATGGTGAAAGTCGCGATCGCCAACCAGCAACCTTAGTCTTAAAACGGCGGTATCCCTACCTTGATAACGATACTGAATTAATACGCGGTCTCGAAATGATGTTTGGTTAGTACCGAGTATTGAATCGTTAAAATCTTTTGTTTCCTTTTGTTCTTCGAGCTTTGCTTGCAATCCATATGGCATAAATATTTGCCTGCTCAATTGCCAACCTTGTTCGCCCCAAGTCCATTCAGGAACTGGATTAATATCAAAAGAACGCAGCAATTTGTAGCCAAGAGGTTCTATTTGACCGCTAGCCCAAAAATTAGTCCCCAAGGCTATTACTTTTGTTGGTAATTCTAAGCTAGCTTCTAAATGTGACATCAACAAAGTGCGTCCAGAAGGTGGACTTGTTGCAGCAAATAACCAACCGTGGTAAGTGCGAGTGCGGACATCGGAAACTGTACCACTTGCAAAACTTCCCAAGCCATTAGTTAACAACCATTCCCGAGTATCTAAATCTCCCATTTCCAAACGAGAAATCGTTATGAGTATGATATTATTTGTAACAGTTCGTAATTAAATAATCAAAGCGTAAAATCGGCGAGCGTTATTTATTAAAGACCACCGAGAATTGCGTTGATGCAAAAATATAGCCCCGAGGAGAATTAATTATAATGCCCCTTACTTATTCATCAGAAGGATGCCTCCGAGTTGGTCAACAGGCTCCGGATTTTACAGCTACAGCTGTAGTGGATCAAGAATTCAAAACAGTTAAGCTTTCCGACTATCGCGGCAAGTACACCGTTGTGTTTTTCTATCCTTTAGACTTTACATTTGTTTGTCCTACTGAAATTACAGCTTTTAGCGACCGTTACGAAGAATTTAAAAAGCTCAACACTGAGATACTTGGTGTTTCTGTTGACAGCGAATTTTCCCACTTAGCATGGATTCAAACAGACCGTAAGTCTGGCGGAGTGGGCGATTTAAATTATCCCTTAGTATCGGATATAAAGAAAGAAGTTAGCGCTGCTTATAACGTGCTAGATCCAGAAGCAGGTGTAGCTTTGCGCGGTTTGTTCATTATAGACAAAGATGGTGTGATTCAGCATGCGACCATCAACAATTTGTCATTTGGTCGTAATGTAGAGGAGACACTACGGACATTACAAGCTATTCAATACGTTCAATCTCATCCCGATGAAGTTTGTCCTGCTGGTTGGCAACCAGGGGATAAAACGATGAATCCCGATCCAGAAAAGTCCAAAGTGTATTTCTCCGCAATTTAGTTTTGTGGAAATTGATTAAAGTATGGTTAGTGGTAATCAAGTTACCATTAACCATACTTTAATAGATATATTAAGTAATTTAAGTAAATTAATTCATACAATTTCACAACAAAAGTATTTAAATGTTAACTTCTACCGATTTTAGTGGTTTATTCAACCAGCGGTTTTTATATAATCTTTTACCAATTCCGGCGGAAAACGATTGGCGATTGGGGGAATTGACACCTCAATTTCAACTTCCAGATATTACAAATGGTAGCTTAGTTAAATTATCAGACTATCAAAATAAGCAGCCAGTTATTGTAGCACTAACGCGCATTTTTACCGAAAAGCAATATTGCCCTTTCTGTTTCCCCCATATCAAAGCTTTGAATGAGAACTACGAGCAATTTAAAAATAGGGGTGTAGAAGTTTTAATGATTACAAGTACTGATGAACGTCAAAGTCAAATAGTTGTAAAAGATTTAAGTGTAAAAATGCCGTTGTTGAGCGACCCTAGCTGTAGGGTGTTTCGTAATTATAAGGTTGGGCAAGCATTAGGTGCCCCCTTACCAGCACAATTTGTTTTAGATAAACAAGGAAAACTTATTTATAAACATTTATTTTCATTTTTAGACCATAATGCCAGTATAGAAACTCTACTCTCTTGCATTGATTCCAATTTAAATTAATTAATTTAACTTCTGAGTAAAGGTTGAATTTCCCACTGTCATACGGTGTCAAAATTGCGTTGGGCATTATAATCCATTGCACTTCGGACTTTCATCTTCTTATTTAATAATATGAAGACCTTCTTCAAAAACCCGGTTATTTAAAAGACCGGGTTTGTATAATTTTTAAAATTAATATTTACTTTTAATGATTTTGAAAAAAGAGTAGGGCTACCCCACTCTCATAACATTTAACCAATAGTTATAGTCTAAATTGCTGTAAATTGCTGCGGGGATTAAAGGTGCGAATATCCCGGATTTTCTCATAATATTCTCGTTCTTGTTCGCTGATGTTTTTCGGTGTCGCAATGGCAATTTTAACTAATTGATCGGTGCGATCGCCGTTACGATTGCGCCAACCCTTTCCACGTAAACGTAATGACTGCCCCCCCCGCACTCCGGCTGGAATTTTGACATCAACCATACCGTCGGGTGTTGGTACTTCAATAGTTGCTCCCAATACCGCTTCATCGGGAGTAATCTGTACTTCACATACCAAATTATCACCATCAAATTTGAAAAATGGGTGGGTTGCGAGTTCAACTACAAGATATAAATCGCCACGTCTTTGACTTAAAGGGCTGGCTGGGGCTGGACCTTTTCCTTTGACTCGTAAGCGACTGCCCGGTTTAGCTCCAGCAGGTATGCGAACGTCGATAGTTTCATTACCCAAGTTAAACCGCTTTTGTACGCCATTAAAAGCTTCTGCAAAACTTAAGGTAATAGTTGCTTCACTGTCTTGGGCAACGTTTCTACCCATGTCTTGGAAACCACCGAAGTCATTAAATCCACCGAACCCACTTGCGCCACCTGTTGAAGTCCGATAGGAATAACTTTGTCCGCCTCCACGGTTGCCGCCAGCAAAACGTCCTAATAATTCGTTGATAAAATCATCAAAGCTGCTGTATTGACCAAAATCAAAGCCATTCATATCTACCCCAGCACCACTTGCACCACCGGGGAAACCTTGTCCGACTTGCTTCCAATATTGACCGAACTGGTCGTATTTTTGACGCTTTTCGGGATCTGATAAGACTTCGTATGCTTCGTTAACTTCTTTAAAACGTGCTTCAGCTTCTTTGTTACCTTG
Source organism: Rivularia sp. MS3 (assembly GCA_019192545.1). Taxonomy (GTDB): domain Bacteria; phylum Cyanobacteriota; class Cyanobacteriia; order Cyanobacteriales; family Nostocaceae; genus Rivularia. Next base: position 26,450 of record JAHCMI010000022.1, on the reverse strand, counting down.
ATTGACATCAGGATGATACTTACGGGCTAATTTACGAAAAGCTTTTTTTATATCTTCCTGGGTGGCACTTTTATTTACTCCTAAAATTTGATAATAATCTTTGAAGTCGGTTGCAGCCATCTACTAGCCTCCTAATTGGTATGTTTTCAATAATTATTCTATGTATGAATTAAACCAATGTACCGTCCAGACTATAATTACGGACATTCTGGCTCTGACAATAAATTAACAAATATTAAATAATTTTTAGGTGCGGTTCTTGCTAGTCGAGAACAGTGAAATTTCCGTACTATTGAAGCTCAAAATAGCAAAGCTTAACGGTTGATATTGTTTGTGCAAGTGGAGGGGATTTTAGCTGTTAATGCTTAACAGAGTGACCTTTACTAGCTGCTTTCCACTCGCAATATACAGGCGTGCGTTCTCTACGTTATTTTTAACGCACCACCAATTTGGTGGTGCGTTCAGCTCGGCGATAACACATGCGAATGTGCTTGTACCGTAACTTTTGTAAAGTGTTATGGGGATCTAAATGAACTATCTTATTAGATATCTGAGATTAAAGAAGCTAAAAAATTCTTCTTACTCGCCTTCTAACAGAGATAGAAAAATGCATTAATCCCGATTAACTGATAGTTTTTAGCTGTTAGATATCTTACTAACTACTTTCATACTATCCAAATTTTAATCTTGTTAATGGCTGCTGAACTAAATAATTGTTCCGTCTGCGATCGTCGCATTTTTTAGTACTACTATAATACCGCTGCGTATGTAGAAGCCTTTTTCCTCGCGATCGGCTTCTTGAACGTTATCTTTATTGATAATCTGAACGTCACAACCGATATGAGCATTTTTGTCAATTATGGCGCGGCGAATTGTAGTGTTGGCTCCAATCCCTAATCCCGTCTCACTATCGCCACCACAGTCGGATTGACGTTCGGCATAGGGTTGGTAGAAATCCGACCCCATAATCAGCGTATCTTCAATATTGCATCCAGATTCAACACGCGATCGCACTCCTAAAACTGAGTTAACGATGCGGCAATCTTTGAGAATACAACCTTCTCCAATCATTGACTGTGCTATTTGGCAATTTAATAGCTTGGTGGGAGGAAGATAACGAGAACGAGTGTAGATAGGGGCTTCTTCATCGTAGAAGCTAAAAGGTGGTCTTGGCTGTTGAGTTAATGCCAGATTTGAGTTGTAAAAAGCTTCGATAGTTCCAATATCTTCCCAGTAATCATCGAATAGGAAAGCTTGAACGTTGTATTTATCTAATGCACTAGGAAGAATTTCTTTACCGAAATCAGTTTGGTCTTTTGATTGGTTTAGCAAGTTAAGTAAAACTTGTTTTTTAAATACATAAATCCCCATCGAGGCAATGTATGGTTTTTGCTTTGCTTGCTCTGCATCCAATCCCAGTACGCTTGTATCAACAGCCATTTTTTTCAAAGCTTCCCCTTTGGGTTTTTCGCTGAAATCGATAATTTTGCCAGTATTATCAATTTTCATTAACCCAAAAGCGGAAGCACCACGTTCGTCCATTGGAACAACGGATAAAGTAACATCGGCTCCAGTTTCTCTATGACGTTCGACAAACTGACGGTAATCCATGCGGTAAAGGTGGTCTCCGCTGAGAATCAGATATTCATCTATATCCCATTCTTCAAAAAGCCATTGATACTGACGTACTGCATCCGCCGTACCTTGAAACCAGTTTGAACTGCTTGGAGTTTTCTGGGGAGCAAGTACTTCTACAAAGCCCTCTGTGAAACCAGCAAAGCTGTAGGTTCGGGCAAGGTGACGGTTGAGGGAAGCAGAATTGAACTGCGTTAAAACATAAATTTTAAATATTTCAGAATTGATACAGTTACTAACCGGAATATCTATTAAGCGATATTTACCTGCTAACGGTACTGCTGGCTTTGCACGAAACTTTGTTAGCGGATAAAGACGAGTGCCCGCACCACCACCAAGAATAATACCTAAAACTTTTTTCATTTATATTTCTCCAGACTGCCTTGAAGCTCTCACTAATCAGTTTATGACTGTGTGTGACAGCTCGCACAGGGGAAATCAAAGATTAAGGTAAGTTAATGAAAACACTATCGCTGTAGTAAAAATTGGACTTTTAATAACTTCAAGATTGAAGTACATGTAACAATTAAAGCTACCTTCTTATCAATCAACTACACTTTGACTATCCTAATCCCCACTAACCAAACGTAGTTCCTGAGAAAGCCTTAGATACTTTACCCAAGGCTGTTCTGAAAGCTGAGAAACTGCATTTGGCGATACGGTTGCTGTAAACACATCTCTTTTTGCCGTGATACCACTGACACCAAAACCTTCCAAAACAGCAATTGCCGCAGAGTCTATCGCTGATTGTGTGTGAATAAAAACTACTAAGCAAGGTTCTGATTGGTCTTGAGTTTTTTTAAGAGCCAATATAAGAGCGGTATCTAGCTTACTAAAGTTCATAAACTGTTAATGAATAAAGGGCAGGTAACAGCAATCTTACTTGCCCCTTTTTAAGCCTATCAAGTATAAAGTTGATTCCAATCCATCTTTATGTAGACCTTAATTCAATTGATAGGCTTAAAAATATTTCAAAACAAATAGTATTTACATTTTTTCGGCATTAATCAAGCCAAATCCCCATTTATTATCAAATGTCTCTTTATCTTGACCAGGAATAGAACTATTTTGGTAAAGCAGCTGTTTTAAAGCTTGGGGATCGAGTTTGGGATTGCGCTGCAATAGTAGAGCGACTAAGCCGGTAACAAAAGGTGTGGCCATACTAGTTCCTGCTAATGCTACAAACTTAGAATTGATAATCATCGATCTATCCAAGTTGGCATCGCTAGAAAGGGCTGAAACTATCATTGCCCCAGGAGCAGCTATATCTGGTTTTTGTATGCCATTTCGTAAAGGTCCTTCGCTGCTAAACTCTGATATGGTATCTAACTCTAAGCCCATTTGCCGCTCTTTACCATCAATATCAATATATTTAGCTTTTGTGGTGTAGGAAGCAACTGTGACACCACTCTGGGCACATCCGGGAGAACCAATTTTGACGGAATCTGCAATGCTTTTACCAGTAAAAAATACCGAACTTGCGTCATCTAAAGTCCAAACGTCTACACGGGTATCTTTTGAAGACTTGTTGCGTAATCGTAATTGCCACACGCCACCGGGTACGGGTTGATTGAATTGCCCTTCACCTGTTCCGCGTATCTGTACGAAGAAATTGTAATCACCGTTCATTGGGTCTTTGCCCGGTGTTACTATTTCAATTTTTGCATCTGACAAGTTATATTCCTGTGCTGGATTGTCATCAGTAATCACTGGTTGAAAAGGTGTAACAAAACCGTTGGGGCTTCTTACAGATATTTCTAGTTCGGAGTCTTTAGAATACCAGCCGTTTAACCATACTATGCCTACTTGATTTAACGGCGCAGAAAAACGCATGGTCTTCATCTCACCGGCGCTGACATTGGTTTGACCGTGAATATTATCATTACCTTCATTACCCGCAGCAGCACAAACAATTCTTCCCGAACCAGTTTCAGCGTCGATTACTTTGGAAAGAGAATCAGTACCATCATGACCATCAGCATGTCCTCCTAAGCTCAGATTTACTACAGATGGAAGTCCCATTTCCCCAGCTACTCGGAAAACATAGCGAACTGCATCAGCAATATGAGCATCTTGTAAATCGGTTTTGACAATAATAAATTTTGCTTCCGGTGCAACCCCACAAAATTCTTTATCGTCACCTCCAGCAATTCCAGCTACGTGAGTACCGTGTCCGTCGGTATCAAGGGACATTGATAAATATTTGTCTTCTAACTCAGCACCGTATCCACCTTCAGCTACTCCTTTCCCTGATAAAGTTTGATCCCATATACGTAAAATACGTCCTGCAAAGGCAGGATGCGCTGGATCTATACCGCTGTCAATAATACCGATGATTACACCTTTACCGCTTAACTGAGAATTTTGTTGCTTAAACTTTGGCAGCTGCACCTTTTCGGGTGCAACATCCATCCGCCAATGCAATTTTCGGGATGGCTTAATACGTTCGATAGCTGGATCTTCCGATAAACGATCTAAACTTTCAATAGGTAAAAAAGCAGTTCTGACTGTACCCCGATTTTGATTTATCTTAATACCGTATTGCGATAAATGACTCAAGTCAGCTTCTTCATCACAATAAATAAAAACTACACTCCGAATTGGCTTCAGGGCACTTCTAGGAGAAACAATTCCCAGGGAACGTCTGTGAGTTGTTAATCCTTGGCTTCCTTCTCTGTGATAATCTTCATAAGCTAATAAGATTCCAGGAGAAAGTTTTTCGTGTCTCATTTTAACCTCTAGTTAACTTTAAGTGCTGCAAGATTTTACCAGGATAAGTCGTTTAAATTACATTGGCTACAAGTATTTTGTTCTTGAATTGTTTCATCGGAACTACAGTGTTATTTTCTACAATCAAAAAAAATAACTTGTAGCTAAAGAGTATGATTTTGTATAAGATAAGCAAATTACCTGTAATCTAAACAGCTATTTGAGAAATACACAGTTAGACTTGTTTATTACAGATAATCGAATAAAATAAGAAAAAAGTGTCGCAGAAGTGACGGTTTTAAATCTTGCTGGAGTTTTATGCTTTTCCATATAAAGATAGAATTTCTTGTCATATTTCTACCGGAGTTAAGATTTTATAACACAGTATTTTTATTTCGTAGAACGTCAATGTCTAATTGTTAGAGACTTGAAGCTATAGTTGCGTTGCTTTGTTATAAACATATTTTTCAATCACAGAAAGCAAGCAGCAACTCATTTTTATGCAACCAAGTAGCATAAACCATTTTTAGCTATAAATGCTACTTAACAAAGTTAGTTATTATTAGCTCAAGGCGGCTTTACTTGAAAGAGCAAAAAATTTAGTTTAAACCTATTCATAAAGAATAAAACACAATCTATCTAAAGTTATAGACTTAAGTATTTTCTCTCTATACACTAGTATAAGTTGTTTGTTATACTTATTGATAGTAATTGTAATTGATTGTAATAGCTGATTTTGGGTTGGGATTAGAATTAGTTCAAAAATTATATCCGAGCGAAATTTGTTGACATTATATGTCTCCAAAATGCTAGTTATTTGAACAACACACTAATAAAAATGCCAATATAATCTAAGTTTCATTTTTTAACCAATAAAATAAGATTTAACTAAAATGGTTTTGACAAACAATTAATTAATCAATCAAAAATTTTTACAAATATCAATTGCATCATATTCTAAATTGATAGTATAGTTAATTATTAAGATAGAATATTGCATAATATAAATTTATCGAACAACGGCAACAAATTTTTTCAATAGCTAAATATTGGTCAATTTAATTATAAAGCGGTGATAATATAGAATTATGGCTAACTATTTATATATATAAAGCATAATAATTATGAATATATTTATAATTTGTTTATGATGCTTTAGAAGATATATATGTAATGTTTCATGATGAAAATAAAATATGAATAGCTCATAAAAAAATATCAATTATTATATTATTTTAATTATCGTAAACTAAAGGTGTTGATAACATCAGGAATGGTCGCAATTGTCTGGTGGACTGATTGGTGCGTGACATTATAAAGGTGATTACTATGTTAAAAATTTTATTAAGTGTCACAGGGTTCCCATTAGAAATTTTGTCTTCTAAAAAATCTTTAATAGGTTCCCCTCATAGCAAAGGTAATAATGCCCGAAGTTAGTCTACACCGCATTTTGCCTCTCCTACAAGAAATATATGCGACATTGCGGCGATTCCTAAATATAAACATAATTAAAGAAAATATAATTGGTTAATAACTTTACTATTTCGGCAAAAATAAACATAGGCTGCCATCATAAAGCACCTTAATGCTGCTAATGCGTGGCTTCCTTAACTGCTTGGGAGGGAGAATGGTGTGTTTCGACATGAAAAAAGATAAATTGCAAACACTGCTCAAGCTAGAAACTATAAATAGATATACCTCCTGTCTAAATTGTCGTCAGGAACTACCACAAACTTACAAAAAAACAGTAAATCATGTTTCTAGCATTATTAATGAAGCAATATTATTCAACACAGATAATTCTGAGAAACGAAGATATCTAAGTGCAATTTGGAAGGAGTTAACTGCATCTGCTGTTTCACAAAGTATTGTAAATAGTATTATTGATTGCATTCATTCCCCCGGTTATATACATAACTTAGAATTATTTAAAATAATCAAAGCACATTCTATAGAAGAAAGCCCATACAACAATTGCTATCAAATTCTCTACGATAATATTTGTCTTGTGAAAAGCCATACAGAAGCTTTATTAAATAGTAAAGGACAAATGATTGGTACTTCTGGTAAATTAAAAATAATTGATTTTGAAATAGAGACAGAAGATGACGTACAAAACCAATATCCAATTGATAATAAAGATGATGTAGAAGTGATTAGAGATAATAGTCAAACTTACCTCGAAGCGCTTATTAATCTAGAAAAATCTTTGCAGAGTTTTGATGGTAAAGATGAATGCTATGCAGAGATTATTTCAATTTTAAAATGGGCTTATCAGCCCGATAGAATTTATATATGCGAACATAAAAAGTCTTCGGGTGGTGAATTAGTTATTGATGAAAAAGCTCAATGGCAAGATACATCTGTTTTTTCTTCAACCAATGACATTTCTCTACAAAATAAACCAATTAGAGAAATTTTTACCAGTTTTGCCAATCAGTTACTAAAAGGTAAGCTCGTTTGGAAAAACTTAACAGAAGTTAGTCTTGACGAACAAGCTTTTTTCCAAGCTAGAGGAACTGTCTCAACTTTACTTGTGCCAATTACATTAAAAGGCGATTTTATCGGTTTTATAGGCTTAGAATATAGTTTAATAAGTAAAGCATGGCAATCCCCAGAAGTTAATTTTCTACAAGCTATAGCAGGTGTAATTTCTCTTGCCTATAAGAACTTATTAACAGAAAAATCTTTACGTAAAGATATAAAAAAATGCCAAAAAACAAATTCAGAATTAAAAGATGAAGTAAATCGGCGTACTCTTGAATTGCACCAAGAGATTGCCAAACACCAATGCATACAGAAAGAACTCGAAGAGTCTCTTTCTTTACAAAAAACAACCTTAGAAACTACTACCGACGGTATTTTATTGGTAGATAGTAAAGGTTGTATTACTGGGTACAATCATAAGTTTGTGGAAATGTGGGGTATTCCTCAAAGGTTAATAACATCTGGCAAATATGCACAAGTACTAGAATTTGTATCGAATCAGTTGAAAAAACCGGATGAGTTTTTTACTTCAGCTTCGCAGCTAGAAAGCTATCCAAATAATGAAATTTACGATTGGATTGAATTTAAGGATGGGAGGATATTTGAACGTTATTCCCAACCACAATATATTGGTAGTGAAATTGTAGGTAGGGTATGGAGTTTTCGGGATATTAGCGAGCGCTTTAAAGCAGAAGCAAAAATACAGCATCAAGCCAATCACGATCTTTTAACAAATTTACCTAACCGGATGCAGTTTTATCAAAGATTGCTAGAGTCTTTAATTAAAGCTTCTCAAAGCCGCAGTAAATTAGCTGTGTGTTTTCTAGATTTAGATAGATTTAAAACTATTAACGAGACTTTAGGTCATAAAATTGGTGACAAATTATTACAAAGTGTTGCTCAGCGTTTACATAGGGGTTTACGCTCCTGCGATATAATTGCTCGTTGGGGAGGCGACGAATTCACTTTGCTTTTATCCCAAATTAAAGATACCCAAGATGCTGCTCGGATAGCTGAAGAAATTTTGAGAATTTTAAAGCCAGCTTTTCTGATAGATAATCATGTTTTGCATGTTAGCGCCAGCATTGGGATTGCTGTTTACCTTAAACACGGGAAAGATGGAGAAACTTTAATTAAAAATGCTGATGCAGCATTGAATCGAGCAAAATCGCAGGGTAGAAATAACTATCAAATTTATAATTCGACTATTAATTCTCAAGCTTCAGAATTACTTAGTTTGGAAAACAGCTTGCATTATGCTTTGGAAAGAGATGAATTGAAATTATATTACCAACCTCAAGTTGATATTACTACAGGAGAAATTCAGAAATTTGAAGCTTTATTACGTTGGCAACATCCTCAATATGGGTTAATTTCTCCTAGCAAGTTTATTCCTATTGCTGAAGAAACTGGGTTAATCGTACCTATCAGCGAATGGGTTTTAGAAACTGCCTGCGCTCAAACTAAGGATTGGCAGAAAATCACGGGTAATCAACCTGTTAAAGTAGCAGTTAATTTGTCTCCAAGACAGTTTCAGCAACCAGACTTGGTTGAGACTGTGCGGCGAATATTAGCCCAAACTCAGTTATCTCCTCAATATTTGGAGTTAGAAATTACTGAAAGTGCTGCTATGCAAAATGTTGATTTCAGTACGAAAATTTTAACCCAGTTGTATGATATGGGTGTTTCTATATCTATAGATGATTTTGGGACTGGATATTGTTCTTTTAACTATCTTAAACAGTTTCCGATTCACTGTTTAAAAATTGATCGGTCTTTTGTAAAAGATTTAACCAATGATACTAACGATGCTGCTATTGTGACAGCAATGATTGCTTTAGCACATGGACTAAATTTTTCGGTTGTAGCAGAAGGGGTAGAAACCGAAGAACAGCGTAATTTGCTCAGAATTTTAGAATGTGAATCGATGCAGGGAAATCTTTTTAGTGCTGCTGTTTGCCATCGGGAGGCTACAGAATTATTGTTGAAATCTAAGTCTCGATTGATGAATGAGTCTGTTTTGGCTGCATAAGAATAGGAGTTAGGAGTTAGGAGTTTGAGTTTCTCCCTGTCTCCTTGTCCCTATCTCTTAATGAAATAATTCTAGAAGTACTCTACCCTTGCGTCAAAACCGCGATCGCGCAAATACTGAGATTGTCTTTGTGCGTCATTACGCTGGATGTATTCTCCTGCGTTAACGAAATCTCCTAATCTTGATTTACCGACTCTTGCCGAAGGCACGTATTGAAGTATCGAACGGTAAGTATTTTGATTTTGCAAAGGCACAACTATTACATAGCGTTTTTCGCGGGAATTATTAAAACCGAGTTTTTTCCAAGTATTCTCGTCTACAAATCCAGTTTCGGATAATCCTTGATAACGTTGGAAGGCAAGTAAACCTGCTCTTGTTGAAGCTCCGAAATAACCGGTTGGATTAGTTTTTAGTAATCCTAATTCCAGCAAACGATTTTGCAGTCTTTCAACTCTTTGGTTTCTATCACCGGGATAAATTGGTTCAAAATCCGAACCTCCTCCCATACCTCCTCTTCCGCTTCTCAATACTTGAAATATTGCTTGAGAAGTACGGGGATCTAAATTCCCAGTCATAGGTAAACCGTAGCTTTGCTGAAATCTCATTACAGCCTCTTGAGTAGACCTATCATAAAAGCCTGTTGGGTTACCATAAAAATAGCCCAATTGCTTCAAGTTTTGCTGTAAAGTAGTAACTTGAGGACCCCTGCTACCGGGGGTGATGATACTTGGTGGTAAAGTGGGTGTCGTAACTGTTGGACGGTTGACAATTCTACCCCAAGTGATTGAATCTACTGTTCCAGTCACCGGAAGACGATTATCTTGCTGAAATCTAACTACGGCATTTCTAGTAACTTCACCAAAATAGCCGGTAGGATTCCCTCTGAAGTAATTTAAAGCTTTCAATCTTTGCTGTAGCTGTCTTACCCATTCGCTTCTACAGCCAATGCGAATAATCTCTCTGTTGTAATCGCAAAAACGGCCGGGAGGATTACTAACTGGTGGATTCGTTCGTCTACCCCGATTCAATGCCGAACGCATTGCTCGTTTAGTCTGTGGTCCATAAACACCAATTGGATTTATACCATTCTGCTGTTGAAACCTAATAACTGCACTTTTAGTTAGCCCGCGAAATCTACCGGTTATCGGACCATTATAAACACCTAAAGCTTTTAAATTCCGCTGTAATGTTCTGACTTCAGAACCATCACAACCGCTTCTAAGTCCCTGCTGACAATCTCTTGCAGAAACAGTTCTAGCTCTACGGTTACAGTTGCGTTGCAATGCAGCTTGGGTTCTAGGACCAACTTTTCCGATATCAGATATTCCGTTAGCTCGCTGGAATTTTTTGACGGCAGTTTCAGTCATTGAACCGAAATTACCGTTTGTTGGGCCGTTATAATGACCTAATCTTCTCAAACAACTCTGAACATTCCTGACTTCGGAATTATTATCTCCCCTCTGTAAACCAAAAACAACCTCTGAACTTCCTAGTATGGTTAGAGTTGTAGCAACAGATATTAAAGGTACAGCAAGTCTGCTATTATTAGACATTTTCTTACAAATATCGGCAAACAACTTGAAATCAACTTTGACGGAAACAACCCGATTGTTTAGGGATGCTTCCCCGGCTAAATCATGACAATCAGAACCGATTTTTTTCATCGTTTTTAAGTAAAATAAATTCCCTGTTATAGTATTCATCCCACAGGAAAATTTTTTTGCAGTTTATATGAGTAGTTTTTGACAAACTACTATAGCTAGCGATTATTTACAAGATGCTATTCGTAATTTATTTACCTGAAATAATGCAATATTTATTACTATTATTACCAGCTATGTCTTCTTAAGACGTTATTCTGTCCACTTATGGCGACTGATTGCAATTAAAATTCACAATTTGACTGTCTTAGAATCCTCAAATACATATGCAATTAAAAATTTATATTTTTGCTATTATCTGCACCCATATAAAATATACCAGATATCAAGCTAAAATACATTCTATACTAAAGTAATTACACAAAAATTTTACATAAAACATGTATTAATTATACATTAGTATACTTTTAATATTAAAGGAAATAATATTTTTTTAACCTTTAGATAAAACCCTACTAATTTCAATTTAAGTAAAAAATAAAAAACGCATATTAACAATACTATGATTTTAAACCTATTTGTTTATATCATTAGCCATTAAAAATTGTATTGTTAGTCTAGCTGTTTTGTCGAAAATACCAATCGGTAGCTGAAATAATTGCTAATAATAAACTATTTATTGTACTTTTTTCGTATTGCCTGCTTTTACCCAAGCTTCTTTGCCGCTGCTTTCAATACGAATTTTTTGCCAAGTTTTATCATCACTTAATCCAAGAACTATAACTTTTGCATTAAACCCAATTCCACCAAGACGTTCTGCATTAACTTTTGGTTCCGCTCTCAAAATCAGACCTTGAGGCCAGGTTACTGTAGCAGGATAAGCGCCAGGAGGTAATGGTTTTTCTGCTTCTGCTAGCGGTGATTCTATAGGAGTGGGTTTTGGTTTTGAAGTAGTTTTAGCGCTGGAATTAGCAGTCGTTTTTGCAGTTGGTGTGGGAGTTTTTGCAGCTTGAGCTTTCACCGCAGCTTTATCATTAGAAAAAACGGGTTTAGGAGGACTGATAGAGGTTCTATTCATAAAATAAATTGCAAGTGCTGCACTACCACCTATTAGAATAGCCATCGCCAATAAAACGCCAAGTATGACTTTAAGTATGTTAGATAACATCGTAACTACCTCTTAACAAAAGCTAAAGTAATCAAGTTGTAAGTGAAAAATTATAACTCTTAACTATTAAATTCTCAATCATTATTGCATGTCTGTTCAGTTGTATGGTATTGGCAATAGGTAATAACTAGAGGGTAATAGGTAATAGGTTTTTCTTCCATATCTCCTATTACCCTATTATCTAAAGTTTTTCTGTAGATATCACCCCGGCATTAAAACCGCGATCGCGTAAATATTGAGAGTATTTTTGCGCTCCTTCTAAGTATTGAAACTCTCCTACCTGGACATATTTGCCTAATTTGGAATTACGGATATAGGCATCGGGTACGATACGACGTACTTCATCTAAAGTGTAAGGGCTGGTTGCGGGTATAACTACAGCGTATCGATTTTCCGATTTACCATTAGCTTCTAATGTTTTCCAAGTTTGCGAATCGACAATCCCGTTGGGTGGTAATTCGTTGTCTAGCTGGAATTTTTTTACAGCTTCCCAAGTCGTATTTCCAAAATAACTTGTGGGATTGTTTTTGAAATAACCTAGTTCTCGCAATATGCGCTGAACTAAGATAACGCAATCGTTGTTATCGCCTCTTTGAAGAACGGGTTTATTACATTTGTTCGATATTTTTACTTTAGGCTTCCTAGGTGTTTCGATTCGCTGCCAAGTTTGCGGTCCGACAGCACCATCGGCAAGCAGTTTATTGTCTCGCTGGAATCGTTTTACGGCTTCCACAGTCTTGGAATCATAATTACCGTTAGGATTTGATTTGAAATAACCCCATTGACGTAACCTAGTTTGCACGTATGCTACATAGCGATTTTTATCGCCAAATCGCAGAATGGGGCATTTACCGTTGCTGCAAGTACCGATAGCCAGAGGCAAAATTTTATTAGATGGGGGTTTTGCTGATTTTAATTGTTGAATTGCTCTATCGATAGCTTGTTGAGTCTTTGCGCCAACAATTCCATCGGCAGTTAATCCCCGATCTTTTTGGAATCTGATGGTTACATCTCTGGTATAAGGACCGAAATAACCGGTAATCTTACCTTTGAAATAATTCAATCGCTGCAAACGCTTTTGTAATGATGCAACTTCGGCACCTCTCGAACCCAGACGAATGCTAAATTTTTCACCACCAATACCGTCATTAGTATCTTTGCTTAAACTTTGCTTGAGGGCAGAAAAAGTTGTTGAGCCAGCAATGCCATCAACGGTTAAATTATTATCTTTCTGAAATTTAATTACAGCATCTTTAGTAATTGGGCCAAAATAACCGCTAGGATTACTAACGAAATAATTTAATTGCTTTAAATCCTGCTGAAGTTTTTTAACAGCTTGATTGCGACTGCCAAGTTTAAGTATCTGTGCTTGGTTGGTTTGGTTATTTGTTGACGATTGAGTCAAACATCTGGATTGAAGTTTTTTCTGTGTGTCGCTACCGACAATACCATCAATGGCGAGTCCGTTATCTTTTTGAAATTTAATGACAGCGTTTTTAGTTATCGAACCATAATAGCCAGTGGTTGAAGAGTTAAAGTAACCTAACTGCTTTAAGCATGTTTGAATATTTGTAATTTCAGAGCCTTTATTTCCGTACTTTTCTACTGCTAAAGCTTGTCCGATAATATTAAAAAATAGTAAAGTTAGGGTTATCGATAAAATATTTATCGCAGCAAAACTAGATAGTTTTTTTCTCTGAAGTACTGCGAAAATATTGAAATCAAATCGGAAAGGAATTACTTCGTTTTTTTCCAGTGCTTCATAAGCTAAAGCAGCGTGATTGTAAGCAAGGTTTTCCATGATTAATAGAATTATAAGGGTTGATTAGTTATTTACGAGGCGCGGAACAGTAGCGTACCGAACGTTAAGCAATCATCCCTGATATATAAATACGTGAGTATTTATATTCACAAATTCACTTCGCTGAGAAAAAATATAATACTATGCCGGTTAAAAGTTTAAAGTCAAAGGTCAAAGCTTTGAGAGCCATAGATTTAGGACTAATTAATATCCCAACCGGCATTAATTAGTACTATATAAGTAAAATGAACCTATAATTTAAGCAACTAACTAGACGTTCGCAAAAAAACCGGATTTATAGAAGCAAGATGTGTAACTATTATCAGTACCAGCCACTATAGAAAAAATAGAATTACCAATTGCAGTTAAATACATTCTTTCACTGCAAAGTACCTATATCTATTGCATAAATTAATACTTAAATAGATATGTACGATTATTCATATTACAACAACTTCTATTAAGTAAATAGTGATAATTATTACTTGTTTTTAAATATAAAAATTCGATTTTATTGATTTAAGAAATATTAAAGCAACTAAGCAATAAAAGGAAAGGGGAAGAGAGGGAAGCACCCGCTCGGGGTTGCAAACCCCGAGCTAATAGCAAAAGTCCTATCAATAGGACTAGCTACAGGAGTATTTTTAAAAAACTATTACTGCAACTGTCTTTGAATCCTATCGTTCAAAGGGTTGTGTTTCGAGGCAAGACGTGCCCTTCCTGAAGCAGCCCATTGACGTAGCTGCTCGATTTTTTCTTGAGCAGTTCTGGCTAAAGGTATAATTTGACTGGCAGCTTCTAAAATATCGTCTGTAGTAAAATCGCGATTTTGGCTGAAGCCGATGTGCATGGCTTCAATTAATGTTTGCTCAATTTCCGCGCCGGAAAAATCTGGTGTTTCGTAGGCTAATCTGTCAATGTCGTATTCTTTGATATTGTGGGGGCGCAATCTGGATAAATGCACGTTAAAAATAGCTTTTCTTTCTTCTTGAATTGGTAAACCGACGAAGAATATTTCATCAAATCTACCTTTACGCAGCAATTCGGGGGGTAATTCTTGAATTTCGTTGGCAGTGGCTACTACAAATACGGGTGAAGTTTTTTCTGCCATCCAAGTAATAAAGGTACCAAATACTCTACTGGTGGTTCCCCCGTCGCCTTTGCTACCAAGCCCGGAAAATGCTTTATCTATTTCATCTATCCATAAAATACAAGGTGCGAGGGCTTCGGATACCTGGATCATTTGGCGGGTACGCGATTCCGATTCGCCGACTAAACCGCCAAACAATCTTCCTACATCCAAACGCAGTAAAGGTAAATGCCAGTGATGGGCTATGGCTTTAGCAGTTAATGATTTACCAGTACCTTGAATTCCTACTAACAGCAAACCGCGAGGATGAGGTAAACCGTATTGTCTGGCTTTTTCGCTGAAACCACCACCTCTTCTTAATAACCAATCTTTGAGATTATCCAATCCACCGATATCAGAAATTTGTTCTGTAGCGGGAATAAAATCTAAAATTTGAGTTTGGCGAATGGTTTGACGCTTTTCCTGTAAAACTAGCTCTACATCATCCGATTGTAATTCTCCACGTGCGGCGATCGCCCTCGACAAAACCCGGCGAATTCTCTCCATACTTAAGCCTCTGGCTGCCCGCACTAATTCATTTAAAACTTGATTTGGCAGAGAATTATTAGTAGCGGTTAATAGTTTTTCGATTTCGGTTTGGATTTCTGTACTGTTGGGTAAAGCGAATTCTACCACTGTCAACACTTCGGTTAAATCGTCGGGAATGGCAACCCGTGGCGAGAGTAAAACAATATTTTTTGGTTGCGATTTTAGCAAGCGCGCTAAATTACGGAGTTTGCGGGAAATAGCTACATCATCTAAAAACCGATGAAAATCCCGAAGAATTATGACAGCAGGTGCGGAGGCATGTAACTTTTCGACAAATTCTAAAGCTTGTAATGGGTTGCGTCTGCCAAAACCCTCGTCGTTAGGATTACCTTGATAACCATCTACAAAGTCCCAAGTATATACCTGACGATTACCTTGTTTGGCTGCTTCTTCTCTAATTACAGCTTCTAACCGCTCTTCTTCGTGAGTGGGAATGTAAATTAAGGAGTAGCGAGCGCGTAATAGTAACTTAAACTCTTCGCGGAATGTCATAGTTGTTTTTTTAGTAGTTTATTTTATTTTTGAGGTTTTTATTGCGTTTGGTAAATAAGAATGATTAACTGCTAAGACGCAAAGAGTGTAAAGAAAGAGTTTGAGAGAGAAATCTGGGATTCTTACGAAATCAGCAGCAATTATACTGAAACAATATAAAGATATGATTTAGATGCGGTTTTATGAACCAACAGCGGCGGGATGCTTATCTTAACTTGATTCAACAACTGCTAAGTTGTCCGAGTGGGGAAGAAGGAGAAATATTAGCAGCGAATCGGTTGCGGAATTTTAGCAATCAATTAGCTGAGTATTTGAATCAATCTTCTTCGCCAAAGCAATTAGAAGATTTAAGCGAGGAAGATTTACAAGCTTATTGCCAGTTTTTGATAGAAATTTTGCAAGCAACTTCAGAAAGTAAAGGTGATGCGGAGGTTGTTTATCAGTTATTTGCGGCAAATACAGATAAACTTGATCGTATTTTCGCTGAAATATTGCGACGTTGGGCAACAAATATTTTTGAGGAAGTAGCAACGGATGAAGTAGAAACAGATGCAGCTGAATTTGCCGCAGCAGTTATTGTTGAATTTGGTAATTTGATCCAGCAGTTTCCTCTGGGTAATAAAGCTAGCAATATGGAAATTGCGATTGCTAGTTATGAAACTGTTCTCAAAGTATTTACCCAGCAAACTTTCACCTATGAATGGGCACGGACTCAATATAATTTAGGTGATGCTTACAGAAGCAGAATCGAGGGTGATAAAGCCCAAAACATTGAAAAAGCTATTCAATTCCACAATGCTGCTTCGCAAGTTTATACACAGCGAGCTTTCCCCTATGAATGGGCACGGACTCAATATAATTTAGGTGATGCTTATAGAAGCAGAATCAAGGGTAATAGAGCCGAAAATATTGAAAAAGCCATTCAATTCTGCAATGCTGCTTTGCAAGTCTTGAGACAGCAAGCTTTCCCCAAAGATTGGGCAACCACCCAAAATAATTTAGGTAATGCTTATTGTTACAAAATCAAGGGTGATAAAGCCCAAAACATTGAAAAAGCCATTCAATTCTACAATGCTGCTTTGCAAGTTTATACACAGCAAGCTTTCCCCTATGAATGGGCACGGACTCAATATAATTTAGGCAATGCTTACAGAAGCAGAAACAAGGGTGATAGGGCGCAAAACGTTGAAAAAGCTATCCAATTCCACAATGCTGCTTTGCAAGTTTATACACAGCAAGCTTTCCCCGATGAATGGGCACGGACGCAAAAAAATTTAGGCATAGCTTACAGTCAAAGAATCAAGGGTGATAAAGCCCAAAACAGTGAAAAAGTCATTCAATCCTACAATGCTGCTTTGCAAGTCCATACACAGCAAACTTTCCCCTATGAATGGGCACGGACGCAAAAAAATTTAGCCATAGCTTACAGTCACAGAATCAAGGGTAATAAAGCCGAAAATATTGAACAAGCCATTCAATTCTGCAAAGCTGCTTTGCAAGTCTTGACACAGCAAGCTTTGCCCCAACAATGGGCAACCACCCAAAATAATTTAGCCACAGCTTACAGAAGCAGAATCAAGGGTAATAAAGCTAAAAACATTGAAAAAGCCATTCAATCTTACAATGCTGCTTTGCAAGTCTTGACACAGCAAGCTTTCCCCCAAGATTGGGCACGAACGCAAAAAAATTTAGCCATAGCTTACAGTCACAGAATCAAGGGTAATAAAGCCGAAAATATTGAAAAAGCCATTCAATCCTACAAGGCTGCTTTGCAAGTCTTGACACAGCAAACTTTTCCCTATCAATGGGCAACCACCCAAAATAATTTAGCCACAGCTTACAGAATTAGAATCAAGGGTAATAAAGCTAAAAACATTGAAAAAGCCATTCAATCCTACAATGCTGCTTTGCAAGTTAGAACTCAGCAAGCTATCCCCCAATATCATGCACAAACCTTATACAACCTGGGAATGCTCTACCAAGGTGAAGGTAGATTTAGTTCTGCCTACAACACTTATGAATCTGTTATTGCCACGGTAGAGTTATTACGCGGTGAAATTATATCCGGTGAGGAAAGCAAGCGCAAGCAAGCAGAAAAATGGAATCGACTTTATCACAACATGGTGGAAGTTTGTTTGCAGTTAGGAGAAGAAACTCTAGCACTAGAGTATATCGAGCGCAGTAAAACCCGTAATTTGGTAGAGTTAATGTTTAACGACGAGCTTTATCCAAAAGGTGAGATTCCCACAGAAGTTACTCAGCAGTTGCAGCAGCTAAGGAAACAAATAGCAGCAGAAAAGCAACGGTTAGAGCAAGCAGAGCAAAATAATTTAGATATCAATCGCAGTCAATTACATCAACTACGTCAGCAGCGAGAAGATTTAATTTCTAACATGATTGGTTTTAAACCGATTCGTTTTTCAGAAATTCAAAGTCTAGTAGATGAAAACACCGCAATTGTTGAATGGTATATATTTAAAGATTGTTTCCGGGCTTTTATTATTACCCGCGACTGTGAAAAACCAATTGTTTGGCATTCTAGTCAACAAGATTTTCACAAGCTAGTAGATTGGAGTTATGACGAATATTTACAGACTTATTATGAAGATAAAAAGCAGTGGAGATACAAACTAAATCATAAATTATTGCAGCTAGCAGAAATTTTACATTTAGATGAAGTCATATCCTTAATTCCCCAAAGCTGTAAAAAACTAGTTTTAATTCCCCATCGCTATTTACATTTATTACCCATCCACGCATTACAGTTATCCAACGGGGAATATTTGATTGATAAATTTAGCGATGGTGTTAGTTATGCACCTAGCTGTCAGTTATTGAAAATCACACAACAGAAATTATCAAAATACACCAACGCAACAAATTTATTTGCAATTCAAAACCCGACAAAGGATTTAGAATTCACCGACATAGAAGTAGAAACCATTGCCGCTAAACTTAATCCCAGTCACATTATCAAACATCACCAAGCTACAACCACCCAATTAAAACAGCAACCAAATATAAATCATCTCCAAAATGCCAACTGGCTGCATTTTTCCTGTCACGGCTACTTTAATTTAAATAATCCTTTAAAATCCGGTTTGCAGTTAGCAGATACTTTAGTTTCTCCCATTCCCGCAAATACAGAATCATCTCGGTTATTAAAACTATCCGACGGCAAAGCAATCGATTTAGATAATTGTTTAACTTTAGAAAATATTTTTGAATTAACTTTATCTAATTGTCGTCTTGTCAGCATTTCCGCTTGCGAAAGTGGTTTTACCGATTTTAGAAATACCAGCGATGAGTATATTGGTTTACCCAGTGGCTTTATTCGTGCCGGTGCTGCGAGTATAGTTAGTAGTTTGTGGGCTGTAGATGATTTTTCGACGGCTATTTTTATGATTAAGTTTTACGAAAATATTCAGAATCATGGAAATAATCTTAAGATTTCAATTGCTCTCAACGAAGCTCAGAAATGGCTAAAAGGAGTTACTCAAGAGGAGTTATTACAATGGATTGATGGAAATAAAAATATGAATGTTAATAATAAAAATAAAATCAAAGAAAGATTAGAGGAGAATTATTTACCACAACAACAACCTTTTAAACAGCCGTGTTTTTGGAGTGCGTTTTATGCGGTTGGGGAATAACCTCACCCGCGCTTCGCGCACCCTCTCCTTATCAAGGAGAGGGTTAATTGTAGGGTGCGTGAAAACTTCGATAAATTATCGATTTTGACGAATATTTAGATTATGTTTTCACGCACCAAATCTAGTCAAAAAAGTAAAAATTAACAAGAAAGATTTAGGAAATACAAAAAATGAATCCAGATGAATTAATTGCAGCATTTATCAATGTCATTCAAGAACAAGATTATGTATTTAATTCTGAATACATAAAAGATATTCCATTATTACAAGACAAATTAGCAGCTTTAGATAATCTTTCCTCAGAATCAGTTGCCGAAATCATTCGTCAATGGTATCTCAATCACGAATCTGTGAGAGATGCGGTTTTAGTTACCGAAAGAGAAATTTCTAAAGTTAAAAAAGCGAATCCTGCCGCTCAGGAAAATACTATCGAAAACCGCTATCGAATTATAAATGATGAATTGAAAAAAATAGTTGATAAAAAGCAGCAAAGTAACCAAAAATCATAGATTTTTTGACAAAATTGATGTAGGGTATGTTATGCAATGTGCTAAATGATTATTTTACCTCTCTCCTTAGTAAGGAGAGGGGAAGGGGTGAGGTTAAGAAAATATTCCCGCTAAACTAACCATGAAAATCTATGCGCCGAATATTCATTTATTCGCATTTCAACTTTATAAAGCTGCCAATGTTGATAGAAATTCTTTAGCTAAACAAGATATTAAACTTTGGCATAGTGCAAATGATATTGTTAACAATACTTTTAACAATAAAATAAATTTACAACTGGCTCGGCGCATAGTAGATGTAGAAAACGAGCCAAAAGGTTCCCGTGTAGAATTAATCAAACCATCGGAAGTTGAAGAAGACGATTATTCAATTAATTTTGCAGGGAATTTTAAATATAATAATCAACATCAACATCAAAATCAAAATCAAAATGTTTTAATTAAAGGTTTTGTCTATCCTATAAGGATATACGATAGTTATGGCTTGTGGTTGAATTTACGTCGTCCAGAAAAAGAAGCTGATAATAAAGCTTTAACAGAGGATGTTGACACTTGTTTATTAAGTCAATTTAATCCACGAAATTGTTTAACTTTAATTCCCGATGAATACTTTTTAGGACAAACTTTATTAATCACCGCTTGGATAACTCTTGAAGACAAACAAAATCAAACAAATCCCTATAATATAGCTCAAGAATGCTTAACGGCGATTTTTCCACAACCCTACAAAAAACCAGAATTTAACCGACAAGCAGAATTATTTGGCAGTCCAATTTTTGAATATGCTTTATTCAGTCAATTAGAAAACTATCAACACATTATTATCTGGCTGTTTGATAATTCACAAGCCGATGAAAAATTTAATCAATGCTACCAAGAAATACTAGATTTATTCTTCTTCCGCAGCAAAGTTGTTAAAGCCTTTCAAGATAGCCGGATAATTTATCAAGAAATCGCTACAGCTTACGATGAAATTGAAAAAACTATCGAAAATATTGAATCAACTACCGCATCCGATAAAATAACCGTCAAAATACTAAATCAATTAACAGAAAAATTAAAAGAATTACCCCAAGAATCTTTAAAATATACCCGTTTGCTGAGAAACTTAAAAGACTATCAAAATACCATTGACATCAACCGCAATAACTACCAAGAAAAACTGCGACAAATCAGCGCTGCAACCCAAGACGATAGTTTAAGTATTCTCCAAACCTTTTACCAACAAGATTGCGAGAGATTTTACAAACAAATCAACGCCAACATCGGATATTTTGAACAAGGCTCAAGTTTATTAGAGCAAGCAACAGCATCAATTCGCGGTATCGTCGAAATCGAACAAACAAAACGCGATCGCAGCCTTGAAGCTACTATAAATACACTCGGTATCGGCTTTGGTGGTGGCGCAATTATTTCTGGTGTAGTTGTGCAACATATAGATAAAATCAAGCAACCTATAGATTTAAATTTATCCTTAAATAAACCACCACATCCGTTTTACGCTTCTTTGGCTTTAAGCATTGCAGCAACTTTATTATTTATCGGTGTAGGTTGGCTGATAGCTAATAGGGAAAAATAGGTAATCAAAATTCTTTTTAACTGCCGTAGATGCGGCGACGTTGCTTTGAGTGCAGTTGTCGTCTGAAAAACTTCGGGAGGTAGCCAGTTAGCAAAGTAATATCATGTCCGTTAAATTAACCGTCATTACGAGCGAAGCATTCAGCGAAGCTGTGGATCATCCCAATCACTGCGATTGCTTCGCACAGCGAACAATGACATATTATGAGTGATTTGCCGGACATCATATAAGGCTAAAAATTTACAGATATTGTCAAACATGCACCGATTTTATCAAGCAAAGTTGACTGATTGATTTAAAAAAATATTTTTGAAAAATAGAAATTAATACTTATTTTTAGTGATTTTTATAAGTATTCATAAATACTTTGTGTGCGACAAGTCATTATCAAATTTCTGCTGACTAAATTTACTTGCAATTTTCTTTATATAAACTTTGTACAATTTCAATTCAGTCATTGAAACACTACAATTAAGTCTATTTATCTAGGTATTTTAAAGATAATAATTTAATTAAAGTGACTTAAATAACTCTTAATTATTTATAGTCAACATAATTGACTACTAAGCACAAAAATGTAGCTTTTTTACTAGAAATCACTATAAATAACGGAATAAAATAATACATCTAAGCAAGAGGTAGGTTAGCACTCATGTACCCAACCCCAGAACAACTTGCAGCTGATGAAACGACTCCACCAAATAAGCTGAGAATTCTTGCTTATGAAAGTGTAGAACTTGCAAGGTTAGTAGCGACAAATCCCAGTGCGGAACCGGATTTATTAGGGGAGTTGGCATCGAGTGAAGATAAGGTTACTCGTAAAGGAGTGGCAGAAAATCCCAATACACCAACTGACGTACTGTTGAAATTAGCGGGGGATTTTCCTCAACAATTTTTCTCGAATCCGGTTTTATCGCTATTAATGTTAGAAAATCCCAATTTAGCAACAGATATATCATATTGGTCTTTGTTAAAACTGTTAAAACAGGATGATGCGCCAGAATGGTTCTTAGCTTGTGCGGCGATGCATGCCAATTCTTTGGTATTGGAAGCTGTAGCCAAACACAAACGAGCTTCAGAGCAAGTTCTGGTACAACTGGCAATTAAGAGTAGGTACGATCCTGAATTGGGTTTATGTATTGCACAACGCAAAGATGTATCGCAAACAGTTTTGGAAACGCTAGCTCAACATGGTGCGGGTTCGGTTCGTTTGCATCTGGCTACATATCCAAAAATTCCTGTCAGAGTTTTGGAAATTTTAGTAGAAAATCCGGAACCAAATTGGAACTTAAGGGTAGCTATTGAAACTAGTATTGCCAAAAATCCCAACACGCCACTGAATGTTCTCGAAGCATTAATCAAGGTACCCTATACCAAAGTCAAGAGCGCGATCGCGAAACGTTCCGATTTAACTAAAAATCTGATAATCGAACTGGCGCTGGATTATCGGGTACATACGATGAATTTTCTGCCCCAAAATCCTCACATACCCAGCAGTTGGTTGGAAGAAATGGCAGAACATCCCGACGAACGAGTGCGTCAAATGGTGGCAAGGCATCCAAATACACCAGCATATTTACTTGTAGAAGCGGCAAATAATTTGGAACTACGGCAGTTTGTTGCTGAAAATCCTAGTACCCCTGCATCTACTCTTGAAGAATTGGCAATGGATAGCCGGGGAGATATACAGGCTGCTGTAGCCAGAAATGCCAATACTCCTGGTTATGTGTTGGATATATTAGGCAGCACTCCTTTTCATGACTTGTTGTTAGCACGTCATCCCAATACACCTTCGCATACTCTGCAAAAAATATTGTGGCGTTTGGCATTGGATGAGCGTTTATCTGTTCGTAAATATGTAGCCCAGCACAACCAGGCACCGGTGTCTATTTTGACGCAGTGGGCGAAAAAATCGCCGGAATTACGTCCGTGGATTGCCTTGAATGTTCGCACTCCATCGAAGATTTTAGAAGAACTTGCCAAAGATACATCCAAAGATGTGCGTTATGGTGTGGCTAAAAATATTAACACTCCTCCCCACATTTTGAAAAAACTGGCTGAAGATTGGCGATTGGAAGTGCGTCAAGCTGTAGCTAAAAATCCTCAAACACCAGGAGATATTTTAGAAGTTTTAATTAAAGATTGGCATTTACGTTCGTTTATTGCTCAAAACCCCAACACTCCCGCAACAGCATTAGAGCAACTTACGCAATTCTTCCGATACGACTGGTATATAGTACAGCATCCGAACACTACATCTAAATTGCGGCAAAGGTTATTAGAAGAATTTTCTACCAGTGTTGTGGAAACCGAAAGGCTATTTGTTGCCAGACATGCAGATACGCCTATAGAAATTCTAGAACACCTAGCCGAAGATGAAGACCCCGTTGTTTCCAAATCTGCAAAGCGTTCCTTGAGGAAGAGGCAGGAGCAAGGTTAAGGGTTAAAGGTTAAAGGTCAAAGGTTAAGGGTTAAAAATATTACTAACTCATAATTCCTAACTCTTAACTCCTAACTCCTAACTCTCACTCGCTATTTCCAATCCAAAATCTAAAATCCAAAATCCTATGACTCCCAGCGAACTTAAAGTATTTTTAGAGCAGCTCCTAAGTAATAATATTCAAATCAGTACGATGATTTGGGGACCTCCAGGTATTGGAAAATCGAGTATTGTTGGTCAATTAGCGCAAGAAAGCGAGATTGATTTTGTTGATGTACGTTTGTCTCAATTAGCTCCTACCGATTTGCGCGGTTTGCCGGTAGCCGAAAGCGGTATTTCTAAATGGTTTCCACCGGAATTTTTACCTCGTAAAGGTAAAGGTATATTATTCCTGGATGAATTGAATATGGCTCCTCCGGCAATGCAGGGAGTAGCACAACAGTTAATTTTAGACCGCTGCGTAGGTTCCTATGAAGTACCAGATGGTTGGTATGTATGGGCAGCAGGAAACCGCAAAGAAGATCGCGCTGCTGTATTTGATATGCCTTCACCTTTAGCAAATAGATTTTTGCATCTAGAAGTACAGCCAGATTTTGACAGCTTCAAAGCTTTTGCTTTGGATAAAGGAGTACACGAGCAGATAATCGCTTTTCTTTCTTTCCGTACAACTTTATTACATAAAATCGATGCTCAACAACCGGCTTGGCCTTCTCCTCGTTCTTGGGTAATGGCGAGTGCGCTACATTTCGCCGGTTTAGACATCAATCCAGCAGTGGGTACTGCTGCTGCAACTGAGTTTGCTTCATACATTTCAATGTACGAGAATCTACCTAATCTCATTGCAATTTTGGAAGGTAAAGGCGAAAGCATTCAATTTCCTAAAGAACCTAGTGTTAGATATGCAACGGTAATTGGTTTAACAGTACGTGCCGAGAATGCACATCACGCCCTTAATGCCTTTAACTGGTTAAATCAAGTTGCAGCAAACGAATGGGTAAGACTTTTTGCTGTTGATTTATCGCGAACTATGGAAAGTAAAGGTAAGCGAGGAATTTTAGCTAATTTGTTGAGCAAAGAACCAGAATTCAAGAAATTACTGCAAGAGTATCTCGAATCGCAGAAACCGTAATTTGATAGTTGTTAGTTGATAGTTGGTAGTTGTTTTTACTATTAACTCCTAACTATTAACTCCTAACTATTAACTCCTAACTATTAACTCCTAATTCCTAACTCCTAACTCTTTACCATGACTGAAGATATTCAAAAAAGTATCAGCGCCTCTTTGTTACGATTGCAAACAAAGTCGCCTTTTTTCGCAACTTTGGCGATGTTTGCTCGTTTTGTTCCCACAGAGAAATTACCAACTGCGGCAACTGATGGTAAAGATATTTTTTATAATGTAGGGTTTTTATTATCTTTGCCACCAAAACAGCTTGATGGAGTTTTACTGCACGAAGTGCTTCATGCAGCCTTGCTTCACGTACCGCGTCGGGGTGTGAGAGATGCTCAACTGTGGAATATTGCGGCTGATATTGTAATCAACGGTATGATTGCGGCTCATGGTTTTGAGCTACCCGAAGGAACTTTGAGAGAAGTTAATTTAGAAAATTTAAGCGTTGAAGAAGTTTATGAAATTCTGCTTCAAGATGCCGATAATGCTCCACAGTTAACCAATCCAGATTTGCTTGATAGCCCGCCGGAAGATGCTGGTGGTTCCCAGCAAGAAGGTAGTCAAGGAGAAAGTACTGATGGGGAAGAGAAGCAAGGAAAAGCACAAAATTCTCCAAATACTTCCCAAGCAGGGGATAGTATGTCCCAAGCTAAAAAAGCCACAATGGAAGCTCATTGGCGAAATGCGATGCAGCAAGCCGCTACTGTGGCTCGTACTGCAAATAAAGGTAGTCTTGGGGGAGGGGCTGAACGAGAATTAGAAACTTTAAATTCGGCTCAAATTGATTGGCGCTCTTACCTTTGGCGATATTTAGTACAAACTCCTACTGATTTTTCTGGTTTCGATAGGCGCTTTATTGGACGCAGGCTGTATCTTGAAAGTTTGCAAGGGGAATCGATTCGCCTTTATTTGGCTTTGGATACCAGTGGCTCAATTGATACAAAATTGTTGGGTTTGTTTTTCTCGGAAGTCCAGGGTATTTTAAGTTCTTACCCCCACATCAAATGTGAGTTTTATTACGTTGATGCCGAGGTTTACGGTCCTTACGAAATCAACGCCGATTCAATGCCGCCGAAGCCTCAAGGTGGTGGTGGTACGTCATTTGTACCTTTCTTCGATAAAGTTGCTCAAAGATGGGATGGACAAACTCAAGGGGTATGCGTTTATTTGACTGATGGGTATGGTACTTTTCCTGATATTGAGCCTGAATTACCAGTTTTGTGGGTAGTGACTCCGGGTGGTTTGACTTTAGAAGAATTTCCTTTTGGGGAAGCTGTGCGGTTGTTATCTGTTTAAATTTACCTAAATAAAATTCTTTCTTAACTCTCTTTTTTCCTCTGCACTCTCTGCGGTTTTTTAAACTCTCTTTTAAAAAACCCTTCTAGTACGCAGAGGGCACAGAGAAAGAGGATAAGAAGGATTAACTTTGTGTTAAGTAAAATTAGTTTTGATGGGCATATCGTAAATATAAAAAATATTTTCTTCCCCCACTCCC
>JAHCMI010000021.1 GCA_019192545.1 Rivularia sp. MS3 | reverse complement strand
CCCCCTCTCCCCCTCCCTGCCCTTACCCGTCATTATTAATAGGACAAACCACTACCTCTTCAAGAACTTTCGTTTCATCTGAGCAGCAAAATCATTAACTTCGGGTAAATTCATCATCGAAGCAATAACTCCAAAAACTGCTAATCCCACAAAACCAGATATTGATAGCTGTAAAAGCTGAATTAATAAGTTTTCCGAATCTATAATTTTCGCCATACCAAAAGAAGCCCCGTAACTTGCCGCACCAGCAACTATACTACCGGCAGCTAATCCTAATATTGGTAAACTCCACTGCACTACAGGTAAACCATTCAATTTACGGTTAAGTAGAAATAACAACATGAATACCGAACTGCAATTTACTCCTACTGTTGCTAACACTAAACCGGGCGCGCCTAAATTAAAAACTTTAATAAATAGATAGTCAAATAAACCATTAAGAAAAATGTTTATCATACTGATGCGAAATGGCGTGTTTCCATCACCCAAAGCATAAAATACCCGAACTAAAACATCGCGTCCTAAATAAATAAACATGCCGATGCCATTCACAACCAATAAAGAAGCAACTAATTGAGTAGCTTCTGGATTAAAAGCACCGCGCTCGTAGACTATCTTTACAATCGGGTTTGCTAAAGCCACCATTAAAGCACCCAAAGGCAACATTGTAAAAGCCGAAAGCAATAAACCCTCACGAATGCGTAATTTTAATTCTTCCCAATTTTGAGGATCTGCGAGTCGGGCAAACACCGGCAGCAAGCGAACTAAAATTACATTAGAAATAATACCTAAAGGAGTTTGTACTAACAATCCAGCATTTGCTAAAGCAGGTGCAACTTCAGTACCGATAAATCCAGCAAAATACAAATCGGTGTAAAGGTTGAATTGCAGCATACCAGAAGAAAAAGTTGCAGGTCCCATAATTCTTAAGACTTCTTTTACTGCTGGTTGATTAAAATCAAATCGCAAGCGAATTCTGCCCATACCCGCTTTTGTTTGTGCTGCTACCTGCATAAACCATTGCAAAAGCGCTCCTACTAAAGTCCCCCCGGCTAAAAAGGTTCCTCCCAACATTGCATATTCAGGAGTACTGATTTTGTTACCTACTTGCAGATAAAGAATACCTACAGCAGCTACAAGCGCCGTACTGGAAAACAAAGGGCTGATAGAAGGAAGCCAATATACATTAGCAGTATTCAAAGCTCCAAAACCAATACCAATCAAACCCGCTAAAACCGCCATCGGAGACATAATTCGCAATTGACGAATGGCAATTTCTTGAACTAACTGCTTAGTCGCTCCTTCTTCAACAGGCATTGTAAAAAGATCGACAAACAAAGGCGCAGTAATGACTATAACAATTGAAACAATAAATAGTATTCCACCAATCAGCGTCATAATCGTTTCCAACAACGGCGCTGCTTCCTCCTTCTTACGCTTAGCTAAAACGCTAACTACAGCGCTATAAAAAGGGCCATTAATACCGCCGAGCAATATCAGCAAAAATCCCGGTATCGTGTAAGCATATTGAAAGGCAGCAGCAGCAGGCCCCAAACCAAAAGCGGCAGATATAACTAATTGCCGCACCAAACCAAAAACTTTACTAATTAAAGTGGCAGCGGCGATAATGCCAGCAATACCAGCAAACGAACGAGAAGGTTTATCTTGTGGTTTTGTCACAAATATTACCCGACAATATTCTAACGAAAGATAACTGAAAGTATTTAACCAGAAATTCAGTTAGTAGTCAGGGAAAATTTGACAAAAAAAGTTGTTAGTTGTTGGTTGTTAGTTGTTAGTGGTTAGTTGATACTCATTACTCATTACTCATTACCAACTACCGACATCCAAGACTATACCGCGTCTCTACCCCAGTTTCCGGGTTCACTCCCGAAGCGCGATCGCACATCAATTTCACCTGATAGCGATCGATTATCGCGTCTGTAAAATCGGCTCCGGTAATGTCAGTGTCAAAAAACCGGGTACGACTCATTGTTGCTCCGGTAAAGTTAGCATTCTTTAAATTGGCAAAATCGAGGGTTACTTGGTCAACTAAAGCATTAGTAAAGTTTGCTCCTTCTAAATTAGCTCCGAGCAAATTACCTTTGGTAAACATTGCGTTTGTTAAATCAGAAGCTTGAAAATTAGCTTCCCGCATTTGGGCAGCAATAAAATTAACACCTGTTAAATCTTGATTGGAAAAATCGCGGTTTTCCAAATTCGTACTGCTGTAATTAATCGTGTTTGTTTGAGCAAAAGCTGGATGAGCATCAAGCAATACCCATAACCAAGCCAGACATAAAGCAAATACTAAACCTAAAAAACGAAAAAGAATTTTTTTCATAATTTTAAAATTTGGATAGTGGTTAGTGGATAGTGGATAGTGGTTAGTGGTTAGTGGATAGTGGTTAGGAGTTAGTGGATAGTGGTTATTAGAACAACTACCAACTACCAACTAACAACTAACAACCAACAACTAACTACTAACAACTAACTACTAACTACTAACTACTTCCAATCTTTCCCAAGACGTATTGTTAGGTCAGATTTTATATCGCCAGTGGCAGATATATCAATATGATTGATGCCTAAAATCTGCTGTAATTCTTGCGCTGCTGCTTTGTTGCCTTTTTGAACTATAACTTCGGATTTTGCTCGTTTGTCCGGCCAGTTCGGCACGGCGTAAACATTTACGAAGCCTTGTTCTTTAAGAATTTCGATAGCTTTTTGAGTTTGTTCTGGTCGATTATCTGTATTTTGAATAGCTATTCTTAAGCTAGTAAGGGGTTTTTTACTTTGCTTGAGACTGGCTAGATTAACTCCTGCATAATTAGCAAGCAAATCGCCTTGTCCGGTTAAATTTAACCAGTAACTGTCGGGATCGGCACTCAAAGGGCTGAATATTCCCGGTAACATAGTCATTTGAAAATCGTCTCGCTCTACTTGGGAAGCAAAGTTAACTAATGCCATCATTTCTTCCAGCTTCAAGTTAGTATCAAAATATTTCCGCATTACGCGAGTTAACTGCGGCAAACGAGGTAATACTTTAGGACTCCAAAGACGTTCGCGCAAAGCTAAGAGCATTGTCTGCTGTCGCTGGACTCTTTCTAAATCTCCAGAACCTTTGTCGCGGTAACGGACGTATTGTTGTGCTTGCTCCCCGTTAAGAGTTTGCCAACCACCCACTAAATTAATTGATAATTTTTGAGCAGAATCTTTGTACTTCATCGGCTTGGGTACAAATACTTCTACTCCTCCCAACTGGTCTACTAATTGCTGCATCCCGGCGGTTGAAATACGAATGTAGCGATGAATCGGCGCATTACTTAGACTACGACTTACTACCCGCGCAGCTA
This sequence comes from Rivularia sp. MS3, assembly GCA_019192545.1. GTDB lineage: Bacteria > Cyanobacteriota > Cyanobacteriia > Cyanobacteriales > Nostocaceae > Rivularia. Next base: position 107,104 of record JAHCMI010000021.1, on the reverse strand, counting down.
AAACCGGGCCACCAGAAGCGTTGGCTTGGGATACTTTATTTAAACCTTCTTCGGGAATTGAGATCATCGTACCCTTGGGAATCGAAAGTACCCGGATAGTTTTATCTTCGGGGTTAAATCTCAGCAACAGCATGGTATCGCTGGTTCCAGCAAAACTTTCTGGAGAACCTTCAACCGTACCCGGAACGGGTTCGATCCCTAAAACCAAAATATTCATCGGTTTTTTTAGCTGGTATTGGGAAATATTACTCCACAAAGCCCCAGGTAACGGTGCATCATCTGCATCTATTGGCGACCATCCCAACTCCGAATCACTTTTTTCGATACCACTCCATAAAGGAGTCCAAAGAGCCAAAGAAGATACCAGTAACCCCGATAAAGTAATCCCCATGACAACTGTGAAAATCCAAAATAACCATCTGGGCATCGACAAACCCAACCGGTAATATAGCTGACTAGGAATAGAACTGGTTTTTTTACTGCTTCTTGGCTCAACTTTGACTAGCTGACCATTTACAGGAGGTTGATTTTGTAATTCTTGCTCCCGATTATAAGTATCCCGATTTTCCCAACTTTCTATTTGTTTAACCACAACTCACTCCCCACTAACCAATCCTTAAACGTTATGTTAATTCAAGCCAAAAATATTGCCACTTTTAAAGCCCACTGTACACTTGTAGTGTCGTAATTATGGTTGGTAAGACAACATGACTAAACGATTGTTTCCCGTAATTCTTGCAGGTGGTAAAGGCGAACGTTTTTGGCCTCTTTCTCGACGAACGCGACCTAAGCAATTTTTAAATCTTGATGGCACCTCTCGAAGCTTAATGCAAGCCACTGCTGACAGGCTGCTACCGCTGACTGATGGTTGGGATTCCTTATGGGTGATAACTTCTAGCCTAATAGCAGAAGGCGTAAAAGAGCAATTACCAGAATTGCCTGAAGCTAACTTGCTTGTAGAACCACAAGGAAGAGATACGGCAGCAGCAGTCGCCTGGGCTAGTTTAGAAATTAAAAAGCGTTATGGTGAAGACGCTATCATTGGCTTTTTCCCTGCCGATCACTGGATTGCCGACCAAGAGGCATTTGCAAATACATTAAATGCAGCAGCCGAATTAGCCGCACAAAATCCGGCGATTGTAACGCTCGGGATCAAACCAACATTTCCATCAACAGGCTATGGCTACATAGAACAGGGTGAAAAATTTGGTAGCTTTAACAACTTGCCAGCCTACCACGTTAACCGCTTTACTGAAAAGCCCGACCGCGACAAGGCGGAAACTTTTTTACAAACGGGACGCTTTAGCTGGAATAGCGGCATGTTCTTTTTTAGAGCAGGGGTTGTGATCGAGGAATTATATACTTATGCTCCTCAAATCATCGAGCCTATTGAAAAAAACGGCCCCGAAATTTATCCCGAGCTGCCAAAACTTAGTGTAGACTATGCTTTGATGGAAAAGACCAATCTAGCATATGTCTTACCAGTAGAATTTGGTTGGGACGATTTAGGAGATTGGAACGCCATTGAAAGGCTGCTTAAAAAAGAAAAAGAACCAAATGTCGAATTAGCTACTCATGTAGGATTAGACACCCAAGGAGCCATTCTTTACGCCAGCAATGAAGATGATGTAATTGTTACTATTGGGTTGGAAGATGTTGTCGTCGTTCGCGACAAGAATGTCACGCTGATTGTCAAAAAAGAACGCACCCAAGAAATTAAGCAGGTACTTAAAAATCTACAGTCAGATTCCCGCTTCACCGAATTACTTTAAAGTAACTATAAGGTAACTATGTCTTAAGGATTATATACTGGGCGTTGGGTTAAGGTGAAATACAAAAAAATCACCCCACCCAATCGCCAAAACTTAAAACCGAAGGACTTGAAGTCCTCGATCCAAAATAAAACTTCAAACCCTTGACAGAAGCATAAAAGCCGTATTCTCTACTAGTATAGCTATTCAGTCAACTGTTAGCAGTTAGCAGTTAGCAGCGAACAGTGAACGCAGAGGGGTGGAGGATGTAGAAAATTATTCCTCACTCCTAATTCATAACTCCTAACTCTTTGACCTTTGACCTTTAACCTATTAATTATTATTAAAAATGTTTCTAACCCAAACCGTTCCTCGTCAAAGAGAAATTATTGAAGTTTTATTCCGCAATGGCTGGGATTACATGCGAAGGCTGATTACTCTTGGTAAAGCCGACGAACCACAGCTACCTCCTCCTGCGGTTTTAAAGAATATTCTGGTAGATTTAGGTCCGGTTTATATTAAACTTGGCCAATTACTTTCTACTCGTCCGGATTTGCTAAGCGGTTCTTATATTGACGAACTTTCAACTCTACAAGATGATGTACCACCGGTTCCCTGGGCTGATGTAGAAGTACTGATTCGCAAGCAGTTAAAAGGGCCTTTAGAAGAAAGCTTTGCTACGATTAATCCCGTTCCTGTGGCTGCTGGTTCTATTGCCCAAACACATAAAGCGACTCTTGTCAACGGTCAAGAAGTGGCAATGAAGGTGCAGCGTCCGGGAATTGGTTTGATTGTTGACCAAGATATTGCTTTAATTCAGGGTATCGCCGAATTGGTTGCTCGTACTGATTTTGGACAAGCTAATGAGATCAAGGCGATCGCCGATGAGTTTTGCAGCGCGTTAAAAGCAGAATTGGATTTTACACGGGAAGCAGGCTTTACCGATCAGCTACGACGCAATTTATCCGAAAGTACCTGGTTCGATCCTAAAGATATAGTAGTTGCCAAAATTTTCTGGGAACTAACCACGCCAAAATTAATGGTGATGGAATGGCTAGACGGTGCGCCGATTTTGTCAGCAACTATACCGAATGAGAATAATAAAACTACGACTCGGGAAACTGAGCGTCAAAGAGTTACCAGCTTGTTATTTGCTGTTTTCTGTCAGCAACTGTATGTAGACGGTTTCTTTCATGCCGATCCCCATCCCGGCAACATCTTTTATCTTAATGACGGTCGCGTCGCTTTGTTAGACTGCGGTATGGTGGGAAGACTCGATCCCCGCACTCAGCAAATATTGATAGAAATGCTGTTGGCTATTGTAGACTTAGATGCTACCAGATGCGCTCAGTTGACGTTACAGCTAGCAGGTTCATCCAAACCGGTGGATATGTCGCGTCTAGAAGGTGATTTTGACCGGATGCTGCGAAAATATTTTAATTTGAGCTTAGCTCAACTTAATTTTTCTGAAATTGTTTACGAAGTTTTTCAGGTTGCTCGTAACAACAATATTCGCTTACCCAGCAACATGGGATTATATGCTAAAACCATCGCCAATTTAGAAGGATTAGCTAGAGGATTCAACCCAGAAATAAATTTCCTCGAAGAAATCAAACCTTTTTTAACCGACTTATTCCGCAAACAGCTAGTTGGGGATTCACCAGTCCGTTCGCTTTTAAGAACAGCATTAGATTTAAAAAGTCTTTCCCTACAATTTCCCCGTCAAATTGAATATTTACTAGAGCAGGTAACAACAGAAACCTTAGAGTGGAATTTAAAAGTCAAAGGTTTAGACGGTTTACGACGCACCACAGACGATGCAGCAAACCGACTATCTTTTAGCGTCTTAGTAGGTTCGCTGATAATGGGTGCAGCAATTATATCTACCAACGCTCAAACTGCACAATTATCTTTAATCAGTAACATCTTGTTTGCTGCTGCAAGTTTATTGGGCTTGTGGTTGATTGTCAGTATTTTGCGCTCCGGGCGTTTGCGGTAATCAGTGAACAGTGAACAGTGAACAGTGAGCAGTTAGGGAGAGAGGGGAAAGGGGAAAGAAAATTGAGTCAGAGAGGGAGAGAGGGAGAGAGGGAGGGAAAGTCTCATAATTCTTACTTCTTACTTATTACTCATTACTCCTAGTTCCTAACTTTTTCCAATCCCCAATCCCCAATCCCCCATGCCCATTTTCATTTTGACCGTAAACCTTTAATCTGGAATATATTGCACCGTTTGAAATCAGAAATATGTCTATTATCATTGCTCAGGATTTGAGCAAAGTTTATCCAGTCGCCATTAAAGAGCCGGGTATTAAAGGTACAGTCTCTCATTTCTTTCGCCGCAAGTACCGGGAAATTAAAGCTGTTAACAATGTTTCTTTTGAAATTGCACCCGGTGAGGTGGTTGGTTTTTTGGGGGCAAACGGTGCGGGAAAAACTACTACTCTCAAAATGCTGACTGGGTTAATTCATCCGAGTAGCGGTAATGTACGAGTTGCTAATAATATTCCGTTTCAACGTAAAGAAGCTTTTTTGCAGCAAATTACTTTAGTAATGGGACAAAAGCAGCAATTGTTATGGGATTTACCGGCTCTGGATTCTTTAAAAATTAACGCTGCTGTTTACAGTATTCCTGATAAAGAATTTCGTCATCGAGTGGGAGAATTAACCGAAATGCTTTCACTCGAAGGTAAACTAACTCAACCCGTGCGGAAAATGTCTTTGGGGGAACGCATGAAGGCTGAACTATTGGCCGCACTTTTGCATCGTCCCCAGGTATTATTTTTGGATGAACCAACTTTAGGACTAGATGTCAACGCTCAAGTTAACGTAAGGGATTTTTTACGAGAATACAATCAGCGCTATCAAGCAACTGTGTTGTTAACCAGTCACTACATGGCGGATATTACAGCTTTGTGCAAACGAGTGCTGCTGATTCACCAAGGACAATTAATGTATGACGGTAGTTTAGATGGGTTGCTAGAAAGGTTTGCTCCCTACCGAGTTATCAATGTGGAATTAGCGCAAGCTATAGACTTAGTTCGATTACAGACATTCGGAGAAGTGCAAGCGCATGACGGTAGAATGGTTGGTTTTATGATTCCTCAAGAGAAACTTACCAGTACTGTATCGCGTATATTGACTGATTTAGAGGTAGTTGATTTAACTGTTGCAGAACCGCCGGTAGAAGAAGTGATTGGGAAGGTGTTTCAAGCGGGAGGAGTTGGGAGTTAACAGTGAACAATTAACAATTATCAATTTTGGGGGTAATTGTATTACCGCGATTAATTTTACTAAACTTGCTGTTCCAATCGGTTGATTGATGCAGCAGATGTTATTTATGTAACTTAATTCAAAAGGTCAAATAGATATATTCTCAGAAAAAGAGTCAGTGGCGATCGCTTTGTAAGAGCGGTAACACATTATACTGCCTAAGTGACGATAGAATAACTAATATTTATATGATTTTATTACCGTTATGAATTTTATTTTTTTTCAGGAAGGTGTACCGCCATCTATCAAACCTATACTGACACTAATTGAATACAAACCAGAATTAATAGTAGGATGCGTACTTTTAGGACAAGGTGAGAAAGAAGATTTGCCAGACTGGTTTGTTGATTCAACATTAAGTGATAACCGAGCAGCAGAACTTTTAAATTATGTAAATGATAAAAAAGTTTTAACAACATTAGATATTTTTTTAATCGTGAAAGAGCCGAATTCTATATTGCAATTTAATGTGCTAGCTGCTGTTGATTGTTGCAATCTTAATTACAGTGGGAATGGTGGCAGTGGAGGTAAAAAAGTTTTAGAACTTTTAGCTAAACATAATATTAGAACATATCCTGCGGAATTTTTGCGAATCTCATGCTTCTGAGTCATTCAATGACTGACGCAATTCTGCAATAATACTTTTAGCCGATTGAGGTTGATAATTACCACTACGAAAATCAGCTAAAGTTTTTTGTGCATCTTCTGCGATTTCTGCTCGACGGCTTTCATTTTGGCGATTTTGCAGAATTTTTACCAGCATTTCTTGTTGCTCGTAAGGCAATTGCAAAGCGCTTTCTAGTACTTGATTAAGAGTATTCATAAAATTAGATTATCAGCTTTAGGCTTCTAAAAGCTTATATATTTTACTAAATTTCAACGCTCATAGAAATGCTACAAGACATCTTTCCTGAAAATACTTAGAGCAAAATTAATTAAAAATCCTTTTTTCTCCCCCCTCTCCCCCCTCTTCCCCCTCTTCCCCCTCTAATCCCTCACCTCAGATGATTCTCTTCTATTTCTCCGAGTAGATTTATCTTTAACTCTGGCAAGCTAAATTGACAAATATTATTGTAAAAAAAGTTAAATTCTAGCTTCGTAATATGCAGTTAAAGCTGAAAAATGAACTGGTAAAAAAGGAGGTAAAAGCGGCATTAGCTACCGAACCTGCGGAATCTGCGGAAATTGTCGGCTTAGTATATGTGAGCGATAAAACTCCCGGTATCAAGCGTCAGCGTAAGGGAAAAGGGTTTTGTTATTACGATGCCGAAGGTAATAAAATCTGTTGTGAAGATGAATTAAATAGAATTAAAGCGCTTGTTATACCTCCAGCTTGGAATGAAGTTTGGATTTGTACGGATGAAAGAGGACATTTACAAGCTACGGGAAGAGATGAAAAAGGACGTAAGCAGTATCGGTATCATCAACATTGGCGAAAAATTCGTTCTCAAACCAAGTTTAATCGGACAATTGCTTTTGGTTTAGCTTTACCTAAAATTCGGCAACAGGTACAAAAAGATTTCAGAAAACACGGTTTGCCTAAAGAAAAAGTTTTAGCGGCTACTGTAAAGCTGTTAGAAACTACTAAAATTCGTATTGGTAACGAGCAGTATGCCCAGAGGAATAAGTCTTTCGGGTTAACAACGATGAAGCAGCGTCATGTTGATATTTCTGGTTCGCGATTGCGATTTAAGTTTCGTGGTAAAAGTGGTGTAGACCACGATATTGAATTGAGCAATCGACGTTTGGCAAAGATTGTTAAGCGAATTCAAGAATTACCGGGGCAAGAGTTATTTCAATTCATTGATGATGATGATAAACGTCAATCAATCAACTCTGCTGACGTAAATGATTATCTTAAAGAAATAACCAATTTAGATTTTACTGCTAAAGATTTTCGTACTTGGTTTGGAACTGTATTGGCAGCGGAAGAATTATATGAAATGGGTGAATTTGAATCGCAAAAACAAGCCAAGAAAAATATTGTTCAAGCTATTAAGAATGTAGCGAAAGAATTAGGAAATCGTCCTGCAACCTGCCGTAAATATTACGTTCACCCAGGAATTTTAAGAGCATACGATGAGGGTTCTTTATTTCCAGCCATTGAAAAATGTAATCGAGCTAATAAAGAAAATTCAAAAAGTAGCTGTGAATTACGCCCGGTGGAACAAGCTGTATTAAATATTTTGGAACAGAATTTATTGAAAAAGGTTGAAGAATGATGGTAATAGGTAATTAATAACTGATAATTGATAATTAGAATAAGAATGAAAAAATATTATTTCTGTTTATAACTGATATTTATAACTGATAACTGTTCGCTGTTAACTGCTAGATGAAAAATGGATAAATTAAATTTCGACGTACAAACAGATTTACTCAAAGCAATTCAAGGGAAGGCTGATAGTGTTTCCTTTGAAGGGAAAGGGTTGAAGTTACAGGATATTCGCCTTTCTGAGTTTGAAATCAAAACTGATGATATTGATATCAATCCCCTAAAAGTTATATTTGGAGAAGTTGAACTAAATCAGCCAATCAATGCAGAAACTAAAATTGTTATCAAAGAAAATGATATTAATCAAGCTTTGAAATTAGAATTTATTCGCGATCTACTACATGAATTTTTAACGTTTCATAGTGAGAAATCTATTGTCAGTATTTATCCTCAAAATATTCAGTTTCGTTTACCCGGAAATAATAAAATAATTATACTAGGGGAAATAATTTTAGATTCAGGTTCGGAAAAGAAACCTTTAGATTTCAAAGCTGATGTGCGTTTGGAGTCTTTAGAAAAGCCAATTGTGCTTGATGAGTTTAAATGCAATACGAGCGAAGGAATTGAATTAGAAATTATGGTTGCACTAATAGATAAAATACATAAGTTGCGACAATCGCCTTACTTTGAATTCAAAGACGCAGCTTTAAGGATTAATACTCTAAAAGTGCAACAAGGTAGTATAATATTGCTTGCTCAAGCTCACTTTCAACAAATACCCGAAAATATATCCTTTTAGTCATAAACTTAATTATATGTTTATATGACTGGGGTATGATGTAACTTTTTATCAGAATTACTAATATAAATTAATCAATATTCCATATCTAGAACTACTAACCATGCAACAGTATGATGTTGTAATAATTGGTGCGGGACACAACGGATTAGTTTGTGCTGCTTACCTATTGAAAGCTGGCTACACTGTAGCCTTATTAGAAAAGCGTGCCGTACCTGGTGGTGCTGCTACTACAGAGGAAATTTTACCCAAAGAAGCACCGGGGTTTAAATTTAATTTATGTGCGATCGACCATGAATTTATACATCTTGGGCCGGTTGAAGAAGAATTAGAATTAAAAAAATACGGATTGGAATATTTATATTGCGACCCAGTTGTATTTTGTCCCCATCCCGACGGAAAATATTTCTTAGGACATAAGTCTTTAGATAAAACCTGCGCCGAAATTGCTCGTTATTCCCAGCGCGATGCTGTAAAGTATAGAGAATTTACACAGTATTGGCAGCGTGCATTAGGTGCAATGATTCCGATGTTTAACGCACCACCGAAGTCAATTTTAGATATTGCTGGTAACTACGATATTACTAAAATCAAGGATTTATTTTCGGTAATTGGTTCTCCTTCCAAAACCTTGGACTTTGTTCGTAACATGTTAACCAGTGGGGAGGATATTCTTAACGAGTGGTTTGATTCGGAATTTCTCAAAGCACCTTTAGCAAGACTTTGTGCTGAATTAGGGGCACCACCTTCGCAAAAAACCCTGGCAATTGGTGCGATAATGATGGCAATGCGTCATAATCCGGGAATGGCAAGACCTCGTGGTGGAACTGGTGCATTAACCAAAGCATTAGTAAATTGCGTCACAAGTCACGGTGGCGATATTTTTACCGAGCAACACGTGGAAAAAGTGTTGATTGACGATGGTAAAGCTGTCGGAGTTCGGGTTGCAGGTGGAAAAGAATATCGTGCAAAAGAAGCGGTAATTTCTAACATTGATGCGAAAAGATTATTTATGCAAATGATTGATAAGAGCGAATCAGATGCAGCCGATCCAGACTTACATGAAAGACTAAAACGTCGCATTGTAAATAACAACGAAACAATTCTTAAAATTGATTTAGCATTAAACGAACCGCTACGCTTTGAACACCACGAACACAAAGACGAATATTTAGTTGGTTCGATATTAATTGCCGATTCAGTTACTCATGTAGAACAAGCCCATAGTTTGTGTACCTTGGGACAAATTCCCGATGAAAATCCATCAATGTATGCCGTTTTACCCAGTTATTTAGACCCAAGCTTAGCACCTCCAGGAAAGCATACTTTGTGGATTGAATTTTTTGCTCCTTATCAAATCAAAGATGCAAACGGTACTGGTTTAAATGGTACTGGTTGGACTGATGAATTGAAAAACAAAGTGGCAGATAGAGTCATAGATAAACTAGCAGATTACGCGCCAAACGTAAAAGATGCTACTATTGCTCGTGCTGTAGAAAGTCCGGCAGAATTAGGTGAAAGATTAGGTGCTTATAAGGGGAATTACTATCATGTTGATATGACATTAGATCAGATGATTTTCTTCCGTCCCCTACCCGAAATTGCTAATTATAAAACACCACTTGAGAACCTGTATTTAACAGGTGCCGGAACCCATCCAGGCGGTTCAATTTCCGGAATGCCCGGACGTAATTGTGCTAGAGTCTTGTTGCAGAACAAGCAACCGATGCAAATGAGTTTGAAGGATGCAAAAGAAGCGATTACTAATACATTTGAGTCGATGTTTAAAAAGTAATTGAAGGTTAGAGGTTAAAGGTTAAAGGTCAAAGGTAAGTTATTGTAGGTTGGGTTAGACAGGAAAACAGTTATAAATTATTACGAATAATCTTCCTTATTCTGTCGTAACCCAATATTACGATTGTGAAAAAATATAGCGGTTTTCAGTTGAGTCCAACACACTCTAAACCTCACCCTCGTTCCCTCTCCTTAATAAGGAGAGGAATGTCTATCAGTAGTAGTTTGTAGGTTGGGTTAGACAAGAAATAAGCTGGAAATCATCACTAATAATTCATGTTTTTCCTGTCGTAACCCAATATTACGATTGTGAAAAAATATAGCGGTTTTCAGTTGAGTCCAACACACTCTAAACCTCACCCTCGTTCCCTCTCCTTAATAAGGAGAGGAATGTCTATCAGTAGTAGTTTGTAGGTTGGGTTAGACAAGAAATAAGCTGGAAATCATCACTAATAATTCATGTTTTTCCTGTCGTAACCCAACATTACGGTTGTGAAAAAATAATATTAATTCGTAACTAGTCAGTATAGTTTAGAGTAAGGTATGTTGTGGCGATCGCCTTAGAAAGCAGACATGAAGTTTGTTTAATAGCTCCTCGTCCGATAAAATTTTATCTTGATGAATTATACCGTCTTCATACAGAAGCTGAACCAGCACTTGAATTTGCTGATGGTTTCAAAGTATATGCTTATAACGGTGTTATATTACCAGAAAAATATGGTCAAATTCATCCTCAAGACTGGAATCCAAAATGGATTTTAACAGAAGATAACGCCGAATTGCGAAGAGTTTTGATACAAGGAATTGGCTACAGTCGAATTATAGAAGAACTACAAGCAATACAAATAGATTCTTGGCAAGAATATAAATTACTAAAAATCGAACAAAACATTGATGTTGAACCAATTTACTTATTAAAAATGACTTGTCCCAGCACCGGGCATATTCATATTTTACGAGTTCCACCTAATATGAATTCAGCAAGAGAAGCAATAACTTGGATAAATTGGGGAATAGATCCAGAAGATTTTGCAGTTCAAACTTAAGAAATGAATAGTTACAATCAATTCATAGCTTAAAATTAACAAAAAACATGACTTCTGAAACCGTTACCTTACAAATTCCAGAAACACTGTATCAAAGGCTATTAAATACAGCCCATGCCACTCAACGCCCAATAGAAGAAATCATGCTTCGAGCTTTACAAGTTGGTAGCCCACCATCTTGGGATGACGTACCTGAAGAGTTTCAAGCTGAAATCGCAGCGCTAGATAAACTTGATGATAATACGCTTTGGCAATTATTCCATAGTCGTAAGACGGTAACAGATATGGAAAGATATAATGTTCTGCTTGAGGCAAATTCTAACGGTACAATTACACAATCTCAAAGATTGGAACTTATCAATCTGCGTCATCAAGCTGACCTTTTTATGCTAAAAAAAGCTCAAGCAGCAGTATTATTACGTTGGAGAGGACATTTTGTGCCAAATCCTTGATTCATGTCTACATATATTTCGGAAACTTTAAAAAAACGAATTTTAAATAACGATAAGCGGCGCTGTTGCTATTGCTTGACAACTGAAGCTAATAGCGGAATTCCTATGACTTATGACCATATTCAACCGCTTTCAAAAGGTGGAAAAACGAGCTTTGAAAATCTTTGTTTAGCTTGTCGCTCATGTAATGAATTTAAGTCGGATTCTACCGAAGCTATAGATCCTTCAACAGGAGAAACTACACCAATATTTAATCCTCGCACGCAAAAATGGTTCGAGCATTTTCAATAGAGTGCAGATAGCATAAAGGTTGAAGGTTTAACAGCAATTGGTAGAGCGACAATTGTTGCTCTTAGAATGAATAATCCTGTTATTACTTTTGCTAGAAAACGATGGACAATTAGCGGTTGGCATCCTCCCATCGATTGAGTAATGTCATCCCGGCTACAGATGACAAACTATATACAAAACTGATGCAATAGTATTAGCGTAGCTGATGCAAGACCATGACACAACGGGTTTTAATTTTAGGGGGAAGGGGACGTATAGGTAACAGCGTTGCTCGAGATATAGCTAAGTACACGCAGGCGGAAATTACTGTTACCGGACGTAAAACTATAGAAAAGCAGCAAGAAACTAGTTTCAAACATTTAGTTTTAGATTTAGCAGAAACAGAAAAACTACGCGAACTGATTTCTCATAGCGATGTTTTGGTTCATTGCGCCGGCCCTTTTCACTACCGAGATACTAAGGTTTTACAAATCTGCATTGAGGAAGGTGTCAACTATTTAGATGTTAGCGACCATCGTTCTTATACTAGTAAAGTGTTAACGCTTCACGAACAAGCTGCACAAAAAGGTGTAACTGCGGTAATTAATACAGGTATTTTCCCTGGTATTTCTAATAGCATGGTGCGTCAGTGCGTGGAACAATTTGATCAACCAGAGAAAATTCATTTAAGTTATGTTGTAGCGGGTTCCGGTGGCGCTGGTGTTACGGTAATGCGAACTACTTTTCTAGGTTTGCAAAATCCCTTTGAAGCCTGGATTGATGGCAACTGGGAAACAGTTAAACCTTATACGGAGAGAGAAACAGTTGCTTTTCCCGAACCTTATGGACAAAGTGGAGTTTATTGGTTCGATATGCCCGAAACGTTTACTTTACCTAAAGCTTTTCCTACAGTAAAAAGTGTAGTTACTAAGTTTGGTTCGGTTCCCGATTTTTACAACCATTTAACCTGGATAGCTGCGAATATATTTCCTAAATCCTGGATTCAGAATTCTGGTGGTGTAGAATTTCTATCTCAAGTTAGCCATTTTATGACTGATGTTACCGATAATTTTAGCGGTATTGGTGTAGCAATTCGCTCGGAAGTTACGGGAATCAAAGATGGTTTAACAAAAAGCTATTGTTCAACTTTAGCTCATCAAAATACCGCAGTAGCTGCCGGTTATGGAACGGGTAGCATTGCTCAATTATTACTAGAAGGTAAGTTGAATAAACCGGGAGTCTATCCTGTAGAAGAAGCTTTACCAACAGACTTATTTCAAGAAACTATGCATGAAAGAAATATTAATATTAATCAATCTTGGTTGTAGAATCATTCTTAAGTTTAGCTATTTATGCATCTTCCGATAGAAGGAACTGTTTCCTAAACAAGTTTAGGATAACTTTTAGTTAGAAAATATCGCAACAAAGTTATTACTAACTAAAGATTACAAAGAAAAAGTTCACAATCGGAGAAAAATAAATGAAAGGGTTTGTATCATCATTTAAACTAGTTTTACGCCGTAGTTTTGTTCTAAGTTTGATGGTTTTGATAGTTATTTCAACATTATTTACTTTTGCACAACAACCAAGTTACGCTTATCCGTCTTCAGAAAATGCAAAGTTAACTCCACAGGAAAAAATTGACCGAGCTTATACATACAGTCAAGGTGTGGGGCGTAGAGAAAAAATGAAACAAGAATCTTACGAAGAAGCTATAGAAGAATCTGAAAATCCCGAAAAAGCTTACAAAGAGAATACTAAAGTTTATCGCGACGAAAATATCAAACCAGGTTTAATTGAAAAAGCTGAAGAAGTTGTTGAAACTGTTACAGGAAAATAGAACTAATACTTAACCTAGTTCGCAACTTATAATAAGCTGTAGGTAATGGATGAGCGGCATGGATTATTCATTCGTTGCCTATAGCATTTGATTATCATATCATATAAATAACATAACAAAAGTTAATAATATGGCTTATACGCTTATAAATAGAAAATAAATATGTAATATTATCAATAAGGAAGATAAAAATAATCTTTCCTAAGAGAGATAATTACATGATATCTGCTTGCTGCATTCTCTTCTTGGAGCCGGGTAGCAGTAACTAGTCAAATTAAACAGAGCCATTAAAATAAGCGTTTTTACACTCGCTTTTACTTGCCTCATAATATTATTAATTTACTATCTGGGTGTTTTATGGCTTATTCTGATTGCATTCACCAGAGGCGTACAAATTGCATTTCAAAGCTGTTGTCGATTAATTTTAGTGATTATTTGAAAAAGCATTTATCTATATTTTCGGAAAATTTACTCGTTTTGATTGTTGATAGTGATGCTGATAACTTGCAGTTAACCAAACAAATAGTCAAGTTATTAGGTTATCGTGCTATTACTGCTAAAGATGGGGAAAGCGCTTTAAATTTAATAGAAAAACACCAACCGGCGTTGGTGTTGCTAGAAGTAATGTTGCCCGAAATAGATGGTATTAATGTTGCTAGATATTTAAGAAAAAATCAAAACTTAGTTCCCGTAATTGCTCTTACTAGTTTACCCAGCGATATGTTCCGAGACGAAGCTTTGATGGCAGGTTGTAATGGATATATTGAAAAACCTTTTAAAATAGACTATTTAGAAGCTGCAATTAAACAACTTCTTTTCTCACCTACTACTACTTTTAGCTATCAACAATAGATTTAATGATAGATTCGGCCATTAAATTAGTTTTCTGAGGGACTATTTTTAATTTTACTGGCAATATTTTTATTGTACCAATTCATAGATGGTGTTGCAGTAATTCCATGAGCCAGTACCGAGACAACAACAGTAGTGTAGGTTATCCAAGAAATTTGTTCGGCTAATTCTCCTTGCAAACCGCTACTAAGTGCATAAGCAAGATAATATAAAGAGCCTACACCGCGAATACCAAACCAACCAAATATCCAGCGCTTTTGAGGATAAAATTTTTGCCGATGCGGGTATATAGTACGTTTGCCAATTGTGCTAATAAAGACTCCTAAAGGTCTAATAAAGAAGAATAGTAATGATATTACTATAATTGATTGTGGAGCAAAGTTAGCTATTGGTTCATATAGTAATATTGTGCCTAATAGTAAAATTGTTCCGATTTCAAGCAGCTTTTCAACTTCTTCGATGAATTCTAATTGTGCTAATGGTTCTTCCGGATCGTAATGATTTCTCTGCATTACTAAACCAGCAATAAATACTGCTAGAAATCCATAACCATTTACAACTTCTGTTAAAGCATAAGTTAGCAAAATCGTACTGAGAGCAACGAAATCTTCCATCAAATCATCGACGGGATGATGTTTTTCAATTTTTTCACCAAACCAGATAACAGCTTTGGCAACAATAAACCCCATAATGATTGCAGAACCAATTGCCCAAATTAAATCCACTCCTACCCAAGATTTAATCCAGTTACTCCAATTATTATCTTTTAAACCATAAAGACCAAAATAAACAAAGGGAAAAGCTAGCGCATCATTTAATCCACCTTCACTGGTTAAGCCAAAACGTAACTCATCATTATCTCTTGTATCTTTTAGTTGAATTGAAGAGGCCAATACAGGGTCAGTTGGTGCTAAAATTGCTCCCAACAAAATAGCTCCAGCCCAATCCATTCCTAAGAAAAACTTGCCCACAGCAGCAATAGCAAAAATTGAAAACGGCATCAAAATTCCTATTAGCCGTAAGGTAGTATCCCAAGCTGCTAACTTGAAAGGACGAGAAATTTTTAAACCGCAACCAAATACAGAAACAATTACTACAAATTCCGTTAATCGTTTGAGTAATTCAGCATTAAATATATCCTCGCGACGCAGTTCAACTAAATTAAAACCGTAAGGTCCAATCGTAATACCTACTATCAAATAGATAATTGCGTAAGAAAAAGGCGATCGCGCAATTAAACCCGAACCCAAAGTCACAAACAGCAAGAGTAAACCAATAACAAGTAAATTAAGAATATAAACATCCACCATCGACTTTTTACTCCTCCTATTACGACATAATTCTGTTAGTTTAAAAGTAAAATAACTAATTCTGTATCACCCGCAGGTATACTTAATCGAGCAGTATTATGTACCGATTGAGTAAATTAAATCCAACCAAAAGCAGTTAAAAATCGTTAGGCTGATAATATAAGTATTTTAAGTAGTAGCGATGGAACAAGTAAAAGGGCCACAAATTCCTAGATTTGCTCAATTGATTGAGTGGATTTTCAATCCTTTGCAGATGATGGAAAAATCTGCAAAAGCTTATGGAGATACTTTTAAATTGTTTTTAGTTGGGGATAATCCGCTGGTATTTGTCAACCATCCCCAAGCAATTAAAGATATTTTTACCGCCAGCCCCGATAAATTTGATTCTGGGAGAGGAAACGAATTAGTTGGAACTTTGTTAGGAGAACAATCTTTAGTTTTGCTCGATGGTACCCAGCATCAACGTCAGCGCAAATTATTGACACCACCGTTTCATGGGGACAGAATGAAATCCTATGGCGATTTAATTTGTAAAATTACCGAACAAGTAATTAGTGATTGGAAAATCGGCGAACCTTTTGCAGTTCGCACTTCCATGCAGGAAATTTCCCTTAAAGTTATTTTGCAAGCGGTATTCGGACTTAATGAAGGAGAACGTTACGACGAAATTAAGCAGTTAATTGGTTCAATATTAGATATATCCGGTTCTCCTTTACGGGCTATGCTGGTATTCGTACCTTTGCTACAACAAGATTTAGGTGCTTGGAGTCCTTGGGGTAGCTTTTTACGCCAGCAAAAACGATTAGATGACTTGCTGTATGCCGAAATTCAGGAACGCAGAGATAACCCAGATGCATCTCGTGAAGATATCTTATCTTTAATGATGGCTGCGCGGGATGAACAAGGGCAACCCATGACAAATAAAGAACTGCGCGACGAGTTGATGACTTTATTAGTTGCAGGGCACGAAACCACTGCTTCATCATTGACTTGGGCATTTTACTGGATTCATCATCTTCCAGAAGTTAAGAAAAAGCTATTAGCAGAATTAGATCAACTTGATACAAGTATTGATTCTAGCTCAATTGCGAAATTACCTTATTTGAATGGAGTTTGTGCCGAAACATTACGCATTTATCCCATTGCTTTAACTGCTTTTCCTCGAATTAATAAAGCACCAATTAAGATAATGGATTGCGAATATCCCGCAGAAACATGGTTAACACCCTGTATTTACTTAACCCATCATCGCGAAGATTTGTATCCAGAGCCGAAAAAATTTAAACCAGAAAGATTTATCGATAAACAGTATTCACCTTACGAATATTTACCTTTTGGAGGTGGTAATCGTCGCTGTATCGGTATGGCGTTTGCATTGTTTGAAATGAAACTTGTATTAACAACAGTTTTGAGGAAATTAGAGTTGGCTATAGTTAAAAATCAAGAAGTTAAACCAACTCGACGCGGAGGTACTTTAGCACCTTCAGGTGGTAAGTGGTTGGTAGCAACTGCAAAAAGAAATTTGAAAGTAAAGGTAGAGGTTTGATAGTCGTACTTTAGGAAACCAGAATTGTCTTGTGAGGCAAGAGAGGGAAGAGGGGGAGAGTAGAGGAGAATTTTTTAGTCTTTTTGTTTTACCCTTTATAACTAATGAAAAGGAGTACTAAATGAAAGCGTGGCTAGGAAGTCGCTACGTAGGTTGGGTGAAGCGTTAGCGCAACCCAACACCCGAGTTGGGTTACACTGCGTTTAACCCAACCTACTTTAGTTAAGGTAGCCAGAAATCAGGAATAATAGATTTACCAATTCCGCGCACGGTATTATTAATTGTTCTTGCAAACTGTATGTGTGCTTCGTCTGCTTCTACAGGTAAAATATTGGCGTTTGCACCTTTTCTTAAATAATTAACTACAAAATTAGCAGCTTCCAAACCCGTAACATAAGCTTTTTCTTGGGAGAAAGAACCGTGGCGAGTGATAATCCAATCACCACTCATAAATAGATTATTTAAACTTGTTCTTGCTGGCAGCATATTTTGATAGCTACCTGGTGAAAAGTGTGTTACGGCTTGGGGTAATCGAATAACGCTGCTGTCGATTACTTTCGCATTAGCAAATGCCGGTACGCAAGTAGTTAAATAACTTTGCACTATAGGAATTATTTCTTCATCGCTCAAAGAAATAAATTGGTTGGCATGGTAAAAATCAACTTCTACAACCGTTCCCGGTTCGTCTTTATATTCATCGTGAAGCGCATTTAAATCAAAAAACGTCCATCCAGTAGTTTTATCAAAGCCAAAACAAGCATTAGAAGGACGAGGAATATGTATTTTTCTATCAAACCATAAACGAGTTGCTAATACGTCAATCGAATTTAAATTTTTCAAATTGCGAAATTCCGACCGAGTTTGTAAACTTTTACTATTAGCAACAATCTTTTTCATGGCGTTGATACCGACACTAAAAACTACCGCATCCGCATCAAAAACTTCATCGCCACAAACTACACTTTTAACTTGATTGCCATCAATAATTAATTCGGTAACTCGCTTATTTGCAAGTACTTTTCCTCCAGCTTGGGTAATTTTCTCTACCCAAGGGCGAAAAATTTGTTCGCCAACAGTACCCCGACACCAAACCACATCAAAATCTGGTTGATGAGCCAAAATAAAATAATAAAGCATTCCTAAAGTCGCAGCAGCAGAACATTGTTCCCCCGGCGCGAATAAACCCACCAGCAACATCGGCTCAAAAGATTCGTGGTAAAGTCGTGCAGAAACACCAAACTGTTTGAACAATTCCCGCGCCGTCACATAATCGTAACGCCGCCAAGCAGCATCGGAATTATCAAAATCAATTAAAGCATATAGTAAAGGTAAAGCGCTGAGCCTATCAACCAACGGCAACCTTTGAAACTGAGTGTAAATAAAAGTTCCTAAAGGAGTAGGAAGCCTGGGTAAATCTTGAAAAATCGGCGATTCAACTTCTAAACCTGCGGGAGAATATTGTGATGAGCGAGTCCAAGTAGTGAAAGGATTGATATTTAACTCATTTATCAGAGCAAAAATATTTCTGTAAGGATACCAAAATCCGTGAATACCAGCTTCAACAGATTTACCTTTCTCAGTTTTCCAACCAGCAACCAAACCTCCTGGATAGGAACCAGCTTCTAAAAGCGTCACATCATAACCTTGTTTTGCGAGGTGATGAGTAGCACCTAAACCAGCCCAACCAGCACCTACTACTACTACTTTTTTCATTTCAGAGAACGGTGAACAAACAGTTAACAGTTAACAGTTAACAGTAATCATATTATTTTGAGTTCCTAGTGGGAAGGAGTAAATAAATTACTTATCCTCATGTGTAATTTATTGCAAGGTATTTAGTGCGAAACGTAGATTAATACTTCAATATTTTTTACTTACTTTCAAACCCAGTTTATAATAATTTTTATGCGGTATTTATTGTTTGCTAATTTTTAGCAAATATAACTTCTATCTTTATGCTAAATACTGATAATTAGCTATATATATAATGACCAAGTTTTCCGAATTATTACAATTATTCAAAGAAAGGCAAAAAGTATTAGTCACAGGTATAATTATATTAGCTTCGATAGCTATTTTTCTATTGTTATTGCCGGAGTTATATAAATTTGACTGGATTGGGTTTGGAACTATTTCAGATATTTATATAAGTGACGAAGAAGCGATAAATTTTAAAACTGGAAATATTGTCACGCTTCACAAACAAACAGAACATATAAAATCGGCAAAAAAGCTTTGGGATTGGCTAGAATTGCTGGGAATTCCAGTTTTGTTAGTTATTTTAGGTACTCAATTTAAAATTAACGAAAAGAAGCTAGCAGAAGAAAAAGTTAGAATTGAAAAAGAAAGAGCCGAAGAACAAGCTAAAGCTGAAAAAGAACGAGTTGAGGAACAAGTTAAAGCCGAAAAAGAACGAGCCGACGAACAAGTCAAAGCTGAAAGACAGAAAACAACTAATATTTTAAACGAAGAAGCTTTGCAAGCTTATATTGATAGAATGTCTGAGTTATTGCTTGATAAAAACTTAAAATCTTTGTCTCCTACAAATCCTTTACGAGAAGCGGCATTAGATGTTGCACGTGCTAGAACTTTGTCAGTATTGCGGAGGTTGGATATAGACGGAGAAAGGAAAGGAAGTATTATTCGGTTTTTAATTGATGCAGAATTTATCAATGAATTGCAGTTAGATTTAAGCTACGCCAAGCTCAGTGGTGCTGACTTGAGCGGAGCAAACTTAAGTGGAGCCAACTTTTATGGGGCTAACTTCCACGGAGTTAAGCTCAATGGGGCAAAATTAAACGGTGCAAAGCTAAGTGGAGCTAACTTCTATGGAGCAAAATTGAGCGGCGCTAACTTTTACGGTGCCGATTTGAGTGGTGCAAAGTTAAGTGGAGTCAAATTAAGCGGAGCTAACTTTTACGGTGCCGATTTGAGTCGTGCCTATCTTAGCGGTGCTAACTTGAATGGAGCAAACTTTTACAGTGCAAATCTTAGCAGTACTAATCTTAGTAGTGCTAATTTATGTTTTGCTAACCTTAGTGCTGCTAACCTGTGTTTTGCTAACCTTTTAGGTGCATATCTTAGTCATGCCAAACTCAGTGGAGCAAACTTAAGCGGAGCCAATTTTTTCAGTGCTAATCTCAGTGATGCTAAACTTAGTGGTGCCAATTTTTGTAATACCAAGCTTAATAGTGCAGACTTAAATGGAGCTAATTTAGTAGAAGCTAAAAACTTAACTTTAGAACAAATTAAGCAGGCTAAAAACGCGAATAAAGCGGTATATACTCCTGAGTTTTACAAGCAGCTATTGTTATCAGTGAACAGTGAACAGTGAACAGTTAACTGTTAACTGTTAACAAGAATCATATTATTTTTATATATTTATATTTTTATTACCAATTACCTATTACCTATTCTTTATTAAACTTCCAATTCAATTTCATACCCCAATCTTTTAGCAAGAGAGATTTTATAAACATCACCTTGATTCATTTCTCCTGGCTGTTTCATTTGAGTTAAAGCTGTAACTACTTCATCAGAATTTGCCGTCAGGATAACTACAGGTGTATCGCAAGCGATGGGGAAATCATGCCAAGTACCGAGATGTAATAACAGCCCGTGCCCTGGAGGAAAACGCAACGCTTTTACTTGTGATAAATCTGGTAAATTTTGGTTATTTTGATGAGTTGGTGGTGACAAAACCATAATAAAAGGAGATTGTCCCAAACCGATAAACATTTGAGTCATATACATATGACGTTCCAACCAGGTTATTGTCGGATATCCCGGCATAATTTTCGCAGTTCTAAAAGTAGCATTTCCGCGATAGGTAAAGTCTATATTTTCACCTTCTAATACTCTTCCTTGATAAAAAGGTATTCCCAATCCTGGTTTACTAACGTCATCACCTAATAAATGTCCGTATGGTTTAATGTTTTCCGAATTCGCATCAATTACGGGAATTGTTAAAGTTTTAGTTGGAGAAGTAGTCATATGAATTTTGAATTTTAGATTTTAGATTTTGACAATGAATAAGTTTTTTGGATTTTGGATTATAAACCTCAAAACCTCACCCTGTCCTGACGGAAATCCTCTCCTTGTTAAAGAGAGGGAAAAATTTACTATAGCATTCCTAAATCATTTGTGAGATTTGAGAAACCCGGTTTTTTCAAAAAACCGGGTTTTTGCCACCTATCTTTTTCACAACTCATATAGGATTGCTATATAAGAATCAATAATTTATTACGCATCTAATTATTGATAACTGTTCACTGTTGACTGTTCACTGTTGACTGCTCGCTGATAACTGATTCATATATTTTTTCTCCCGTCGTCATCCAAGTATCGGGTTGATTTTTAATATTCATTAAACATTCTTTTAAATATTTTAATCGCATGGGTTGGCCGACTATAAAAGGATGTAAACCTATTGCCATGAGGCGCGATCGCGATTCTCCTTCTTGCCATAATTGATAAAATTGGTCTTCTATAGCTTTAGCAAATTCAGCCCCAGAAAAACGGTTGCTCAAACACAAAGTTATATCGTTGGCTTCAATGGTATAAGGAATAGCTAATAAACGTCCATTCTCAACTGGATACCAATAAGGTTGGTCGTCATTTACCCAATCGGCAGTATACTGAATTCCAGCAGCATGTAATAAATCAAATGTTGATTCTGTAATCGAAAAACCAGGTGTTAACCAACCTTTGGGAATTTCACCTGTAGCTTGTTTGAGTAAAGCTATAGTTTTATTTATTGTATCAATTTCTGTTTCTTTATCCATACCGCTATGACCCGTAGAATTATTAATTCCATGTGCCATAATTTCCCAATTATGTTGCAGCATCGCTTCCATAATTTCTGGATATAATTCGCAAATTTCGCCGTTGACTGCTGCGGTGACGGGAATTTCTAATTCGGCGAATAAATCAAATAAACGCCAAATACCAACTCTATTTCCATAATCTCGCCAACCGTAATTAGCAATTTCTGGATAGCTATTTAAATGAGGTTGAATTGCCGTTCCTAGTTTACCAAATGTGAAATGTTCGACGTTCATTACTACCCATACGCCGACTCTAGCATTATTAGGTAATTTTAATTCTGGACGTTGAGTAATTGGTTGAAAAGATGGAGGAAGCATAAATCAGTGAACAGTTTTCAGTGAACAGTGAACAGCGAACAGTGAGCAATTTTCACCCGGAGGGTATGGATTATCAGTTATATGAAATAATGTTTTGTATACTATATAACATGAAATTATAGAAAACTATTCGATAAATGTCAGATATAAATATGTTTTTTTAATAGTTCTTTAAAAACGCTTCTACTAAGAATTTTCTACCGATGCACGATGCCCAATTACCCATTACCAATTACCAATTACTAATTACCACTACCGCGAAAAGCTTCTCCTAATGATGCAGGAGCCTGTAATTCCAATCGGGTTTCGTCTCGCGAAATAATTACTAGTACTAGTATAGTGGCGATATAAGGCAAGGAAGATAAAAGAAATGGTGAAATATTTACACCCATTGCTTGTAAAGTTAACTGTATGGCACTAATTCCACCAAATAAATAAGCACCAAGTAGTATTTTGACAGGTTTCCAGTTAGCAAAGGCAACTAATGCGATTGCAATCCATCCTTTGCCTGATGTCATGTTTTCTGCCCATAATGGAGTATATGCCAAAGAAAGATAGCTCCCTGCTAAACCTGCCATTGCACCGCCAAATATTACTGACAAGTAACGAATTTGGCGAACTTTTAAACCTAGTTTATATGCTGTTTGAGGAGATTCGCCGATACTGCGTAAAATTAATCCCAAACGAGTTTTAGACAGAAACCAAGACACTAATATTATTAATAAAATTGAAGCATATACTAAAATATCTTGATTAAACAAAGCACCAATTATGGGAATTGATTTTAAAACCGGAATTTCCACAGGCTTTAATGAAGCTATAGTTTTACCTACGTATTCAGCGCCGATAAAAGCACTTACACCAGAACCAAAAATACTTAATGCTAAACCACTAGCAACTTGATTGGCATTGATTGTAATCACTAAAAATGCATGAATTAAGGCAATTATTGCTCCGGCTAAAATAGCTATTAACAATGCCAAATAAACATTACCCGTTACTACCGCAGCGATAAAACCACTTGCCGCTCCCACTAACATCATTCCTTCAACACCAAGATTCAAAACCCCAGATTTTTCTGCAATTAATTCCCCCGTCGCTGCCAAAATTAACGGTGTTGCAGCCTTCAAAGTATCGCTAATTATTGATGTTAAAAGTTGTAGAGTCATTTTATCAGTGAGCAGTGAGCAGTTAACAGTGAGCAGTTACCAATTACCAATCCCCAATCCCCAATTACCAATTACCTATTAGTAATTAAAATTTTGTTATAAATCAATAAATCTGTTGATAGTAATATTAATAATAATATTCCTTGAAAAATACTGGCTAAAGCCGAAGGTAATCCTAATTTGATTTGTAAAAGTTCGCTGCCGACGTAAAGTTGCGCTAGCAATAAGCTCGATAATATTATCATTAATGGGTTTAATCTGCCGATAAAGGCTGCAATTATGGCAGTGAAACCGTAACCGGGGGAAACCGTTGCACGTAATTGTCCAATTAATCCGCTAACTTCACATACTCCTGCTAATCCTGCTAAGCTACCACTCAATAAAAAGCTTAACCAAATTATTCGTTTTCTATTTATCCCCGCATACTCTGCTGCTCGCACGGAAGCACCGACAACTCGCACGCTGAAACCAAACTGCGATCGCGATAGTATCAACCATACAATAATTGCTGCGATCGCGGCGAATATTATTCCTAAATGTAATCGAGTTCCAGGAATTAGCGGTGGTAGGGTAGCGAATTCACTGAAAATTGCAGATTCGGGAAAGTTGAATCCTTGAGTATCTTGTAATGGTCCCCTTACTGAATAATTAAGTAAAGATATAGCAATATAATTCAACATTAAGCTTGTAAGGATTTCATTAGCATTAAACTGCACTTTTAACAATGCTGGTATGCTTGCCCAAGCAGCACCACCAATAATTCCGGCAACCAGACAAAAAAACAGTAAGCTGTAATTATTTATATTGGGAAAAAATATGGCAACAGCACTTCCAAAAATTGCTCCTATAATAAATTGCCCTTCAGCGCCTATATTCCATATTTTTCCATGAAAACATATTGCTAAACCCACTGCTATAAGCAATATTGGTGCTGCTTGAACTATGATTTCTGTGATTGCGTAGGGATTTATTAGTGGAGATATTAACAAGATTTCCAAAGCCAAAATCGGAGATTTACCGTTTAAACTAAATAAAATAATGCCAGAAAATATGGTTCCTAATAATGCTACTAGAGGTGATAATATTAGCCAAAACTGCGATGGAGTATTACGCGGCTGAAGTTTAATCTGCATGGGACATAAAAAATTATTTAGCAAAATTTATTATCCCATTAACTTCGATATTCTTTTCAAGCTGCATAAAAACTTTCTTATTTTATTTTGATTAACTATCTTTTTGTATTGATTTTATGTGCTTTCTTTGTCATCATCGTTTCTGTTATCGGTAGTTATGTTGTGATATAGCTATTGAAAGCAGCAATTAAATATTTAAAAATAGAAATATATATATTTTTATTCACCTATTTTTTAATCAATCAATAACTGAAATATAATATAATATGAAATTATTTAATACTTTTGATGGATATCAATATTAAAGATAAGAACATACAATATTAGCAAGATAAAATATATTTTCTGGATGTTATAGACAATATTCGACAGCATTCCGGAAAGCTTAACTGAGGATTTGATGTTAATTGCATAGGCTGTGGATACGTATAAATCCAATACTTCAAGGGAGGTTTTCCTATGGAAGGCGCTTTATTGATACTATTTCTTTTTCTGCTGATTACTTCTGGTAAAAGAGAAAGAACACCCGACGAACATTACGAAGTAAAAATCTACGACAAGAAGAAGAAAAAAGATGAATGAGGAGAATTAAGTAGGATAATTGGGGTAATTCTACTTAATTCAATATGGAAAGATAAATGTTTATGCTACGTCTACATAACTCCAATTAAATATTTTAGTGTTCCCTATTATTGGCTCAAAATCCTATCCCTCCCATCAATTGCCCAATTTTTTTGCGATTAATATCTGTAGCTGCTTTTAAAGGAGAAAGTCTTCCTTTATAAATAACTGCAATGCGATTGCATAAACTAAAAAGTTCGTCTAAATCTTCAGAAATCACGATTACAGATGAACCAGAATCGCGCATTTGGATTAAGGCATTGTGGATAGTTGTACAAGCGTTAATATCAACTCCCCATGTCGGATGCGCGGCTATTAAAACAATAGGATTCTGCTGTATTTCTCGCCCCAGAATAAATTTTTGTAAGTTTCCCCCCGATAAACTACCTGCTCTCGAATTTAATCCACCACCTCTGATATCAAATGCATTGACAATTCTTTTTGTCCAAGCTTTTAATTTAGATTGACGAATCATTCCGCTTTGCAACATACCTTGTCCATAAGCAGTTAGTAAAGCGTTTTCCTGCAAGGTCATATTTGCTACGATGGCTTTGGACAAACGTTCTTCTGGAGCGTAAGCTATACCCAAGCGCCGACGCATAGTAACGCCAAAATTACCAATGGGCATCTCTCCTAACATAATCATTTGATGCGACGAAATAATTTCTCCGCTTAAAGCCGAGGTTAATTCTGACTGCCCGTTACCGGCAACTCCAGCAATTCCGATAATTTCCCCGCTACCAACTTCAAAATTGATATTTCGCAAAGCAATACCGTAAGGATGCTGCTTCGGTAAACATAAATCTCTAACCTGCAAGCAGATATCACCAGGTACATAAGAGTATTTAGAATATTTGGCATTATCCTCTTCGACTATTCTCAATGCTCTATCTTTTCTATCTTCGCTAATCATTAATTCAGCTAAAGAATTTGGCGTTTGTTTTTGAGGATTGCAGTTTTCGACTACCTTTCCTTGGCGTAATACCGTCGCATTAGTGCAAAGTTGGTGTATTTCATTCAACTTATGAGAGCTAAACAAAATACTGCAACCATTGATTGCTAGCTTTTTGAGCGTTGCAAAAAGTTTATCTATTTCTTGAGGAGTTAAAACAGCAGTAGGCTCATCTAAAATCAACAGCTTTGTATTTTGACACAAACACCGAAGAATTTCTACCTTTTGTTTTTCACCTACAGCTAAAGTATGTACTAAACGGGAAGGATTTACTTTTAAACCGTATTCCTTGGAGAGAAAGCGGATTTTTCTATCAACTTGCTTAAGATTCCATTTTCCCCGAAGCGTTAAAGCAATATTTTCTGTAACGGTAAGACACTCAAACAAAGAAAAATCCTGAAACACCATACCAATACCGAGCATACGCGCTTCTTCGGGAGTTGCAAAATTAATTTGATTCCCTTCCCATAAAATTTCTCCTGAATCTTGAGGTATTAAACCATAGATAATTTTCATTAAAGTACTTTTCCCTGCCCCATTTTCTCCTAACAAAGCATGAATTTCACCTGGTTGAATCGTCATGTTGATACGATTATTTGCAATACAACCGGGGTATGATTTACGAATATTTCTTACTTGTAATCGAGGAAGGGAGTTGTTCATCTTTTAGGAGTATTGAGAAGTAAGTAGTAAGTTGCGAGTTGTAAGTTGTAAGTTGTAAGTAGCAAGTAGTGAGTTGTAAGTTCAAATTCAATATTAAACCTCTAACCTCTAACCTTTAACCTTTAACCTTTAACCTCTAACCTCTAACCTTTGTCGATGATTAACGAAACGATAATAGAAAAAGATAAACCGCAACCAAATTTAATCGCAGAAGCGTTAAACGATAAACTACGAGCTAAAGCTTTTGGCATTACAACCGAAAATGTCGAAGCAGTAATAAACAAACGCTGGAATTTATTAAAGTCTATTTATCCAGCTTTTAAAGAACTATGTCAAAAATCTTTATTTATCCAATCTCAAATTATACTGCCAACATTGTGGAATTTATGGCTACCTTTAGCAATGCAAATAGCATCGCAACATCAGCAAATAAACCGTCCTTTCATTCAGGGAATTTTAGGAGGGCAAGGAACCGGAAAAACTACTACTTGTAAAATTATCAAATTGATTTTATCGCATTTAGAATATCGTACCTTAAATTTATCTATTGATGATTTATATAAAACATACCAAGCACGTTTAATTTTACAACAACAAGACCCCCGTTTAATTTGGAGAGGACCGCCGGGAACTCATGATGTTGATTTGGGTGTAAATATTTTAGATAATATTCTTCAACGTCAAACTAAAATTACCGTGCCTCGTTTTGATAAATCGCTACATTCGGGAAATGGCGATCGCGCATTACCAGAAACGGTAGAAAGCGTTGATATAGTATTGTTTGAAGGTTGGTTTGTAGGAACGATTCCAGTAAATCCAGCAGCATTTAATAAGCCACCGCTACCAATTGTTACAGAAGCAGATAAACAATTTGCCAAGGATATGAACGATAAACTGCATGAATATCTATGCTTATGGCAGCGTTTAGATAGTTTAATCGTACTTAATCCTCAAGATTATCGTCTTTCCTTAGAATGGCGAAAACAAGCAGAACACAAAATGAAAGCCAGCGGTAAACCTGGAATGACAGATTTACAAATAGAAGAATTTGTAAATTACTTTTGGAAAGCACTGCACCCGGAATTATTTATCAAACCACTAATCAAATCTCATAAAGTTGATTTAGTGGTTGAAATAAATCCCAATCATAGCTTTGGGAAAGTTTTTTCACAGTGAACAGTGAACAGTGAACAGTGAACAGTGAGCAATTACCAATTACCGATACCCCATGCCCAATCCCCAATCCCCTATTCCCGAATCTTTTCAATCAAATCATTAAAAGGTTGCCAATTATCTTCAGTAGCAATTGATTCCCATACTGATTCAATCACAGGTCTTAATATTACTGTTTGAGGATTAGATTGTTTTAAAGTTTGAGCAATATTGTCCATTTCCGAAGTTGCCATAGTATTTAATATTCTGTGATAAATTCCAGCCCAGTTAAAAAACAATTCCGATGAACCTAAAGATTTTTTAATTTCAGAACCTTCTAAAATGTAGCTAGGATCATCTTGCCATTTGTGAGAAAAAGTTGCGGCTATGTCGGCGAAAAAGTGATGGTAGCTGATGGGATAATGTTTGAGAAAATCAATTGTTGCTTTTAGTATTTCATCTATTTCCGATTTTGGTAATTCTTGATTGAATCCTAATTTTTTCAACATCAGTAAACGGTAGTTACCCAGGAAATATTTTCCGAATTTTATCAATCCAGCATCCATTTCTGATTTATCAACAACCGCCTTTAATGCTTCTTGCAACATTTCCAAATTCCACATACAAATATCCGGCTGATGGATGTAAGAATAACGGCTGTAGTGGTCAAAATAAGCTGCTGTAAAATGCGGATCGTAATTTGGAATAAACGCATAGGGACCGTAATCAAAACTTTCCCCAGTAATCGACATATTGTCAGTATTTAAAACCGCATGACAGAAACCAGCAGCCATCCATTCTGCTGCTAATTTTGCTACTCTTTCTACTAATTCCGCATAAAATAAAGCGTATTTTTCTTGTTCGCCAATTAAATGGGAATAGTAAACTTCTATTACATGGTCTAACAGCTTTTTAGTTAAATCTGGACGCTTTAGATAATTTAAACGTTCAAAAGTACCGAAGCGAATATGGGAACGGTTCATTCTTACCATTACCGCCGAACGAGTTGGGGAAGGTTCATCACCTCTCCACAACTGCATTCCCGTTTCAATCAAGCTCAGACACCGGGAAGTACGTACACCCATACGATGCAGCATTTCCCCGGCTAAGACTTCGCGAACTCCACCTTTAAGAGTAAGCATTCCATCCCCGCCACGGGAATAAGGAGTTCTGCCGGAACCTTTAGTACCAAAATCATAAAGTTCGCCATCAATTCCGCGTATTTGCCCGTAAAGAAAACCTCTACCATCACCCAATCTGGGATTATATTCGCCAAATTGATAGCCGTGGTAGCGCATTGCAAGAAGAGGTTGGCGATGCTCAAATTTTCCAAAAGCTTGAATAAAATGTTCGTCGGTTACTTCTTTGGGGTTCAATCCTAAAAGCGGCAGCAAGTTATTATTACGGAAGCGGAGTTTATGAAGGGGGAATTCCTCCGCAACAACTTCATCAGAATAGTCCGAGCCAAGAGATTCAAATGCCGGTTCGTAACTGAGATTAAGTAGGGGATTAGTAGTTTCAGCCGTTTGCATTACCAGTAGGGGTAAGTTTGCCATACCCTTTATGGTACATCTGAGTGGGAAGAGTGGGGGAAGGTCAAACGAAGGTTAGAGGTTAAAGGTTAAAGGTTAAAGGTTAAAGGTTAAAGTTTCTCGGTTTTCTATAGGTATCCGAGTTTTGTGACAATTGTGATTATTCCTATAAATAGAATAAGACGCAGCACTGCTACGCCTCTAGATTAACTAGTAATAAAATTGATTTCTAAGATTAGTTATTTAATAATCGCATTAATTCTTTGACGAGATGTTTTCACTATTGCTCTAATACGAGCTTTTTGTTTTGGTGTCATCCTCAAAGAACGAAGTAATTGAACTCTCCCTTGGCGCGTTTTCAACGATTGCATAATATCACTGCGTTGCGCTCTAGTTAATACATTTGCAATTTGTCTAAATGCTTCGTCTTGAACTGCATCAACTTTTTTCTTTTGCTGCGGAGTTAGTCTTTTATAAACACGCGGTACTGTATATCCTGCGGCTTGTATTGTCAGCGGGATTAAAATAAATCTAGGTATTAATGCTTCGGCTCTTTTTGCGGAAATTCCAGTTAAGGATATGCTGATAATTGCAGCACTGAAAAAAACGGAAAGACGCTTCGCGGATTTACTAAACATTGAGAAAACCCCTTAAAATATTTTAGATTTTAAATTTGATATTTTAGATTTGTCAACACTTAGTTAAAACTAGGTATTATAACGTAAACAGCAAAAAGGAAAAAACTAATAAAATAAACAGCATCGAACAAAGTTAAATCGTTTACAAGTATCCTAACTACCAATTACCCTTCGGGTATCTCCCTCCGGGAGACGCTGCGCTAACAACACTTGCTACAACGGAACGCAGTGTTTCACTAATAACCAATTATCAAATTTTCCAGTTAGGATTAGTTAAACTTGTTAATATATGGTCTTGCCATTGATTATTAATTAATAAATAGTCTCTAGCATAACCTTCTACAACAAAGCCTAACCTCTTGAGCAAATTACCGCTATTTTGATTGTGTGGCATATAATTAGCCATTATGCGGTGCATTTTTAATTCTTCAAACACATAATCAATGCCCGCTTGTAAGGCTTCTGTCATATAACCTTTACCTTGTTCTTTTTCTGCCAAACTGTAACCTACTGTACAAAATTGTGCGGCACCTCGGATAAAATTACGAAAATTAATTATTCCAATTACTGTAGATTCAGTTTGAGAAAAAATTAGTAGTCTTAATGATTGTCCGCAAACAAATTCCCTCGTTGCTGCTTCTACTTCATTTTGCCAATATTCCGCAGTAAAAAAATCTTCTGCCCAAGCAGGATAGAAAGGAGTAAGATAAGCTCTATTATCAGCGTAAAATTTAACAACTAACGGTACATCTTCTGGAAGTGCAAGTCGCAATAATAGCCTTTCTGTCAAAATACGCGGTTTTTGCAATTGCATTTGTTTGTTTTGGGAACTAACTGTCACAAGGCAATAATATTTTTTAGGAACACATTTGGAATTGTGCCACTTCTTTCATACCTGCTGCAACTGGATCGAAGTTTTTATCAAACAAAGTGTAATTGTTGTAACAAGAATGATTCAGATTAGCATTGTTTAAATTCGTTTTACGTAAATCCGCACCGCGCAAATCGGCATTCTTTAAATTAACATTCTGCAAATCATTAAACCGGAAATTTATTCCCTGTAAGTTGACTCCAGCTAAATTAACACCCATTAATAAAGATATTTTCTTTCGTGCTGATATTTGCAATAATTTTGTGTCTTGTAAAAACATAATCACAAAACGCTTGCGTATGGGATCAAGTTCCTCTAAAGTCGCTTGAGTTATAGCTCGAAAAGTAGCCGTTTTTCTTCTAATCGATTGGGGATGTTCTTGTAAAATAGTTGATGTCATCGTTTTGAGATAATCTGATAATATGGCTTGATGATGGACATCAGTTGTCATTGCAATATTTCCCCCTGCTGCGGTGAATTGATGTGCGGGTTGATAAAATCCCGTTTGCAAAAAACCAATTGTCAGAGTCAATAAAATAACGCAAGCTGCTACCAAAGCAATTACTGATTTATAAGCCTTTTGCGGAACTTCCTCTAAATTAATCGTTGATTTGAAGTTTTCTACCTTACGAAAGAAATAACCACCCAACTTTGTAGATTGAGTTGTATTATATGCGTTATCTAATTTGATAATTTCCTGAGATTCTGTATTCATAAATTTAAGTAAATAAAAAAATGTAGTCCAGATTACTTTTCTATCCAGCCAATTGTTTACACTACATAATTTACCAAAGGAGTTTTGAAAAAAAAGTAGGCTGAGTTATGAAAGTCGAAATATAAAGAGATGGAGAGATAAGGCGATGGGGAGACAAGGGGAAAATAAACGATTTACAACTCTTAACTTCTAACTTCTAACTCTCAACTCTTAACTCTTAACACCTAACTCTTAACAGTAATAGTTAATAATTGATTACATCCGCACCTTGCGGCAGGCGATCGCTGATAATTGTTAATTGATTGATTGTAAAAAGGATTATTTGCTCTGTGGGAATACGCTACGATTGGCAAGAAGCTGAAATACGCGCAATTTACGATACTCCTTTGCTGGAGTTAATTTACCAAGCTGCTACCATACACCGTCAGCACCACGATTCTAGAAAAATACAGGTGTGCAAGCTGGTATCGATTAAAACTGGTGCTTGCCCGGAAGATTGCAGCTACTGCGCTCAATCTTCTCGCTACAAAACGGAAGTTAAACCCCAATCTCTTTTAGATAAACAAACAGTAGTTGATATCGCCAAACAAGCAAAGGAAAGTGGTGTTAGCCGCGTCTGTATGGGTGCTGCTTGGCGCGAAGTACGAGATAATTCTCAATTCGATCAAGTTTTAGATATGGTCAAAGAAGTTACAGCATTAGACTTAGAGGTATGCTGTACTTTGGGAATGCTCAACGAGTCACAAGCAAAGCGTTTGGAAGATGCCGGACTTTACGCTTATAACCATAACCTCGATACTTCAGAAGATTATTACAGCACCATAATTACCACTCGCACTTATGGCGATCGCCTCAAAACAATTGACAACGTTCGTCAAACAAACGTCACCGTGTGTTCCGGTGGTATCCTCGGTTTGGGCGAAAGCGTAGAAGATAGAGTTTCTATGTTACGCACTTTATCCAACCTGCAACCACATCCAGAATCCGTACCCATTAACATACTTTCTCAAGTCGAAGGCACCCCATTAGAAAGCCAGCCCGATGTTCCCGTTTGGGAAGTAATCCGCATGATAGCCACAGCCCGTATAGTCATGCCAAGTTCCGACGTGCGCTTAAGTGCAGGTAGGTCAAGACTGTCTCAAATCGAACAAGCAATGTGCTTCATGGCAGGCGCAAACTCCATCTTTTCTAGCGACGACGGCAAGATGCTCACCGTCACCACGCCATGCCCCGGATACGACACCGATAAACAAATGTTAGACTTGCTTGGCTTGGAAGCACGGGAAAGCAAGTCAAAGGTTAAAGGTCAAAGGTTAAAGGTTAAAGTTTAATGTTTTATAAGGTAGAGAGATTTTGAGGTAAGGGGATGGGGAGACAAGAGGAGAAGGGGAAAATAGGAAGCAAGATGCTCCTACTACTTATTACCAATGTCCCATGCCCAATGCCCCATTCCCTAAATTACAGAATCTTAGCTGCACGTAAACCGAAGAGTAAACCAGCAGCGATGCCGATAAACACAACCAAGAAACCAATATACGAAACAATAGCTAACATTTACTTTTCTCCACAATCGTTCAATTATCTATAAATATATTGAAGCATTAGTTCGTGACCAGTGAACAGTGAACAGTGAACAGTAGTTATTAATTATTTCTACCCCCTCTTCCCTCTCTCCTTGTCTCCTTGTTTGCCCATGCCCCATGCCCAATCCCCTATGCCCTAATACATTAAATTACGATACAATACACCACGGGGGCTTGTTATGGGTTTGAAAAATGTCTTCTGCGATTAAAGTAAATCTTCCACTGTCTTCTTATGAAATTGCCATTGCACCATCTAGTTTGGATAAACTGGGCAATTACATGAATAATTTGCAGTTAGGCAAGAAAGTTTTATTAGTTTCTAATTCCACTGTTTTTGAACATTACGGGGAATTAGCTCTAAGTTCCCTAGAAAATGCTGGTTTTGATGTTTGTCGCTGCATCTTACCCGATGGCGAAAAATATAAAAATTTAGATTCTCTGCAAAAAATATACGATACGGCTCTGGAAAATCGCGTAGAACGTTCTTCTACTATGGTAGCTCTGGGAGGCGGCGTAATAGGAGATATGACGGGTTTTGCTGCGGCGAGTTGGCTGCGGGGAATCAAGTTTGTTCAGGTACCGACTTCACTTTTAGCAATGGTTGATGCTTCGGTGGGCGGTAAAACTGGTGTCAATCACCCCCAGGGAAAAAACTTGATTGGTGCCTTTCATCAACCGCAATTAGTATTAATTGACCCAAATGTACTTAAAACTTTGCCAGAAAGAGAATTACGCGCTGGAATGGCAGAAGTGATTAAATACGGCGTAATTTGGGACGCAGATTTGTTTGCAGAGATGGAAAAATGCGAAAATCTCGACCAAATGAAATATTTAACAGCCGATTGTTCTGGTGAAAATAAAACTTTGATTGACTACATATTAACGCGCTCCTGTCAAGCCAAAGCCGATGTAGTTAGTAAAGATGAAAAAGAAGCCGGATTACGAGCAATTTTGAACTACGGGCATACAATAGCTCATGCAGTTGAAAGCTTGACGGGATACAGCGTAGTTAATCACGGTGAAGCGGTTGGAATTGGCATGGTAGCAGCAGGAGAAATAGCCGCAAAACTAGGAATGTGGAAACCGGAAGAAGTGCAAAGACAGAATGTATTGATTCAAAAAGCAGGTTTACCGACAAAATTACCCGCAGGTTTGGATATAGAAGAGATAATAAAGTCTTTGCAACTCGACAAGAAAGTCAAAGCCGGTAAAGTGCGGTTTATATTACCAACGCAGATTGGTGCGGTGATTATTACCGATGAAGTTCCGTCTGATGTGATTCGGGAAGTATTGCAACAAATGAGTTGAGAATTGGGAATTGGGCAAGGGAAGATGTTAAGAGTTAGGAGTTAAGAGTAAAAAGGTATCTTCCAACAAACGGGGTTGCCAAATGTGAAATTGATCGGGCAAACCAGGTTCCTCTAAGTCTTCACTAGGAAGATCGTACATCGTGGGGAGTACTTCTTTAGGAGGTGGTGGGTCTGTTTGGTACATACGAACCTTTTTTTACCGACTAATTATAGGTTAGCGGATGAAGGGAAGATTTGGCGCGTTTGTTTTATTATGCAGACCTTTTAAAGAATATTTTTCTCAAGCAATCTATATTCATATTAATTTTTACTTTGTTAATTCTCTAAATACTAATAGAAGATAAAGATTTTGTTATTATCGAACCGGGCTGACAATTCATCTCATTACCAATTTCCAAACAGGGAGATACCGTGGTATTTGCTCCTAACAATACGTTTTTACCGACTTTAACATGACCGCATAAAGTACAACCGGGAGAAATATGGGTATAGTCTCCGATATGACAATCGTGGTCAATCAATGAGCCTGTATTTATAATTGCATGAGTGCCTATTTTAGTGTCGGTATTAATTACGCTGTTTGCCATTACTACTGTTCCTGGTGAAATTTCTACACCTAAAGCAATTTTTGCTGATGGATGAATCGCGGTTGTAAATGAATATCCTTGATTTTCAAATTTAAGTGCAATTTGTTTACGAACACGATTGTTTCCAATCGCAATAATCCATTTACTGTTTTCTATACTGATGTTAGATAAAGCTTCAGAAGCTCGATAAATTGGAACTCCATGAATTTGATTTGCTGTTGATGGTGGATTGTCGTCTATTAAAGCTTTGATTGATTTTCCCTGTTGATCGAATATGTCAAGTATTACTTTAGCGTGTCCGCCACAACCGTATAAATAAATTTCCATTTTTTTATTCCTATTTACCAAAGTTAAACTTCTAAACTTTGACCTTTAACCTCTGTTTTCTGACCTTTAAACTGTTGTCGATTTAAATATGCTTCTCCAGAGAAAATCGCAGCTATTACCGAAGCTAAACTAATCCAAGCTCCTGTTTCTCCCAGAAGACTGTTTAGATTAGCAATAAATAGAGTAAAAACTATATAGGTCGTAGCAACTTGAGCATGTGACCAACCAGATTGTTGCAGTCTTTGATATAAATGAGTACGATGAGCTTTAAAAATATTTTCTCCACGTATCAAACGACAAATAATCGTATAAATAGCATCCCCGACTAAAGGTAAGGTAATTGTTAATCCCGACCAAATATAAGCAGGATGATTAGTGTTATTTAGTAAAGCAATTGCAATAACTGCACCTAAGAAAGTACTACCAGCATCACCCATAAATATTTTGGCTGGTGACCAATTCCAATAGAGGAAACCAATTAATACTGCAATGACTAACCAATTTAGAGGTTGATTAAACCATATCGCGAGAAAAGCCAATTGTATCGCTGTAACTCCAGCAACTAGACCATCTAAACCATCCATAAAATTATAAAAGTTAATTATGGCAGTTATACCTACAATGGTTAGTAGAATGGATATAATATCTCCCGCTGTACCCAGTTGATTCAATATAGGAAACGGAAAAGCATCGGATTGAATAACTATAAGACTCGAAGTAAGCAATTGCACTAAATAGCGAACACCTGCTGGTACTCCTTTCCAATCATCGATGATTCCGATTAATACCAGAGGAATTAAGCTTAGCCAGAGTAAATTTTGCTCTGAATTAAATGTATAGAGAGAGAAAAACTGGCTTAATCCAATCGCGATTGCAAAAGCAACAATAAAACCTAAACCTCCACCTCTAGGAGTTGGTTGAGTGTGAGAGCTTCTTTCGTTAGGAATATCAACTAGCTGCTGGCTTAAATTTTGTTTGATGATACCAACAGTTATTAAACTAGCGAAGAATCCAATAGCTAATAAAATCAAGAATGGATTTGTTATATCAAAGTATGATTTAAGCGATAGCGCAGAAAATCCACTTTCGAGAAGCGACTGTAGAGATAGAAACATATTTAAGTTAGTTAAGTAATAAATACCTAAAAAGCAGTATTGTTTGTTGAATAAAGCAATAAAGTTCTTAACAAAACTGCGAATTATAATTACCGTATTTATACTAGTGAATAATTCTATAAATACAAGTACAAGCAAATACAAATTCAGATTTGTATCGCACACCCAACTAGGGTTGCAAACCCCAGCCTAATAGCAGTAGTCCATTTACATGGACTAAAAAAAAGAATAGTCCCCTTTTGCATTCGGAGATTTAGGAAGATGATGTTAGATACCAAAATAAATTCATATCTGTATTTAACAACACTTAATTTTGAAACATTCAGGATTAAAGCCCTTATTACGAACCTCTCGATACACCCCGATATCAATTGAAATCTTAATTAAAAGGAACTATTTCTGTTTTGGAGTTTATTTCTACCTTAGTTTTACTCAAAGAGTTTTTTGGCTGGTATTCTGGAACAATTCTACATAGCTCGATAAGTAGTTCTTCTATGTTATTTGTTCGAGCATTTTCTAATAGAATATCTAACTCTGATTCTAATATCTCCCATTCCCAAAAATGTTCGCGGGCACAGAATATTTTGGGATGCTCGGTGGGTCTAACGTTCTTTCCTTCAATCAACAATTCTTCGTATAGCTTTTCTCCAGGTCGCAAACCGGTAATTTCAATATCAATATCATGTCCGAGCTTTAATCCGCTCAAACGAATCATTTTCTCTGCCAAATCATAAATTCGGACTGGTTCTCCCATTTCTAGTAAGAATACCTCACCCCCTTTTGCCATTGCTCCCGCTTGCATTACCAAGCGTGCTGCTTCGGGAATGGACATGAAATAACGAGTAATATCTTTGTGAGTGACCGTGATTGATTTTCCTTGAGCAATCAGGTTACGAAATCTTGGTACAACCGAACCGCTACTATTAAGTACGTTACCAAATCTTACGATTGCAAACCGAGTAATTATTTTTGGCTGAGTTGCTAATGCTTGAATTATCATTTCTGCAACTCGCTTGCTCGCTCCCATTACGTTAGTGGGACGTACTGCTTTATCTGTAGAGATTAATACGAAGTTATTCACCTGACAATCTATAGCGCAACGAGCAGTAATTAAAGTTCCTAAAACATTGTTTTCAATTCCTCTTGCTGGATTTGCTTCAACTAAAGGAACGTGTTTGTAAGCTGCTGCGTGGTAAACTGTCTCTACCTGATGCCTTATTAAGATTGCCTTTAAATAGTTTTGATTGATGATATTCCCTAAATAAGCATAGCGCTGAAGATAAGGAAAATTTTCTGAAAGTTCTATGTCTATTTTGTATAGAGCTAACTCATTTAGTTCGTATAGTATCAAACATTTAGGTTGCTGTATGGCAATTTGACGACATAATTCCGAACCAATAGAACCTCCAGCACCAGTTACCAGAACTACTTTATCCTTGACCTGCTTTTGTAAGAGTTTAGTATCTGGAGCTACTTCTTCTCGCTGTAGCAATTCGGTGATGTCTATATTCCGAATTTTCTGAATTTCTACTTTACCAGAAAGAATTTCTCCTAGGGTTGGTGTTGTTTTTACTGGAATAGATAAATCTTGTAATTTTTCGATAATCCGAAGCTTGTTTTTCGATGTAATCGAAGGCATTGCTAAAATTACGGTATCAAATTTCTTTTGATGCCATAATTTGGATATGTTCTTGGGTGAGTAAACCTTTAGTCCCTTAACAACAGTTTGCCAATGTAATTCTTGATTATCATCTACAAAAGCAACCGGACAATAATGTGGATCGTTTAATAAAGCCCTAACCAGTTGATAACCTGCTCTTCCTGCACCGTAAATAAGTAGCCGTTCTTGGCATCTGCTGGATTGAGTATAGACTATAAGATTTTGCAGCCACGAACGAATTAATAGTCTGACTCCAATTACTAAGAATAGAGTTAAAAATGCATCGATAATTAAAATAGAGCGAGGGATGGGCCATAATCCCTGAAAATAAGCTAAGACAATTGATGTTATTGAACTAAAGAATACAGCTTGAAGAATGTTTCCTAAAAACTCGACATCTGTGTAGCGAATAATTGGACTATAGATTCTTTTAAATCTAAAAGCTAATAATTTGATTACGAATAAAGTAAAAATCAGTCCGGTATACTTTGAAATTTCCGAAAACGGCAATAATGTTTCAAAACGGAGGAAAAAGGCTAGATAGATAGATAAACAGAATAAAAATATATCTGTAGCAATAAGTAAATAGCGTTTCTGCCGTCTTGATAGCGGTCGGTAAATAGAATATATTCCATTTAACAAGCGTTTAGAGGGTAATCTCATTATAGCGTTTGCCATTTTAGTTGATATACACAATCGAGGTTATGCTAGCGGAACAGCGAAACTCAGCGTTGCTCCCGTATCGGGATGAAGTCATTTATGGCAAAGAAGAACTAGTATTATTTTTTTGATAAAAGTTGAAAGTATTATCATCCCGCGTTCTATGCAACGAACCTTCATTGAGACACCGAAAAAATCAAAAATCAGAAGTAAAACTGATTATTAATTAAAAAAGTAGATACCTTGACCGTATAAGTGAAGGTTTAGAATTCGCGTTCAATAATAGCAAACCTTAATTGTAAATCTATGAGCGTATGGCTACATAAGAGATTAGGAAATTTTACAATCAGTCTTTGGTTATACGATAAACGACTTGTTGCTTTAAATTAACAAGTTACATCCATTAGGGAATGGGTAGAAAATTTTTGTTTTTATTATTCACTTTCTCCTTCCGGGCTTTGAGACGAGGGTTAAAACTAGCTCCGGAGCGTCCTGTTGCAAGCCAAATTATCGAACGAATACCATCGCGGGTAATTCTCAACCACGACTCGGAGGGCATACCTTTGGATTCTACTTCGATGGGAGTAATAACAATACCTCTACTGCCTAATACCAACGTCGCGATTACTTTAGACCTTGCCATATGATAATCCGAAGTTATTAAATAGATATGCTGAATATCCTCAGCGACAAAATCATCTACCGTACAGGTAAAGTTTGTTACTGTATCGGTAGCGCATAAATCGTAGTTAACTTTTTGTTCGGGAATACCGGATTTTTGGAAAATATTTTTGATTGATTTGAATTCTTTTGAACTTCTGTAGCCACCGGAAACCCAGATATCGAAGTTTGGATGGGTTTGGGCAAATTTAGTGGTATATCTTAATCTGTCTCTACTACCTCTGAGTACTAGGATAGCTTGAGGTTTGGGGGATTGATGGAGTGCAAGGGCGATTCTTGTGGGGATGATTCCGAGGAGGATTAGTAGAAGTATGCCGGTTATTTTGAGGGGAAGTTTTGGTTTGAGGATGCTTTTCAAGCTAGTAGCAATAAATTCACTATAAATAGAATCATTCAATTAATTTTAATTTAATAAAGCGACTTCTTGAGCAATCCCCTCTGTAAAAGGTCTGGGGGAGTAATTGAAATCTTTTTGAGCAGTCGTATAATCAAAGACTTTATCTTCGTTCAAGCGCAAAACTTGTTCTGCACTTACAGGAGTTTTGATTCCTAAAGAATTGGCAATATTAATTAGATTAATAGATAAACTTTTAGGTGAATGTAAGATTAGGGCTTGCTTTGCCAGCGCTTTACTAGATACTTTAATAACTTCGTTATAGTTCAAAACCTGTCCACCTGAAATATTATAATCGCGACGGTAGGTTTGAGGGGAATTAAGCACCTCACAAATAGCCCAAGCCACGTCTTCTACATGAACTGGTTGCTGTAGAGATGTCCCATCACCTAACACGGGTATGATTGGCGATCGCCGAATTAAACGAAGCAAACGAACCATGTTGCGGTCATCCGGGGTGCCATAAATCATGGTAGGACGCAAGATGGTATAGTCTAAGGAACTGTTGGTAATTACAGCTTCGGCAGCTTGACGTACTGCTTTGGTTTTGGCGTTCAGTTTGGTAAAAATAGCAGTAGTACTGACAAAAACAGCTCGCTTAATACCTGACTCTTCACAGGCTTGGACTATTTTAGGAGCTGCTCCAAAACCTAGAGAAGCTACATTAATTAAGATTTGATAATCAGTGAATACTCTACGGAGGGACTGTAAATCATCAAGATTTGCTTCAACTAATTTTAGTCCCAAAGATTCTAGTTTTTGAGTTTGAGAAGATGCTCTAACTAAACAATCGAAGGAAATTCGTCGTTTCAAGAGTTCTTGACAAACAAAACTTC
The DNA here is from genome assembly GCA_019192545.1 of Rivularia sp. MS3. Taxonomy (GTDB): domain Bacteria; phylum Cyanobacteriota; class Cyanobacteriia; order Cyanobacteriales; family Nostocaceae; genus Rivularia. The sequence continues at coordinate 66,214 of JAHCMI010000021.1, read as the reverse complement.
CTGTAAATCCGGTTGCTCCTGTAAGTAAAATATTTGTAGTCATTGGATTTTAGATGGAGAGTTATTCTCTGCTCCTATCTCCTCTTGATTAACTAAGTCTTCTTGAATCAAATTCCACAGCTTTGTGGCTACTCTTGTCCGAGAGTAAGTTGAATCAATCAAGGCTTGTCCCCGTTTACCCATTTTCTCTCGTTCCTCAGCAGGAGTATCTGCTAATTTGAGTATGGCATTTGCCAATCTTTGGAAATCTTCTGGTTCAGCAGTAAAGCCAAGTTGATTTTCTTCGACTTCTTGATTAACTGCACCACCAACTGCTGCAATTGCAGGTTTTCCTACTGCGTAGTAATCATAAAGTTTATTAGGACTAACTCCATAGCGGAAGAGGGAGATGTCTTTGAGAGTAATAATTAAGCCATCTGCTGCTTGAAGGAGTTGAGGGATTTCCTGTTTGGGAAGTGGAGGTCTAAATTCTAAAGATTCAATACCTTTGGCTTGTTCAATTAATTCGTTCTTTTCTGGGCCATCACCTACTAGCATTATTAAGAATTTATGCGGATCGCTTTTATCTAGCAATCGTGCTGCTTCAACAATAGTTTCTAGGGAATTTGCTGTACCGTGTGCGCCGGTATACATTAAACAAATTCGCTCTGAATCTATTTGATATTTAGCCTTAGCTTGTTCTGGAGTTAAGTCAACTTTGAATTGCTCTGTGTTGGGGCCATTTGGTAGCCAACTAACTTGCGTAGCTCCTCGTTTACTAACATAGTCTACGGAACCAGATGCTAGAACAATTACGCGATCGCTATTTCTATAAAGTAAACCTTCTATATTTGCTAGCAAGCGCACTAATAAGCTATCAGGAGATTTTCCTCCCAATTCAATTAGCACTTGGGGCCATAAATCGCGCACTTCTAGATAGAATTTAGACCCTCGGAGTTTTGCTACTATCCAAGCGGTAAAGGCTGCTAGAAGTTGGGGAGATGAACCAATAATTAAATCTGGCTTGGGTCTGAATAGTCCTGTGAAGAAGAAAGTTATGCAGAAAGAGAGCATATTGACATATCTTTGCCAATTATTGACTTTGTAGGAAGTAGCATAGAGCCAATGCCAATTTAAGCCCTTTAGGTCTTCTTTTTGCCATAGTTGAGGAAATTTCAGTTTGCGGTATTTTCTCTGAGTCAAGTTATAGTCGGAAGCGAATACTTCTACTTCACAGCCTTGCTGGACTAAAAATTGACCGAATTCATATTGACGAATATGACCTGGAACATCAGGTGTGTTGGCAAACTGGTTAATAATCCAAATACGGGGTTTTATTTTAGATTTATTCATAAACTAAACGCTTTTTCTCAAAGTGCCATTTCAAATATCTTTCTTGTTCTAACTGAAGTGTTCCTTGGTTATCGGAATATCTCCAGATAGCTTCAGGCTTAGAATCTAGTGTTATTAATGTACAGATAACTTTTCCTTTAGGCTTTAATAAACCTTGAATTTGCAATTTACCTCGGGGATAACGACGACCAAATTCAGGAGCATACCAAGATTGAGAAGAATTAGCATCAAGCCATTTCACTCGATCATCAGTTTCTAAACCTAAAACCTTGAGATACAGATTGGTTTTTTCTAAGGGAGATTCATATACTCCTGTATCTGTATCGTAGTTAAGCACTAAACCAGGAGCAAAATGTAATGTTGATACGTAATTGGTATCAAATGCTGTTTCTAAGTAGTCAATAATGACTATCTCTTTAATTCCTAAACCAACCCAGCGATGATGTATTGCGTTAAAAGGTGGTTTAGTATAGCCATTATGAGCAGCACCCACCCACTGCCATTCTAAAGAATTGCCAGATTCCACATTAAAGGGTTGAGCTTTTCGACCAACACGAAAACTACCCCAGATTTCTGACTGGTTTTGATTGGCAATTGTGATGGTATTATGGGCTAGAGTACTACGCTCTAAGTCGCGAATTTCACCTGCTTTATATTCGCTGGTTCCTGTATCAACAATGATTGGTTGACCTTGATAATATAGGTCTATTGTTAAACAGTCAGCATGGGCATGGGGTGGTAGTTCTTGGGGACAAGGGATGGCAGCGTCAAAGGCTAATTCTATATTGTTGCTGTTACGAAGGATATAGTAGCCAGAATCAGGAAACTTGGAAATAGGAGATGGGGAAATATTTGGTTGAATTTTTTTTGTAGTTTCTTTAGTTGTTATATTATTAACCAATCTTTGATGTAGCGCATCAGTTAATTGATAAGTTGAATTATTAAGTGCAGAATCTTCTTTTACATCTCCCTTACCTGCTAAAAGCTGGCTAACCCAACTGATTATTTCATCAAGTGGTTGAACTCCGTTATAAGCTGCATCATTCCAAAGAGGATAGCTCCCATTAGTTAAGCGAATTCCCCGAGCAAACTGTAGCATTTGCGCCAGATGATTAAGTATTTCATCTGGAACAGTCCATCCAGCACAACCTAAGCAAGCCACTGATTCCGCAACTAAGTTCATCACAATGAGATGATACATGGGACTGCGTTCGTAGTGACCTCCATCAGGTAAGATTTGCAAGGATAATTGTTGGGAGAGTTGATTAACTGCTACCCGAACCATTTTTTCTGCTCTGGGATGGTTGAAGTTTAATCCGCCAATTATCACAGCACGGAGGTTTTCTAGGAGATGATTTCCTCCTGCAAAATATTCCTTGTTGCGATGGAGATAATTAACCTGATGCCAAAGAGAAGTAGTTATTGTAGGATTGTTTAACCTGGGAATTGCTGCAATTGCGTATGTCCAGTTAACTATTCTTAATGAAGTAGTGTAAGGATGCCAGCCATCGAAGGAATAGAGCGGATTCGCTGCAATCCAATCAGCAATTATATGTTGGATTTTACCTAAGTTGTAATCATCTATCTGCCCTTCTTGATAAGCTTTCACCAAGATATCCCGAATCCAGTCAAAATAATGAAGGTGAAATTGCCAAAGCCTGGAATAATTGGAGCTATTCCAGGTAATGGGGAAATCTAGTTCTCTAGTTTGACTGAGAAAGGTGAAGGTGTAGGTATCTGCTGGTGAATTAACTATAGCGATAGGGTTGGGTAACTCTAGAGCTTTGAGGTAGTCTTTTCTTAATGCTGGTGTTGGGATTTCTTTTCCCAAAGCTAAAGGACGACCTATAAATGAAGGTAATTTAGGAAAGGAGCGCTTTTTAATTTCAAATTCCACCCGATAAGCTAGTTGACGGGGTGGTATGTCGCGAATTGTGCGCCACCAAAGACCAAGGTTCAATGTTTTGCAGCCTCCGCTATTTTTAATTCAAACGTACAAAAGTCTATGATTTATACTAAAACTTTTTCTACAGTCCCTTAAGAGTATAGTAGTTGTCATTATTAAATTGATTTATACGTTAAGTAAATAATAGAAATAGTGCTCTCTATTAAAATAAAAATGGATATATTTTAACTAGATAAAACCTGTTCATAAACCTTTTCCATTCGAGTAACATTTTCATTCCATTCATAATTTTCTAATATATGATGTCTTCCAGCAGTTCCCATATTTTTTCGCAAAATAGGGTCTTGAATGAATCGAATTATTGCGTCTGCTGTAGATTGAATATTTTCCTGTTCAACTATAATTCCTGTTACTTCATTTTGAACTACTTCTGGTAATCCCCCAACATTAGAAACAATAACAGGTAAAGCACAAGCTGATGCCTCTATTACAGCAACACCAAAGCTTTCACTATCAAATCTGCTAACGGCGACATATATATCTAGATGATTCATATATTTAGGAACTTCTATATGACTAACTCTACCAGTAAATTTAGTTATTTCTGTAATTTCTAATTGTTTGACTAATAGTTCTAGTTTTTCTTGGTCTTTACCTCCTCCTACAATTAATAAACGTAGTTTATTCGCAATATCAGGGACATTATTTCCTAACTCTTTATGCACTTTAGCGAAGGCTTTTATAAGAATGTCAATTCCATATTTAGGAGCAAGAGTTTTAATAGTGCCTACAGTAATAACATTTGAATTTTTATATTCAGCATTAGAATAAAATTTTTCCATATCAATACCAAATGGAGTAATACTCAGATTTTTTAGTTCAGGACAAATATCTTTTGTTTGTTTTGCCATTACCTCGCTAGTGGAGCAAACCCAATCTGCAGCGAGAAGATTATTTCTGACGGTATTATAGTGAATTGGTGAATTGTAAGGAAATTCATAAACATCGCTACCCCAAACCGAGAGTATGAAAGGATGAAAATCACTTAATCTTGCAAGAGTTGCATATCCGCTAGCCCGATGAACGTGGAGCAGTTGCGGTGAAATATTTTTTAAAATTCTCTTTAAAGAGAATGTATTAAGATAATAGCCTAATAAAGACTTAAAGGGTAATGTGTGGAGGATAACACTATTATGTATTGAATCTATTGCTTGATGTTGCGTAATTAAATGTACCTCGTATCCTCTTTCAGCTAAAGCGTTAACCCATCTTACGGTATGGATTGAGTTTGCTCCAGATAAAAAAGCTATTTTCATAAATTATCTCCCTGAGTCAAAACTTTAGTAACTGCTTCAGCACGAGTAGACCAAGTATGCTGATGGCGAATCTGTTTCACTCTTTGTTTAATTGCCATCAACTCATCTCGATTATTTTGTAAATAAGATATTAATTTACCAAATTCGTTAGCGTTAGACACTATCCAGCCGACATTATTTTCCTCAACAAAGCGAGCAACAGCAGTTCCTGCACTAGTAATAATTGGTAAACCATAACCCAAAGCTTCAAAGAGTTTTACTGGCAAGGCAAAGTCTAGGTAAGGGTCAGATTTCCTTATAATGGCAAACAAGTCTGCCTCTCCATAAAATGAGTCTAGTTCTGAACCTGATACGTGAGCGATATTAACATTTTTTAAGCCAATATTTTTGTAGAAACTACTTGTCTGTTCCCACTCATTTTTCCGACATATTAATGTCAAAGATGCTGCGCTTGTATTATTTATACCTTCTAACAATGGTTGCAAATTATAAAAGGGTGGTAATATACCTCCGACATAAAACACCTTGAGTTTAGTGTTAGACTGATTCTGTTTTACCGAATCTGATATTGGCTTAATTTCACAACCAGGTGGCAGAGTATAAACTTTTTTTTGTAGAGATACACTCGGAATATAATTTGACATTTCTAAAGATTGTAAAAAAAACACGTCTAAAAGACGTGTATATTGCCAAATATCATATCTGTATAAAGGAATAGCCATAGTTCTTTTATATAAAGATATCTGTTTCATATAATCTTCAAATACCCAGTAGATATCACGATAATAAAGACCTATATTAATATGATTTCTCTTTAAAAATTTAAAGAACCCAAAATCTAAAAAAGGATAAGTTGGCAAATGATGTTTTTCTGTTAAAAGAGTTGGCATTGTTGAACTTTCAGAATATGCAAACTCATATTTAGCCCCTTGCTTAAGTTTATCCTTAATAAGTTTAATGCTCTTTTTTCTTTCTAGACCATAGCCCATAACCGTATCTACTTCATATCCTAGTTCAACAAAAGCATTTAATATTCTTATTGGTCTTATCTGGCTACCAGATGGTCTTTTTGTATCTATATTATATGGAATATGAAAAATAATTTTTTTATTCATAACTAATCCTATAGTAATTACATTTGAATGAATAACTAAATACACAGCTATCAGTTTTGTGAAGCTATGTTATAAAATTTTGGCTTTTTAGTTCTACTTATACCAATAGAAATAACCATAAACTGTAATAGTCCAACAGCAAGATTATTTTGTATTAGGGTTACTTCAAAACTTTGATGAATCAAAATACCAATCATGAATGAAGCTGATAAACGAACAATGTTATCCTGATAAGCAATTCTATAAATGTTCCAAATTTTAAACATTAGTACTATAAAAGTAATTAAGCCTAAAAACCCTATTTGAATCAATATTTGTAAGTACAGATTATGAGATGATAAAGTTGTACCAATTAAGTCTGATGGATTTGTTCCAGAACCATACCCAAATAACGGTTGCTCAGAGATTTTATCAATTAGTAAACTCCAAACAACTTGACGACCGGATAATAAATTTTTGCCTGTATAGTCTCTAGAAATCTGCGTATAATAAGCAATATTTAATGCAGGGATAATTTTAGCATAAAAATATATAAAAAAACCTATAACAGCTATAAACAAAGAAAACACAAAATTATGTTTTCTCTTATTAGTAACCCACCAACCCCAAAAAATATATATAAGTGTTGAAAATATTGAAGATATTAATAATGACCTTGCTCCTGTAAAAAATATCATTAAATTAGAAATAAAAATTAAAATAGTATATATATATTTTTTTTTTGAAGAAGATATAAGCTTAGTGAAGAGGAAAAACTGAAAATTCCATAGAAATGCAGCTAAAACATTTGGGTTTGCCAAATAAGCCCTGAATCCATTTATATTTCTACTTAAAGCTAACCACCATACTAATATAAATAGAATAAAAATAGAAGAAACTATAGTAAAATTGTTTAAGTGTTTATCGTCCCATTTCTTTAGAGAGATACCAATCGCAAAAGAGCTTATAAGAAATACTTGAAATACAACGTATAAATTTTTAAAACTTATGGCTGTAGCAAAAGTCATTGTTATATATATTAGAAGTAAAGTAAAAAATAATATACTTAGGGAAAATAAAATACGAGATAACTTATTTTTTCTAATAAAAATATAAAGATTTTCATATATTACAACTAAAAATAATATTATTAATGCAATTAAGCCAGTAAGTTTTAAATACTGGTTATTATTAACGGTGTTTAAACTTGTAAGGGGTAAAAGTAAAGCGAACCAAATACTTTTAATCATAACAATATAATTTAATAATTAAAATAAAAAAATACAAATAATAATCAAATATTTATTTTGATTTATCTATCTATTTTTGCTTGCTCTATTAAATATTTTAAAGCATTGTCTTTAGTGACAGTGATTTCTTTTTGTCTCTGCTCTAGTTGCCCCTTTTTTAATAATTGAATCTTAATTGCTTCAATTAAATCATGGTGTGTATAAGCTGGAATTGCTACCCCGGAAGCTATTTGTAAAGGGAAAGCTTCCGCCGCAATCAAACTAGTAAATACGGAAGGAACACCAAAATGCTCAGCTTCAATAATAGTACTTGATGATTGTGTAATATGAATATCACTATGTCGCAATAATATATTTAAAGGTAGGTCTGTAGGCTGGTCAATAAAAATATTATTTAGCTTTAGTGGTGTAAATAATTCACGTATTTTTTCTCTATCATTCATCATTCCTGGATGTAAGCGTATCCACCAAAACCATGATGATGGAGAATCTTTTATAGCCTGGAATATCCATTCCTGTAGCGGTATTGTATGTAATGGTTGAAGAGTATATAAAATATGAATAGAATTAGGCTTTGAATTTTTTAACTGTAAAACTTTTTTTTCAGATTCAATGAATATATCGTCAACACTATTTGTTTTTTGAAAGGAATTTAAAAATAAATTACCTCCTACTATTGGCTGATGATATTGAGAACATTTATGATTCCATTTATTAATTGTGTTGGCTTCATACTCACTCCAGCACCAAAATGTCGATGGAAGTAATTCATAACCTTTTAGCGGAACAGAATTCCAACGACCATATGCAGGATGAATATCTCCTTGAATACCGTGCTGAATGTCAACTGATATAATTCCAAGTTCTTTGCAAGCAAGGTTAAAAGCCATTCCTTCTCTGCTATAGTAGCAAACCATTAAGCACAAAGAAGGATTAATTGTTGTTAGCAGTTTTTTAAAGTACTTTGCCAGTAGTCTCGTAAAAGTTACTGAATTTTGGACTATATTTATAAGATTATTTTTAGTAGTTATATTAAGAGTTTCTATATACTTGGTAAATTCATCAAAATATTCGAGTTTTGCAACATCATAATTATTCAATTTATTAACTATTTTAGTTTTAATTAAAAGATAATCAATCTCTGGTTGTATGAATAATGATGAATTATAGCGAGGAATATGGTACTCATTGTTGGGTACTCTTTCCAAAACAAAACTGCTTATACCAAGTTTGTTAAGTTTTTGGATATAAGGGTCACACAGAACATCGTACCAACTATTATTTATTTGCCGACGACAACGGCTATGATTTAGAAAACATACATCATATTTTCCTTTTAAATGTGAATTTTTATTATAGTCACTAATATAGGAACGACTATATTTTTCAATACCTTTAATTATATCTAAGGTTTTTTTTACTGGTTGAATACTTTTTGAAAATAAATTATTTGTTAACTGTCGATTATTCTGTTCTGACTCTACTCTAACAATTTTGAACATTAATGCGATACGAATTAATGGCCAAATATGAATATCATCAAGAATCCACTTGTTAACTGGAAATTGATTTTCTATCGTATTAAAAAAATCTATTAGTTCCGAACGTTTCATGCTTTCAGCACCTGTAATTATTAATATTTTGAATATCCCAATTAATAAACATTTTATTTTAAAAGCTTTATAAGCATTTTTTTTCCATACCAAAACAAGTATAAAGGTTGATTCCAACTGATAAAGCTCAGAATAAAAATCAAGCTTATAAAACTAAAAAATTTAATGCTTAATAATTGCCACCAACTTAAAAAACTTATCCATATAAATAATAAAGATATCACTCCTGAAACAATAAATAAAACAATAAATTTGCTATATTCCCAATTCACTTTTTCATACTGCTTTCCTATAAATCCCACAAATATAGTACCAATAATTTGAGAAATTAAAGTAGCTAACGCTGCCCCTATCAAACCATATTCTGGAATTAGCAACCAATTCAGAAGTACATTTAAAGCAGCTCCTAAGACTGTAGCAATAGCAATAAATTTAGTTGCGCTTTTCACATAAAATAAAATATTAACAAGGAGATAGTAAATACCGTTGGCTACAAAATTAAAGGAAATAATAGGTATAACTTTATAGCTTTCCCAAAATGCTTTAGATGTAAATACTATAATTACTTCTTTAGAAAATAACGATACAGCACTACCGAGAAGGCAATAAATAACAACTAATAGAAGTCCTATTTCTTTTAAATCCTTTAATTGCTTGCTATCATCTGACTTTACAACTCCCATATATACAGGTACATAAGCACGATTGACAGCAGTTGTAATAATTGACATTATTCCTCCAAATAAAAACCCTATATTGTAAAGACCTGCTGTGGCAGTATTTATCATAGTGTTGAGGAATACTTTATCAGTGATGCTTGAAATTTGTCCTGCTAAAGTATGAGGAACTAGAGGAAAAGAATATTTTAGTGCTTCTCTAAGATATGTAGAGTTAATACCAATCTTAGTTTGTTTTCTTAAAGCATAAAGGCAAATGATAAAAAATATTACTGCTGTTATCAAACGTGCACTTAAAGCTCCTTTCGCTCCCCAGCCTGTAAAAACAACTAAAATTATGATGAGAGTTAAGTTAAAGACAAATTGGGTTAATGAAAATATTGCATATTTTTTAGGCTTTTCAGTTGTTTGAAGTAAAGCTAGATAAATGGTGAAAAAAGGTTGAAATATAAGTGTAGCAACACCAATAGCCACAAAAGGATAAAAGGGAATATCACCAATTGCTGGTTTTAGTAAAACATCTCCAAAAACCAGCAAAAAAACCCCTAATGCTGCCGTTAAGATTAAGATAAATGTTAAGATAGTGCCCCAAAATTGCTTTAATTTTTCTGGTTCGTCACGATAATCAAAGTAAAATCGGTTCATGGAACCTTGTAATCCCAGCATAAAAAAGACGCTGAGAAAGCCATTTAGAGAAGTAACAACTGCTAAAATTCCATAATCATCTGGCGTGAGATGGCGGGTATATAGAGGTAGTAATAAGAAGGCAATACCCCTTTGTAAAATACTACTAAAGGTATAAATGAATGAACTTTTGCCTAGTCTTTTTAGTAATGACAAGCGATACTCCGCCAATTTATAATTAGTTCTATTGATGCTAAAAGCTGAAGCTATGCAATAAATTCCCAACTTAATGGCGTACCTTGCTTTAAATCTTCTTTAACTGATTTTCCTAGCAGGATATCGTAATATTTGGGAGGCAATCCATTACCTGGACGCACTGCTTTAAGATTATCTATGGTCAAAACATCACCTGCTTTCATGTCCTTAGTTACGTAGAGCGATCGCCTAAATGTTAAAGATTTCTTCTCTGCTTCAGTTGCTCCATACTGAATCTTACCCAAAGATTGCCATGCTCGTTCGGATTCTACAACTAGCTGTCGCATTTCCTCTGGTTGCAATGAGAAAGCTGAGTCAACACCACCGTCAGCACGGGAAAGAGTAAAGTGTTTTTCAATGAATGTTGCACCCAAAGCAACACTAGCAACAGCAACACCCACTCCCATTGTGTGGTCAGATAGACCTACCTGGACATCAAACAGTTCCCTTAAGTGGGGAATTGTCAGAATATTGGTATTTTCTGGTGTAGCAGGATAGTTGCTGGTACATTTGAGTAAGATTAAATCTTTACAACCAGCTTCCCTTGCTGTTCGGACAGTTTCATCTAATTCTCCCACTGTTGCCATACCAGTAGAAATAATCATTGGCTTACCAGTACTAGCAACCTTGCGAATCAAGGGTAAGTCGGTATTTTCAAAGGAAGCAATTTTATAGCAAGGAACTTCCAGAGATTCCAGAAAATCAACGGCTGTAGCATCGAAGGGAGTGCTAAAGCCGATTATACCTAATTCCTTGCAACGGTGAAATATAGGTTTGTGCCATTCCCAAGGAGTATAAGCTTGCTGGTAGAGTTTATATAGGGAGTTTCCTTTCCACAAACTATTGGGGTCATCAATGTAAAACTCCCCCTCGTTTATATCTAGCGTCATTGTATCAGCAGTATAAGTCTGAAGCTTAATACCATGCGCTCCAGTTTTTGCGGCAGCTTCAACAATTTCTAATGCTCTTTCTAAGGATTGATTGTGATTACCTGACATTTCAGCAACCACGAAAGGAGGATAATTAGCACCTATTTTTCTTGTGTAAATCTCAATTTGTTGCATTTTTTTCACCCTTTCAACTTTGACTTATGCTTATTTAACCCTAGATGTATTATTTTATATTCTTGTGAATCTACTACTTTTATTTGATGAAAACCAGAATTTATAAATGACTTAACAGACTTATAATTATCATTTTTTATATAAGCATTAATCGTTTTAATGTCAGATTCAAAAAATAATTTTTCAGTTGCTATTTTTATTAATTTACTTCCATAACTTTGACTACGAAAATTTGCGTCAATGCTTATTGAAATAGTAGCTTCATTAGCTTTAATATCAAATCTTACTTGGCCAATCGGTTCATCCAATTTATTGATAGCGATATATATGATACAATTCGGGCTAGAAAGCTTGGAATTAAACCATTGAACGTGATTATTCCAGGGTATAGTAGAATTTGAGGAGAAAGAAACTGAACGTACTTCTGGGTCATTTGCCCAATGCCATAATAATTTACAGTCAGTTTGATTTACTGGTCTCAATCTTATTTCTTTACCTTGGAGTGATACTAAGACCTTATTACTTCCTTCACCACTAACTAATTCATTCCCCAAGCTTGTCATTTTTGAACGAATTTCTGCTGATTCAAGTAACTCAATTATTACCTTTGATATTTGTTCAACGGAAACGTCTTCATGCCATCCTAAATTAATGCTTACTTCTATTTCTCCAAGCTTTTGAGCTATATCACGCTGATTATCTGCCAATATCAAAACTAAACTCGGCAAACCCATAAAAGCAAGTTCCCAAGAAGTACTGCCAGCAGATGCGATCGCCACATCAGCCCAAGCCATCAATTCAGGCATATTAGTCACATTTCTTTCCAAGCGAATAGGAAATGAAGACTGTTTGGTAGCAGTTTTTAATTGCTCATAGTGAGGATTACTTCCTCCCACAACAACCACCACTTCTAGTTCTTCTCCCTCTACTAACTGCAATCCTTGAATCACTTTTGAGGTAACATTGTCTGGGTCAGCACCACCTAATGTTACTAAAATTTTGTTTGCAACAGATGGTGTTTCTCTTTTCCATCCACGCCATTGCCAAAATTCCCGCCTTAGTAATGTGTAATCAGTTCCAAGTAATAGCTGAGTATAAGACTCTTTATTGAAGTATAAATTCTCATGGGCATGAATATTTTGATTTAGTACTAAATCGGCATAATAATGATTTGCATGTCCATAATCATCAATAAATAGCAGATGCAACCCTGATTCTTTAATTAATTTTTGATATTCACTACCAAAATGATACCCATCAACTACTACCCATTCAGCATTCAAATTGTGAGCGATATTTACTGTTTCTACTGCATCCTCGCTACTTCCTTGAATTACTGATGTATGAATAACTTTCATTCCTTCCGATTGCAGACGCTTCTCTATTGCTGGTACTGATGAAGCCATGAAAAATACCGCTTGCCCTTGATTGTCTTGCCAAGCTTGGGCTAAAGCCAGACAGCGCATTAAATGACCAGTACCTATTTTAGTACTAGCATCGGCACGTATAATTAATCGAGGTAATTCTTTCGGAACTACCATGCTAATAGTCCCCCATCAACATTCAAACATTCACCAGTAATATAGGAAGCTTCTTTTGAAACCAGAAAAGTAACTGCGCTAGCAACTTCTTCTGGAGTCGCCATTCTTCCTAACATTGTCTTACAACTGTATTTATTTACAAACTCATTTTCCTGCCTATCATCAGAGCGAACCCCACCTGCTACAACTGCATTAACTCGTACTTTTTGATTTGACCATAATCCAGCCAAATAGCGAGTCATACCTAAAATACCGGCTTTGACAGTCGCATACTGTATGGGTGTAGAAGACATACCAGTTGGGTAAATAGAATGATCTACCCCCGCTAAAGCATATATAGATGAAATAAATGCGATACTAGCAGATGTGTTTGAATTCAGCCGATTTACCATATTGCGTGCAAGTAAAAAGTGACCTGCAACATCTACTTCAAAAAGACAGTTGAAATCTTTATGAGATAATTCAGCAAATGGTTTAGCAACTCCATCTCTGAGGGATGCGTTAGCTACTAAAATTGTTGGTATACCTACTTGATTTACTAGCAAATCAAAAGCATTGTTTACGCTTTCCTCATCTGCTAAGTTTATTTCGAGAGGTATTAATTTTGTGGCAATACTTTCAATCTGCTGATTAATCCAAGCTTGTGCTTTCTCTTGGCTACGGGAAGCAACTACTACAGTAGAACAACCTTCTTCTACTAAACGATGAGCGATAGCACTACCAATTAGTCCTGTAGCACCAGTGACTATAGCAATTTGATCTGATAAACCTTTCATGATGATTTCCTACCAAGGAGAAATTCACATAGTTCAAACTCAATTTGAGTTGCCACATGTATTGAGCGTTCCTCTGGTGTTTCTACAACTCCCATTTGAGAGCCAAAGAAATGTCCCACTTCTTTTAGTTTCTCTAAGCGAGCAATCTTAATTGAACCATTTGGTCTAAATACAGGTGTAAGCAAAGGACGCTCCTTTAGATATTTATTACCGAAGTACATAGACCACGAATTTTGATTATCCGGCATTAAAGCCCAATGAAAGTAGTGTGGGTCAATTGGTGTAACGCTGACTAGAAAATCAAGATTTTCTGCCAAAAAATGTTCTAAGCCTACTTGTAAATCTTCCACCGAACGTAAAGGAGAAGTTGGCTGTAGACACACAAGGGTTTCAAATGACTGACCTTTGTTTGATAAAAAAGTTGCCATTTGTTGGCAAGGAATGTGAGAAGCAACTAAATCATCGCACAATTCAGGGGACATCAGAAAAGGAACTTTTGCACCATATTGTTGAGCAACCTCAGCAATTTTTTCGTCTTCGGTACAAATATAAACGTCTTCAAAGAAACCGCTTTTAAGAGCTGTTTCAATTGAATAAGCAATCATTGGCTTTCCTGCTAGTAATCGTAAATTTTTTTCTGGTAGTCTTTTGCTACCAGCTCTTGCAGGAATAGTGCAAAGTATTTTTTCTGCCTTAGCCATTAAGTAACTCCTCTGGAAATGGTTCTTTTGTTATTGGTTCTAGAGGAGAAACCTTATCTCTTTCCCAAAGACCAAGTGTTAAAACTTCAGCTAATTCTAATTCGTCAAGCCGATCAATATCTATACCTCTATTTGCATCCATTGGTGCTAAATGAAACGGATTGCCATAAAATGCTTTTTGTGATTTAAAATCACCTACCCTAGACCACCAAATAGCTCCTGTAGGACAATAAACTTTACTAAATTGTTGACTAGGAACTAAATATTCAGAACCAAATAACCAATCTCCCTTGCCAAATTCATCATTTTTTAATGCCCAATGAGGATAAACACCTCTATACTCAATCACTGATATTTGAAAACTACGTTGTGTTCTCTCGAAAAGTTTGTATTGTTCTACAATGTCCTGACTACATCTGAGCGGACAATTAGGCATTAGTTGGCATAAAGCCCCAATTTTAGCTCCTTTATCTGTCAAGGTATTTAGTAAATGAATTGCTACATCTATTAAGTTAGCGTCATCTGTTGCCAATTCACTAGGACGAGCTAAGTATTCTGCACCATACCATTCGCCTATCCTACCAATAAGAGGGTCATCTGTAGAAACAAAAATCTTTTCAAATAGCTTACTATTGATAGCTGCCGTCACTGTATAAGCAATCAAAGGATGACCAAAGAAAGGCAATATATTTTTCCTTGAAAGTCGTTTTGAACCACCACGGGCTGGTATTATTGCAATTAGAGATTGATTTTCCATTTTGTAGGGTTAAGTAATTCATCAGTAGCGCCCCCTAACATTTCTTCCACTATCTCAGACTGCTCATTTGTTAACAGAGGTGTTTGAAAAAGTCTAATATTTTCCTTTAGTTGTAATAGACTGTCAACACCAATAACTATGCTATTAATCCACGTTTGGCTTCTGACATATGCCAAACATAAATCAGTTTTATTTTCACGTCCTAATTCTTGAACTAATTTGTCTAGTTTAGTTATCCAATCAATACCTTTTGAATCCTCAAGCTTATTCCAAGTAGATAAATTTCCAATTAAAAGTCCCTGTAAAAACACACTCCGAGCATGAATCACAACATCACTTCTTTGTCTCAAAAATTCAAAAAAATTGCTAGCTTTCCAGCGCCAATCAATTAAATTAAAAGGTAATTGAATATGAGCTATTTCTGGTTCTTTTAAAGCTTGAATAGCTTCTTCTGGTGTATATACTGAAACACCCAACTTGTTAATATATCCACCTTCTTTTAAGTCTAGAAGTGCTTTCCAAATAGTTTGTTGGTAAGTAAAGCGATGTTCCCATCTATGGAGCAATAAGGTGTGTATTTGCTTTGTACGTAAGTTATGACAAGATTTTAGGATGCTTTGATTAACTGCTTGATACACATTTTTTTCAGATTCGTCTGAGCTAAAATTTTGAAAAGTATCTAGCTTTGTGATAACGCTTATGTTTTTAGCTGATTCACCTTCTAAAGCTTCACCTATTTTTATTTCAGCATCTCCATAGGCTGGTGCAGTATCTATACCATTAATACCAGACTTAACTGCTTGCTTAATAATTAAAACCGCATCGCTTTTACTTGGTTTACCTGTAATGTTAGCAATGCCATAATCCATACCCAACTGCGCTGTACCTAAAGTAAATTTATTGATTTTGTTATATTTTTCTGCTTCTGATACATACATAAACACTAGTAATAAAAGTCTTTAGCTAGTTAAGTTTTAATGATGACAAGCTTTTTTTTGTGTAATAGAGTTTTTAAGTGAGTTCACAACTCTGTCCCGATCTTCTAAAGTCAACCCATAGTACAATGGAATACTTATAGCTTCTTGGTAATACTTTTCCGCTTGAGGAAAATCACCCCAATTAAAACCTAACTGTTGATAGTAAGGCTGGGTATGCACAGGAATATAATGTAAATTGACACCGAGACCATCGCTACGGAGTTCCTCAAATACTTGACGATGAGTTTTACTAATCTCATCCAACTTCAGCCTAATGACGTATAAATGCCAACTTGAATTAGTATCGGGATGCTGCCAAGGCAACATCACAGGTAAATCTGACAATAACTTATTGTACTGTGCTGCCAAAAATCGCCGACGCTCAACAAAATCATCCAAACGTTTCATTTGACTAGCACCCAAAGCTGCTTGGATATCCGTGATGCGATAATTCCAACCCAATTCTAATTGCTGATAATACCAAGGTCCGTGAGATTCACCTTGCATTAAATCTGGATTACGGGTAATACCATGAGTACGTAGCCGAATTAATTTTTCGTACAAATCATCTTGATTTGTCAACACCATTCCACCTTCTCCAGTAGTAATAATCTTCACTGGATGAAAGCTAAACACTGTCATATCAGAAAATTGACATGAGCCAACAGGTTTTCCTTGATAACTTCCCCCAATCCCATGAGAAGCATCTTCAATTATTTTGAAACCATAGCGCTTTGATAAAGCAGCTATTCTTTCCATCTCACAAGATTGTCCCGTTAAATGCACCGGAATTACTATCTTGGGAAGACAACCTTGCTGTTCAGCTTTAATTAGCTTTTGTTCTAACTCATCTAAACTTAAATTATAAGTACGAGAGTCAATATCAACGAAATCAACTTTTGCACCACAATACAATCCACAATTTGCTGAAGCCACAAAAGTATTAGGAGAAGTCCAGAGTATGTCCCCCTCACCTAAACCAGCAGCTAGACAAGAAACGTGTAAAGCAGCAGTAGCACTAGAGACAGCAACAGCATATTTAACTCCACAGTAGTTGGCTATAGCTTGCTCAAAATCATCGATTGCTTTTCCTTGAGTAATCCGATCTGACTTGAGAACTTCAACTACTGCTTCAATATCGTCTTGGCTAATACTTTGTTTACCGTAAGGAATAAATTTAGTCATAATCTAAAACACATCTAAATTGCATATACTCAAAACGTATAATTTATCTAGTACAAGCCTCTTGCTTGCCGTTATATTGCAAATTAAATGTAGGTGATTCTACCATAAAATTTGGATCCACATGCTCTTTAATAAGAATCCTTAATTCCTCAACAGATAGAAAATGCTCATTTTCCCCAGAGTGATAGCTCATACCTTTTTCAACTGGCTTTGCTCCTGTTTCTTCGCAGTACTTATCAATGCTGTATTTACCACCAACAGGCAAAATAGCAAAATAGTCACCACAATCTACAGTTGTATAGGAGTCAGATGTAGTAATCATTTCTTCATGAATTTTTTCACCTGGACGTATCCCAACAATTGGATGCTTACAATCAGATCCTATGGCTTCAGCTACATCTGTGATGCAGTAAGAAGGAATACGAGGAACAAAAATTTCCCCACCCCAAGTTTTCTCAATTGCTTTGAGTACTAAATTTACTCCATCTTCCAAGGTGATGTTAAATCGTGTCATTCTTGGATCGGTAATCGGTAGCACCCCTTCATGACGCTTCTTCAAGAAAAATGGGATTACAGAACCTCGGCTTCCCATTACATTTCCATAACGAACCACACTGAACTTAATATCACGCTGTCCCTTAATATTATTCGCTGCGATAAAAAGCTTATCTGAACATAGCTTTGTAGCTCCATAAAGGTTAATTGGTGCAGCTGCTTTATCTGTTGAAAGTGCCACCACACACTTAACCCGAGTATCTAATGATGCTTGGATAACATTTTCTGCTCCCAAAACATTTGTCCGAATACATTCAGTGGGATTATATTCTGCTGCCGGAACTTGTTTAAGCGCAGCAGCATGAACAACAATATCAATTCCCTCAAAAGCTCGCTTTAATCTAGGATAATCTCTAACGTCACCAATAAAATACCTCAGCCCTTGATATTTTTGAGGGGAAAATTCCTGAGCCATTTCATACTGCTTTAACTCATCTCGTGAATAAATAACAAGTCGTTTAATCTTTGGGAAACGCTTAAGAACAGATGCTACAAATTTTTTCCCAAAAGAACCAGTACCACCTGTGACCAAAATTGAACTTGTTTCACTAATCTGCACGATACCACCAAATCCTCAAATAATAAATTTACTAGACGTTTATTGATAATTCTGTCTTCTCGTCAGAATATTACTTGCGACGAAATTTCAGGTAAGACTTATAACTAAATATCTAAAAATCACCTTACACTAGAGGTTGTAGCTTTTTTAACTGCTGTCTTTCACTTAATTTTTCGCTTATCCAAATACCACAAGTGTCAATCACTAATTTATCCTTGAGAAGACTTTGTTTTATTTGCTTAAAAGCGTTGTGAGCAACAAGCAAAACAACTATATCAGCCTTTTGAAGGACATCTTCGAGATTACCTAGTTGGAGATTATCAAAATCTTTCAGGCTTTCTGGAAGGAATTTAATATAAGGTTCAACTGCAAAAATCGACCCGATTTCTTGAACAGCTAGTTCCTTAGTTATTGCAATTGCTGGACTCTCTCGTAGGTCATCCACGTTAGCTTTATAAGCTAACCCTAAACAGGCAATCACAGGTCGCTCAATATCTTGAACTGCTGTTTTAACTCGATTCACCACATAACCTGGCTTACTATCATTAACCTCCCGCGCTGTCCTAATCAACCGCGCTTGCTCCGGTGCAGAATCCACAATAAACCAAGGATCGATAGCAATACAATGACCTCCCACTCCAGGTCCAGGCTTGAGAATATTAACGCGAGGATGACGATTAGCCAGTTTAATCAGTTCCCAAACATTAATGTCCAACTTATCGCAAATCAAAGACAACTCATTAGCAAACGCAATATTCACGTCTCGAAAAGCATTCTCCGTCAGCTTTGCTAACTCAGCCGTGCGAGCATCCGTTCCTAAAATCTCTCCCGTCACAAATTGCTGATAAAAGGCGATCGCCTTTTCCGTAGACTCTGGATCGACTCCCCCGATAATCCGGTCATTCTCCACTAATTCCTTTAAAACTTGCCCTGGAAGCACCCGCTCCGGACAATGAGCAATATATACTCCACGTAACTCAGGTCTTAAATTTCTAATCCAAGCACCAATCTGCTCCGTGGTGCCAACAGGACTCGTAGATTCTAAAATCACCAGACTCTCAGAAGAAAGATAGGGAGCAATTGCTTTCGTTGCCGCTTCAACATAAGATACATCAGGTTTATGCTCTCCCTGAAACGGAGTAGGAACAGCAAGAATAAACACATCAGCTTGTTGAGGTTCTAAAGTCGCCTTAAGATTATCACTATTAACAGCCGCTCTCACCAATACATCCAAATCTGGTTCATAGATGTGGATGTCTCCGCGATTTATAGTTTCAACAATATAAGGATTAACATCAACCCCATAAACCTCAAACCCGCGATTTGCCAACAGACTTGCAGTAGGCAAACCCACATAACCCAAGCCGACAACACACACTTTAGTCATAGAGTTCATTTAACGCTACACTTCTGTTTAATAAAAAATAAAACCAAAAAAATCTTCTCTCTTGAAAAACTACAAGGAGAGAAGGAAAACAAGCTATTCAAGCTATTTAAAATCTATCTACTTATAAACATCCCTTCACAGTGAGCAGTCAATAATTATAGTTTTTTGACCTTTAACCTTTAACCTTTTATTAATTCTAAATCACATCACCAGCAAAATCTCTCACACTCCCAACCCCCCTAGCACTCCTCAAAGTAAACTCACCCACCGAAGGATTCCCCCCCGGATAAACCACCCCATCAACCTGTAACCAAAGCTCCCTCGGAGCAACCGAAACTATATATCTATGCTCCTCAACTTTCCTAACGTGATACCATTTCGTTTCCTGACATTCCTCACACCAAAAAGCCTCCAACCACTCCCCTGCAAGAGAGACAGCAGTCTTCGTATTCACTAATATCATCGCACTACGACGATTAACACCCCGTTGCTGCAACTGTCCGGCTTTATCAGCAAACAATGGATACTTTTGAGAAACACTGTTGAGATAACATCGATGAACTGGACAATATATAGCTCTTTTTTTAGAACGATTACGATTTCGGTTACACCTCTTCCCCACTTCGGCCCTCCTCATTAACAGATAATAAACAAGAAGAAGGTTGCGTTGGAGGGACTGAGATTCACGCTGATTACAGCAGAACCATCAAAGCCCAACTCCTACGATTTTGGATTTTGAATATCAGATATTCAGTTATGATGGGATGTTTCCCAGTCCTATTTATAGGACTTTTGCTATTAGCTTGGGGTTTGCAACCCCAAGCGGGTTACTAAAAATTCAAACCCGCAGAATTAATTCAAATAAGGACTTATATTTTGTCCCGTTGAATTGTAATTAATAAGACGTTTTTTATTTATACAAAAGCAACAAAAAAGGGTTTGAAATTGCTTGTGTACGGTGGTATTGCCTTTGAATAAGTATGTTTTCTTTTCAAAATTAGATTAACATGGTTCGATAAATTAGCAAGTAATTTGCATAACTTAAAAAGTATTTTTTACGGTTTATTTTTCTTTTAAAATAGAATTGAGAAATGGGGCATTGGGCATTACATACGGAAGGAGATGTGAAAAAGCGATACCTTGGCTTGGTGGGTATCGCTTTAATAAACTGGATGATAATGACAATTGATAATTTACACCTACCACAGTCTTTGAATTGGATAATTATCAAAAACTTCATCAATACTAGCAAGCGGTATCTGTTCCACAATCGCTTGAGCTATTAAAAGTCTGTCAAAAGGGTCTTTGTGATGTGATGGTAAATTATTCAAAGCGTAAATATGAGTTAATTCAACAGGTAAAATTTGTAGATTGTTTACACGCTGTTGGTTGTTAATCAAAGTAGGGAGAGTTGAATTCAGGTTGAGCTTTCCCAATTGGAGTTTGATTTGCATTTCCCAAACACTGGCAATACTAAACAATAACGTGTTGCTTGTATCGTTAATTAGGTCGTAAACTTTCTTAGATAGCTTTTCGGAGCTACTTGCCCACCAAATGAGAACGTGTGAATCCAATAATATTTTCATTGCTCACCCGTCCAAAATTCGTCTGGTAAAGGTTCATTGAAGTCCTCACTCATCCAAATCTCTCCTCGGTTTAAGTCTGGTACCCGTTGTTGTGTTGTTTGGGGCTGAGCATGTCTTTGTGCTAAAAATTCCGCAAAATCTAGCAGTGTCTGTTGTTGTTCTGGTGATAAAGATTGCAATTTGGTAATTAATGCTTGAGTTATATCTACTGCTTGGGAAGTCATGTTTCCCTCCAAGTTATGCTCTACGACTTACATTACTACTTTAGCAATCAAGTTTCATAGAACCACAGAGCATTGGAAGATATGAAAAAGTTATGCGATTGGTCTTATAAATAGAAGGTTTTGGTTTGCTGTTATTACCTACTGGTTTGTCCCATTAAAAATGACGGCTTAGGGCAGGGAGGGGGAGAGGGGGAAGACGGGTTAGAAAATTAATTCGTAGGTTGGGTGAAACGGAGTGTAACCCAACATCTGTGTTGGGTTGCGCTTCGCTTCACCCAACCTACAATAAAACCCTTACCCCTCGCATTTCATGTGCTGGAGTACTAGTACTCCTTTTCGTTAATTCTTAATGCTTGGGTTTTCCCAAAAATTGTGTAGAAACACAATATATCGCGTCTCTACATATGTCGGTAGAACAACAGAATCATCAAAACTAATGCCGTTTAATCAATGAAATGTAAGTCAACACACATATATGCAAAACATATTGATGTAGTTCTAATAAATGTAGTAATTATCATTGGCTAGTTGAAAACAACTAGCTAAAATCAATTAGCAAATGGGAAATTCTGCCATAAAAACCTAACCTATACAAAGTAATTTTATTATCCAAAGTCCCTATCGCGGGGAAACTTTATTCGTCCGAGTAAATCCTATAGCTGACTAGTAACCACATCTGAGTAAATGATGCAGAATACTTCTTCTGAGCCTTTAAATAATCAACTAAACGGACATTCTGCACCTCAATTTCTTCCTGCTGAACCTTTTTTGCAGGCTGACATGGAAGAGGACGATTTAGATTTAGGCGATTTTTTCAAAATTCTCAAACGACGCGCGCTAGTTATTGTAGGAGTTGCTGGGATTACAATGGCTGGTGTTGTCGGTTTTACGTTAACACGGGAACCCCAATATGAAGACAGCTTTCGGCTGTTGGTAGAACCCGTAAATGAAGATAATAAAAACAATTTGTCAGAACTCACTTCTTTTTTAGATGCAAATGTACCAACAACTGGTTTAGACTATGAAAGCCAAATTGAGGTGCTTCAGAGTCCAGAATTGATGAGTGATATCATCGATGACTTACAAGTAAAATATCCAGACATAGACTATGAGTCTCTCATCGAAGAAAAATCTTTGAAGATTGCTCGTAAAGGTGAAACTAAAATTATAGAAGTTACTTATCGCAGTGATAGCCCGACTCAAGTCAAAGAAGTATTAGAAAAAATTTCTCAAGCTTATTTAAAATACAGTCTAGAAAAGCGACAAACCCAGTTAAGTCAAGGTATTCGCTTTGTTGAGAAGGAACTACCACCGATAAAAAAACAAGTTGATACGCTGCAACAACAATTACAGGCTTTTCGTCAAGAATACGACTTTTTTGACCCCAACACCCAATCAAGTCAAGTTAGCGAGCAACTTAAATTATTATCAGAACAACGACAGGGAGTCGAGCAGCAGTTAGCAAAAGCTAGAGCTAATTTCGCACTGCTTCAGCAAGAACAGGGAGCAATGGCTATCCTCAAAAATGCACCCGTTTACCAGCAATTAGTTACCGAATTACGACAGTTAGAAGCTAAAATCGCTGAGGAATCAACTCGCTTCCAAGACAATGCTCCTCTCATACAAAGATTAAAGGAAAAGCGGCAAAAGTTGATGCCTTTGCTACAGCAAGAAGGGCAAAGAATTTTAAATCTTAATCTTTCAGAGGCTTCAAATCAAGTCCAGACTTTAGAAGTACAAAGTCAACAGCTTGCCGCAGCAGAACAAAGACTCGGTAAACAAATTAAGCAACTACCAGCTTTAGCGCGTAGATATGCTGAATTGCAGCAGCAATTAAAAATTGCAAACGAAAGCTTAAACCGTTTTCTGAAAACTCGCCAAAATCTAAGGATTGAAGCAGCGCAAACAGAACTTCCTTGGGAGATTATTAAAGCACCAATTCTCCCAGAAGAACCAGTATCTCCAAATATTCCCCGCAATTTGATTTTGGGATTTGTCGCTAGCAGTATTTTAGGTATCGGTGCTGCTTTACTCAGAGAAAAACTAGATAACACTTATCATAATGTTGATGCGCTCAAAGATGACCTTAAGTTACCATTACTTGGCGCTCTTCCTATAGATAAAAGTCTGGAGAAAAATAAGAAGGCTGATTCATCAAAAACAAAATCTTCCCAAAATACGCAATTAATAGACGATAACCCGGAATTTTCTTCTATATTCCATCCCGAATCAACACCAGACAGTTACTTCCAGCAATCCGGGCAATTTGTAGAAGCTTTGCGGGTAGTGCATACCAATCTACAAATGCTCAGTAGCGATCGCCAAGTTCGTTCTATAGTTATTAGTTCGGCTTTACCTGGAGACGGAAAGTCCACGGTTGCATACAATTTAGCTCAAGTCGCTGCATCAATGGGACAAAAAGTATTACTTGTAGATACCGATTTACGTCGTCCCCAAGTTCACGCTCGCACTGGTTTACCCAATCTATGGGGATTGAGTAATTTAATTTCTGGAAATATGCCAGCAGAAGAGGTAATGCAGGATTTACCCGATATTTACGGATGCTCGGTGATTACTTCCGGTGCGATACCACCCGACGCTACAAGGTTACTGTCTTCTATCAAAATGAAAGAATTAGTAGCAGAATTCGATCAAAAATTCGACTTAGTAATTTACGATGCTCCACCATTAGTTGGTTTAGCCGATGCTTCACTGCTCGCACCTCATACCGATGGAGTTGTGCTTGTAGTTAGGATAGATAAAACAGAACGTTCGATAGTTAAACAAGCTATAGATAGCCTGAAAACATCTCGAACTAATCTTTTAGGAATTGTTGCGAACGGAGATAAAAGTACTTTCCACAAGTATTATCACAAGTATTATCATTCTTAAGAATTGGTAATAGATAATTGGGAATCAGGGATTAACAATTACCATAATTTCGGAATTTGAGAACTGTTAAAAATATCATCTATTAAGAGTACTTTTAAATGGCGCAACAAAATTCCTCTGCCAAAATGGTATTATCCATGATGTGGAGGAAATAATAATGATGCCTGTAATTCTTAGCTTGGATACTGTGGAGCTAACAGACGAGCAATTTTGGCGTTTGTGTCAGCAGAATCGGGATTGGCAGTTGGAACGGAGCGCAAAAGGAGAATTAATTGTGAACCCACCAGTGGGAGGAACAAGCGGTAATAGAGAAGCAGGTCTTATTAGCTTTCTATGGCTGTGGAACGAGCAAACAAAACTTGGTAAAGTATTTAGTTCTTCAACAATTTTTAAGTTACCAGGTGGTGGCGATGAGCCGCGCCTTACGGCGATCGCTCTCCTGATGCTGCTTGGATAAAGTTAGAGCGCTGGCAAGCTTTGAGTGAGGAAGAGCAAGAAAAGTTTCCTCCTATTTGTCCCGATTTTGTAATTGAATTAAGGTCGCGTACCGACCAGCTTAAACCTTTGCAAGAGAAGATGCAAGAATATCTTGATAGCGGTTTGCGTTTGGGTTGGTTAATTAATCCTCAAGATAAAAAAGCGGAAATTTATCGTCCCAATCAAGCTATAGAGATTGTGAATTTTCCCATAGATTTATCTGGAGAGGAAGTTTTACCAGGATTTACGTTGAAATTACCTTTGTGAAAAGATATATAGGGCTATGGTTACGGTTAAAGGTTAAAGGTATACGGACTCATTAATGCCTCAATTTAATTACGAAATACTATAGCAATCCTATATGAGTTGTGAAAAAGGTAGCTGCCAAAACCCGGTTTTTTGAAAAAACCGGGTTGATTAAACTTACGAATGATTTAAGAATGCTATATACCATTAAAATAATCGTAACTAAATTTACCGATTATTTGATTCATGGTATTCAAATCTTTATTTAAATATAATCGCCAGATTTTTGGCGGTATTTTAATAATTATTAGCTTATTTTTAATAGCTGCTTTTACTCCTAGAAAATGGGGTAATTACTCTCAAAAAGCTTGCGATTATCAAATTTGCGTTGCGAATACAGGGATTCATTCTAATATTTTAATCCCGACTCAGAATAATGTTTATAATTGGCATAATTATTTATCTATAGACAAAATCGGGATTGATGCTGTTAACGATTATAAATATCTTAGTTTCGGTTGGGGAGATAAAGATTTTTATATGACGATTAGCTCTATTTCCGATTTTAATTTTTATACCATTTTCAAAGCTGTGTTTTTGCCCACTTCTTCAGTAATGTACGTGAGGGGTTATCAATCGCTACCGCAAAATCTTGAAGTTAAATGTATTTATACAGATAAAGCTAATTACTTGAATTTAACCAAGTTTATTGAAGCTAGTTTTAAATTAGATAAAAACAAGAGCAAAATTCGCTTAGGTCACGGTTATACTCCTACTGCGGGTTTTTATGCTGCAAAAGATAATTATTCGATATTAAGAACTTGTAACACATGGACTGCTGATGGTTTAAGGAAAGCTGATATCAACACACCTGTGTGGGATAGTTTATCTTTTGCAATTATGTTTCATTTGAGAAGTGGCTGCGAACAAAGACAATAAAAGATGATATGTCTTCTAATATACAGAAAGCACAGAAGCTAAAGATTAAATTACTGGGTTAAAACTAGTAACTAGAGTTACATATAGTAATAAAATAATCAAAATGGACTTACATAATATAGATAATTATTTAATTCCTACAGATATTAATCAAGTAACTAATTGGGGTGAAAATTGGAGTTGGTTGGCTGGAGGTACTTGGTTATTTTCCGAACCACAACCTGATATCAAAACTTTAGTTGATATACAGTCTTTAGGATGGGATGAAATTAAGTTGGTTAATTCCCCCAATGCTTTTTGTGAAACAGGGTTAAATAGTAATCTTCATTATCAAGGGGAACTATTAGCCATTGGTGCAACTTGTCCTTTAATTAAGTTAGTAGAGTATGATTGGTTGCCTGAATATACTGCCGTAGCAGGTTTTCGAGGTGCTATAAATGCGCTTTCGGCTTCGCTAAAGGTAGTGAATATAGCTACGGTGGGAGGCAATATCTGCCTGGGATTATCGGTAGGTACTATTGCACCGATTATGGTAGCGCTGGATGCAAGTTATGAAATTTGGAGTCGGCAAGGAAAATCGCGAATCGTTGCAGCAAAAGATTTTCAAATCGGTTTTCGTAAAACACTTTTGCAATCTGAGGAATTATTACGAAGAATTTTGATTCCTGTAGAGAATATGAAGTGGCAAGTTGATTATCAACGCTTTGGAATAGCAGCAAGCGATTCTGCTTTAGCAATTGTCTGTGGTGCTTATAATTCGGTTGCAAAGAATCTGCGCCTAGTTATTGGTGCAAGTGTTGCTGCACCAGTGTTATTACAATTCGATGGTGATTTAGCAAGTAAGCAGAATTTGAATTATATAGCGTCTTTAAAAAATATAGATTTTATTGAAGATGCTAGAGCAAGTGCTGTTTATCGTCGCGAAATTACTCAGGTTTTGATTAAACAATGCTTTGAGCAGTTAACAGTGAGCAGTCAACAGTGAGCAGTTAGAAATTATTTCTCTTACTCTTCTCCCTCTCCCCCTCTTCTCCCTCTAAATACATGCAATCTCTAAATTTCCAGGTAAACAACCAACATCACAGCAAAACTTGCCACCCAGGAAGCAGTTTGCTTTCACTACTTCGTCAACTTAATTATTTTGGGGTACATCGCGTTTGTGAAACCGGTGATTGTGGTGCTTGTACTGTTTGGGTTAACGATACACCAGTACATAGCTGCATCTACCCAGCTATGCGAATTAACGAAAAAGATATAACTACC
Organism: Rivularia sp. MS3; assembly: GCA_019192545.1. Classification (GTDB taxonomy): domain Bacteria; phylum Cyanobacteriota; class Cyanobacteriia; order Cyanobacteriales; family Nostocaceae; genus Rivularia. Next base: position 39,018 of record JAHCMI010000021.1, on the reverse strand, counting down.
GTTGAAGGGTTATGCTCAAATAATCAACTTGCACCGATACAGCAAGCATTTTTACAAGCTCAAGGGTTTCAGTGCGGTTTTTGCACTCCAGGGATGATAATGAGTGGGTTGAAGTTTCCTAAAGGTTCGTCAGAAGACTTACGTACTTGTATGAAAGGAAACCTCTGCCGCTGCACTGGCTACCAAGCAATCATCGAAAGTATTTTACTTTTTCAAAATTCAAATGGGCGTGGCATCGTTGCCACACCCCCAACTCTCACACCACACTCCGTCGGAGAAAGCGTTCCTAAACAAGATGGAACGGCAATCGTTACAGGTAAAGCATACTACACTGCTGATAAATTGCAATCCGGATTATTACATTTAAAAATTTTGCGCTCTCCTATACCCCATGCAAAAATCCGCAACATTGACGTTGACAAGGCTAAAGCAGTTCCAGGGGTAGTAAATATCTTTACTTATAAAGATGTTAAAAGAGTCCCTTATACTACCGCAGGACACGCAGAACCCGTACCCGATCCTTTAGACCATTATTTGTTGGATAATAAAGTGCGTTTTGTCGGCGATCGGGTTGCTGCTGTGGTGGCTGAGTCGGTAGCGATCGCCGAAACAGCCTGCGAGCTAATTGAGGTTGATTACGAGGTTTTGCCCTACGTTACCAATCCGGTGGAAGCGATGAAAGATGGTAGCGTTATTGTCCATGATGAACCGGAATCCCTGCAAATTCCCGATAGAAATCGCAATATTGCCGGTGAAATATTTTTAGAGTCGGGCAATGTAGAAAAAGGTTTTGACGAAGCGGATTTAATCGTAGAAAATACTTATACTTTGCCAGCAGTACAGCACGTTCATTTAGAACCTCATGTAACGGTAACGCATTTGGAATCGGATGGTACTTTAGTTGTTCGCAGCAGTACTCAAGTACCTTTTCACTGTCAAAGATTATTGTCGCAGCTATTTAATATTCCTAAAGAGAAAATCCGGGTTTATAAACCACAGCTTGGCGGCGGTTTTGGTAATAAACAAGAAATGTTAACAGAAGATTTGTGTGCTTTAGCGACTTTACGAACTGGCAAACCAGTACAGTGGGAAATGAGTAGAAATGAAGAATTTACCGCTACAAATAGCCGTCATGCAATGACAATTAAGTTAAAAACTGGAGTTAAAGCTGATGGTAAGATTATTGCTCAAGATTTGAAAATCATTGCGAATACCGGTGCTTATGGCAATCATGGTAAGACGGTGGTGTTTTTATCTGGCTACATTCCTTTGGGATTATACCGTTGCGACAATAAAAGATTTACAGCATACGCCGTTTATACTAATACCATGCCTGGAGGAGCCTTTCGCGGTTACGGTGCAACTCAAGGTACTTTTGCAATGGAATCTCAAATTGATGAAATTGCCAACAAATTAGGTATTGATGTCATTGAAATCAGAAATAAAAATTTAATTCGTCCGGGAGATTTAGTTAGTTTAGGAAACGATGGAGAGCATTTTAATTTAATTGGTAGTTATGCGGTTGAAGAATGTTTTAGCAAAATCATTAAAGAATTAAATTACCTTCCCGGACAAACCCCAGTTATCAATGGTAATCGCCGTCGCGGTGTTGGTTTTGCGGTTTCTATGCAGGGAAGTGGATTATGTAAAATACACCAAGCTTGCGTAAAATTATCGCGTTTAGCTAATGGAAAATATGAATTAAGAACGGGTTCGGTTGATGTTGGTACCGGTTCTGATACTACTTTACGACAAATTGCAGCAGAAGTTTTAGATGTGACGGTAGCTGATATTAAAATTATTTCTGGGGATACTCAATTAACACCCTTTGATGCAGGTTCTTATGCTTCTGCAACCATGTATATTTCCGGACAAGCTGTTAAGTTAGCAGCGGAGAAATTAAAACAGAAACTGCATGGTAATATTGCATCACAAGCAATAATTGAAGTAGAAGAAAGTTATACAGCCGATGAAGCTACTTTAACTTTTGCAGTTCAAGGTGTGGAAGTGGAAGTTGATATTGAGACAGGAAAAGTTGATGTTTTGAGATGCGTGCAAGCAATTGATATAGGCAAAGCAATTAATCCCAAAATTTGCCAAGGGCAAGCAACCGGAGGAATTGCAATGGGAATTGGTTATGCATTAACCGAAGAATTATTGTTTGACGAACAAGGAAGAATAGTTAATCCCAAGTTGCGGGAATATCGCATCCCCACAGCGGCAGATATGCCAACAATGGAAGTATTTTTAATCGAAAAAACTGACCCCTATGGGCCATTTGGTGCTAAAGGTGTAGGAGAAATTACAACTAACTGTACTGCTCCAGCTATTGCTAATGCAATTGCTCATGCTACAGGGGCAAGGTTAAAACAATTGCCAATGACACCCGAAAGGGTTTGGCAAGAGTTAGGAGTTAGGAGTTAGAAGTTAGGAGTTAGAAGTTAGGAGTTAGGAGTTAGGAGTTAAGAGTTATACCAATTCTGTATGAGGCTGTGCCGAATCACTCTCAGCCTAGAAGGCTGGAGCTACTCGTACAAAGCCAACCTACGTTGGCTAAATTAGGCGCATCTTTATAAAGAAATGGTATTAGGAGCTAGCTTTTGTTAACAGTCAACTGCTCACTGTTAACTGTTAACTGTTAACTGCTCACTGTTTCATTCGTAAATCGGCAACGGTAGCATTAATATCGTAATTAAAACCTTCTATTTTAGCTGGGCTACCGATTTTAACTAAACCTTCACCTATAACTGCACCAATATTTTGTATCTGGGCTTTACCCGTCAATGTTATAAGTAAATCTGTTTCAAATTTAGCGCTAGGATCTGGTAATTCTTTTACCGAACCATCGGGTTGAGTTACATTTATAGTGATGGGTAGCTGCTTAACAGATTTTATCGTCATTTCACCGGAAGGTTTATTATCAATTGTCAGGCTAGTTTTTCCACCACTTTTCAAACCCTGGCCTAATAATGTTTCGGGACGAAGTAAACTTAAACCGTCAACTAATAAATCTACTTCTATTGGCTTTTTAAGAACATTAACCTGAGCATTAGAAGCAGCTATATTGGAAAACAAAATTACAAATGCGAACATCAGCACCGCTAATGTGGTGAAGCCCGCCGTAATTATTGGGAAAAGCTTCTTATTGAAAATACTTCTCACCCAAGCAAAATTAAAACCATTAGCATTCCAAATTGCCATTAAAATTAATGCCTTTTGATGCAAATTGGACAAACAACATAGGAAGTCAACCAGTAAAAATGTTGAGCTTTCATACGATAGTAGCGCAACAGTTGACAAATGAGTAATATAAAAGTCTAATATGTATTAATTACTAGTCTATATTGCAAGAATATGACTAGTAAGTAACTAAAAATACTTTAGAAAATTTAACTTAATCTTGGGGTGAAGAAAATGTCTACCGTTTATTTGAAGGAAGAAGACACTTTACAAGTAAGTATGGAAGATTTAGAAAAGTATCTGTATGAAAATTATGAGAGGATAGGGAACCGTCGTAAGAAATTACATAGACTTCCTATAATAGATGCTAGAGATAATTCAACGTCAGAAAAAATAGTCAATTGTTTTAAATGAAAAAATAAATCAAAGCATATACTACTTATCTGAGACATTTCAGATAATTATATTTGTAGTACGTTAGCGATTTTTGTCTTAATAACGTACTACAATTTGTTTTTACTTTCATTGGTATACTCTTTTATCGCAATCCTATATGAGTCGTGAGAAAGATAGGTGTTAGGAATCCGGTTTTGCGGAAAACCAGGTTACTCAAATCTCACAAATAATTTATGAATGCTGTATCTATCGACTTTCAAATGGTAGCTGTAGTTAGTCGATGGCTTAAACAATCTCAAATTCTAACTGATGACTTTTCAAAAAACTATGAGTCAAGTGGTCTATTTCATTCGTATTGCTTAATTCTAAGTTATAAAAGTCTACTACGTCATGCTCAAAATAAGGTCCGGCGTGCCAAGTTCCGACATTTAATTTGATAAAACAGTTTCCGGGAATGCGAAAGGCTGCAATATTTTGTAAGTCCGGTTCATCTATATTATTATTAGCCGGACAAACTGCCATTAACCAATCTTTACCGGCTAAAGAACCCAAACATTGAGTGCATTTTGCGTGACGGGTAATATTATGAAACTTATTTCCGCGACGCTGTAATTGCATAATATAAAATCTGGGGATGCCTTTATCGAGTACTAATTGAGCATCTTCTGCATCAAATAGTTTACCGTCTTTACTTGGAAAAATAACCTGTCCGTAAGATTGAAAATTTTCTGAAGTTATAGTTTGCGCGGATAATTTTTTTATTGTTTTTGTATTAGTCATAATAAGCAAATGGTTTAATAATAATATTAATTTTGACCTTTTACCTCTAAGCTTTGACCTTACAATTCTAATTTTTCAGGAATTATTGATTTAGGAATTATTGAAGCTTGTTTTTGTCTGTCGCTAGGTTTTGTGTACCAGTAAGCCCAAGCGATTAAAACTCCTTGCAGGGGAAGTCTAATGGCTTGAAATACAGGTGAACCTGAATATGGTATGCTTTCAATCTCAATATGATTAATTGCCATATTGATGTTAGCTGGATAAACCGCAATAAACAACGCAATTATTCCCCATGCAGTAGGTTGACTTAAAGGAGGAACTAATAAACCGATACCACCTAGTATTTCATAAAAGCCGCTCAAATAAACCAAACCTAAAGGATAGGGAAGTTGCGGAGGCATAATTTTTACAAAAGGTTGGGGAACGGCGAAGTGTAAAGTTCCTACAATTATTAAGGCTACAGAAAGGATAACCCTGAGAAGTTCTTTGTTCTTTTTTATAAGTTCCATTTGAGCGAATATTGGAAATTTTATTAAGTATTATTTCAGTTTATTTGATAAAAATTTTTTTGTCTTCCATCAAGAGTGGTAAATACTTAGTTATAATTCATCATTATAAGAATATATAATTATTTTTCTGTCAACGAATTTTAGTATAAATAAATTTTTTTTGAAGTTACTATAAATATCGAGCAGATAAAAATTATCGGCATAAACATCTGTTTATACTGATGAAAAGCTATCTACTTCGTCATCTACTTTTATATATGCAGAGAAAAGTAAAGATACAGGGTAGTCAATAGCGATAAATCAATCAGCAATATGGTCACTTTTTGCAAAAGCAACCGACAAAGAACATAATGACTGAATGCATCAATTATGTTAAAACAATCAGATCATAGCAATATTTACATTTTATCTGAGTAAATATTACAGCTTTGAGTGATTCTGATAAGGGGAAATATCTACCAAGCAATCTGAAAGTAAAGTAATTAAGTTGTTCTTGGCAGGAAAAAATGAAACAATTTCTCAAATCTTTAATGGCTGCAAGCGCAACAGCTATTGCAATTTTAACTGTGTCTTCTCCTGCGAAAGCAGCAGTAGTAACTTGGAATCTTAACGATGTCATTTTTGATGACGGAGGAACAGCTAGCGGAAGTTTCCAGTATGATGCAGATAATCAGCAAATAGGTAACTTCAATATTGCTGTTGGTAGTGGAAGTCAACTATTTGGTGGAACTTGGGTTGTTCCTGGTTTTTCTGGACCTTCTGATGGTACTGGTTTCGCTTTGAGTAATCCAGCTTTCAACAGATTTTTTCAATTAAGCTTTGTTTCTCCACTAACTAATACAGGAGGAACAATTGATTTAGAAACAGATATTGGAAACGGACAATTTGCAAGTTTTGATGCCAACTGTGGTAACACAAATTGTACCCTACCTTCAACTACTGGAAGAGTTGTAACCGCAGGTTCGGTAACAACTGAAGAAGTACCCGAACCTTTAACTATCATGGGTACGGTTTTAGCAGGAGGAATGGGAATTGCAATCAAGAAAAAGCGAGCTAAGAAGAATATCGAATCAGCTTAATTGATGATAGTTCGCTTTGCCCGCTGAGTATTTTGGATTAAGTAAATTTTAGCAGTTATCCGGTGAAAGTTGATTATAACTTCACCGGATTCTTGTTGTTTATAATACTAGTTATTGAATAATTGCAATAACAAAATAATCAAAACTGTAGTAATCGGTGGAGTTTGTAGAACTGGTAAATCTCAGTTCGCAAACAAAGTATTTCAAAATACTAAGTCAACTGTGTTTCATGACGACATGAGAATGAATATTTTATACAATAATTTTCCGGATTAGGTTGAAGATAAATTTCCAGAGGTATTAATAGAACTGATTAGAAATATGGGAAAAGTTAAGTTCGTAGTCAGAACTTTAGTTATGCGAGCGCTAAAGCGTAACTACGAACTTATTTAATTACTAACTACTCAGAACTGATTCAAGATTAAGAAAACCATTTTGAATCAAGTAAGTTGCATAGGTAGTGTATAATTGTGCATCAATTGGATGACAAGAGACTCCGCTTCCTGCAAGTGCGTTTAATGTTTTGTCACAGCTAATAATTGGTCTGTTTTCTGTTAAGTATAAGTCGGGAATTGTCAGTTGTCTTTCTGACCAACGTTCCAGTAGAAACGGACGGAGAGTATATAAAGGATTTTCCTCTGATGTGACATCGTTGATTAACTTGTCTTGCCATTCTTCATAAGGAATCATCTTGATGGGAAAACCAAAAGAACTCAACCAGTCAACTAAGGTGCTTAGAGGTGCGGGTTCTGGATGTTGCAGATGAAAAGCTTTACCAAGAGATTCTTCTTGACTGGATAGATAAACTATAGCTTGACTTACATAGTCTACAGGTGACATATCGAGCTTATAGTCTACGTCGGGAAAACATCCCATTTGCAGACAGCCTTTGGTCATTAAGTTTACAAAATCGTCAGTGTTTCCAACACCAGTTTGGCTGTGTCCGGAAATTAAAGGTGGTCTGTAAATGGTGGTGGGCAGTCCTCTTTGCGAAGCGATTTTGACAAGTTTTTCTGCTACCCATTTAGTTTGAGAATAACCTAAGAATATTCCTTCCCAACTGTCAAAATTATCATCTTCTTTGACTACTTTTCCTGCATATTCGGGTGATTCAAAGACGGCGACGCTGGAGACGTAATGTAAAGGTTTAACTTTGATTTTGCAAGCTAAGCGGATGATTTCTTGGGTTCCCAATACGTTGGCTGTTTTCAATGCTGAGTAAGGAAATACATAGTTGAGCATTGCAGCACTGTGATAAATAGCATCTATATTAGTTGCCAGCATATCAAAGCCTTCCGTGCTGATGCCTAATTGCGGTTGAGATAAGTCACCAACTATAGGAATAATTCGAGGGCTAAATTCTTCGTTCCAAATTGCATAAGTTTGTAAATTATTTTTTAGCTTTTGTTTGCCTGCTTCTGCATCTGCTGCCCGTACTAAGCAGTAAATATCTGCATCTGTCTGCTGTAAGAGTTCGTAGATTAAAAATGCTCCTAAAAAACCGGTACCTCCGGTTAAGAAAATATTTTGAGGATTGGGATTAAATTTGTAAGAATTTGAAGCTGGGCGGATAGTTTCGTCAAGAATGGCTTCTGCTGCTAAGTTGGGAGTATTGCTGGTATCGACGAGGGATTTTTCCTGTTGAGATTCTTCTGCTTCTTCTGCTAAACGAGCCGAAAGCGCTTCTATTGTCGGGTAATGCCAAAGCAACATCGGAGACAATTCAAATCCGAGCATTTTCTGGGCTTTGGTGACAATTACCATTGCCTGAGTTGAATCTAAACCGTAGCTATCTAAAGGTTGAGTTACGTCGATTTCTGTGGCTTCCATGTTGAGTATTTCAGCCAAGTTAGATAATAACCAGTTTTGAATTTCTGCCGCGCTCATAGATTGTTTTGTAGTCATTTGATTTAAGATTTTAAATTTACGATTGTGTGGCTCGTGTTTGTTTTGAAGAGATTTGTAGATTTTAGATTGCCGATGTTAATTGAATCGGATGATACTGGGAATAGTAATTATTAATTTGTAGACCTTGCATTTTTAAATTTTGGATGCGATATAAATAAGAAGCTCCCAACATAATTTGGTTGGCAACATCAACTACTTGACGATTTTTTGGTTCTGATAAATAAGAGCCGCGTACCCAATCATTAAAGCTACCCATTGCTGGACCGCACCAGACTTGATAATCCACTTCTCTTCCTTTTTCACCGGAATTAGACCACCTGGAAGATAACCCTAAATACCAGCGGAAAATCAGTGCCATTTTGTATTTTGGATTGTTAGCAGCTTTAGTTAATTTATGAGGATTACTTTTGGATTGATAAGCAACTGTTTCTTGCCAAACTTCTTCGATACTTTTGCGAAAAACTTGTTTTTCTAATCTTGTTTTTTCGGCTGGTGGCAGTTCGTCGAGAGAATTATAATTACGGTAGATTTCGTATAGTTTTTGGGCTTTGAGGGGAAACATAGTTCCGCGTTTGAGAACCTGTAGTTTTACTCCCATCTCAAACATATCAGCAGCCGGTGCCATCATTACATCGGCCATATCAGCTTGTGCTAATAGTTTTTTCGTATGTATGGAAGTTCCCGCTTCTATACAAGATTGATTGATTGAACCGGTAACTACATATGCAGCACCCATCATAAAAGCTGCTAAAGCCGATTGAGGAGTTGAAATTCCTCCTGCTACTCCAACTCGGATGGGTTTTTCATAATTATATTTTGACTGAATTTCGTCTTTTAAAGCAAGTATAGAAGGTAGCACGCAAACCAAAGGACGGTTATCTGTATGACCGCCAGAATCGGCTTCTACGGTAATATCATCTGCAATCGGAATTTGTGCTGCTAGAGTTGCTTGTAATTCGGTAATTAATCCTTTTTCAACCAGTTCCTTGAGCATTTTTAAAGGTGCTGGCTGCATAAATTTACTCGCAACTTCTCGACGAGAAATTTTTGCAATGACTTTATGATTAATTTGAATTTGGTTAGCTGAGTTTAAACTTAATCCAGCCGCACGATAGTAAACAATATTAGGAGTTAAATCCAAAAATGCCGAAGCTTCTATAGTTTCTACTCCATATTTTATGTATAAATCTACAGCACCTCTTTCAATTTCTGGCTCGTTAGGACTGTGAATTAAATTGAATGCGTAAGGGCCATTTGGCAACGATGCTTGAATAACTTTTATCGCTGCTTCCAAACGAGTTAAACTCAAACCACCCGCACCAAAAGAGCTTAAAATATTCTCTTTACCCAACGCAATTACCATTTCTTCGGAGGCTATACCCCCAGCCATTGCGCCAGTTGTGTAAGCGTACTTTAAATTATGAAAAGAAAGAAAATTAGAATCGCCGAAGCTTTGTGTAAAAACAGGTGGCGCTGCAATTAGTAATTCTATTTCTGCTGGTTGACTGTTATCAAGAGGACAATAGCCGTAATTTGTTGCCCCAATTCTGTCACCAACTTTAACAATATAACAAGGTTTATCGGTTTCTAGCAATTGTTGCTTTATTCCTTCGGGGTCAAAAGAAATACAGCTTACCGAACCTTTCCAAGTTCGATTTTTCGTTGCAGAAACCCCATAATATACAAGTCCGTTGTCTTGTTTGTTTAGCACTTTATTTTTTAGTTATTGATGAACAATTAACAATTAATAAACGGTCATTATCAATGAAGAATGAATCATGAGCAAATAATTTATGCTCGGCGTATTAAAAACATCATGTTTTCTTCTTCATTGATAATCTTTTTTTAGTAATCTTTACCAGACAATTCTTCGGCGCAAGCTATTTGTAACTGAATTATTTCGCTGAGTTGTTGGCTAAAATCTTGACGAGAGTTTAAGAAGATAGAATGGGTCTTATGAACCATTGAATTATTTGCACTCAACTGATGATATTGAGGTTTTGTATAGCTGGTTAACTTGAAAGTTGAAGCTAATTTGTTTGTGTCAGAAGACGCAAGGTTGGAAGTTGTTTTCGCCGGAGTTTTTGGTTGCTCGATTTTATTTTCTATATTCGATAAGGCGATTTGTTTCATGGGACTTGCTTCTGACTTTTTCGGTGATGGTGTAGGAGTATTTGGTTTAGGTTGTGGTTGATGAACTGCCTTGATTTTTTGTGTTATATTTGCTGATACTTCGGCTTTTTTAGTCGATTTAGCTGTTGTGTTTATTTTGGTTGCCGGTTGCTTTTGCTCGATAGGAGCAGCAATCACTTCTGATTTATTTTGTAAAAGTTTTTTGTTCTGGGCGCTCAAAATACTTTCGGTAATATTATGACCGCCTAATTTAACTTTTCTGATGCTGATGGCAGATTTTTTATTAATTTCTTCGGTAGTAGAATATAGCGGCGATAAATCTACAGGTACTTGATTGCTAGCTAGTTTTGCTAATGCTTTGAGAATGCTACCATGGTCGTCTAAACCTCTACGATTAAGAGAAATTGTCATGTGTTCTTTATCGCTTAAATTTTTGTCAATCCATCGAGAACAAACGTTTCCAGCACCGGTTTCTATAAATATTTTTGCACCCTCATCATAAACTCGGTTCACCAGTTTAGGAAAATCAAGTTCTTTGCAAAGCCCTGTAGCGATACCTTCAGCAATGGCTTTACTTTCTAATTCTATTGGCGCATATTTTGCGGCAGAATAAAGTATTAGATTTTGCCGATTGTCTTGGACTGGTAAAGTGTTAACATTGGCAATCTCTTGGTGTTCCGAAGCCATTGCTTCGCAATGAATTACATGATCGAAAGGTGCCCGAAAGGCATTACAACCTAATTTTTTGATGACTCTTTCACAAGCTGAAGGTTCACCGGCAATTACGACTTCTTCGGGTGTATTAATTTGAGTCAAGTAAACGCGATTTTCATCTGCTATACTTTCTCTAACTTGGCTGGGTGTGGCTATAAGCACGTAATTACACCAAAAGTTGCTATCTGGCGATCGCTCTACAGGTGGTAGCTGCCAAAATTCTCTGACGCAGTTTTTGGCACCGGATAACCTGTCTCCAAATAAGGTACTGGAGTTTAAAGCGTTGCTCATCTCGCCGAATTGATTCCATATCCCGATAGCAGACATCATACTAACTTCACCCAAGCTGTAACCAAAAGCAAACTTTGGTTTGACTTGAAAGTTATCCTCAAGCACTTTTGTCAGTAGTCGAGCAACGACTATTTCGTTTTCAAACATCGCCGCCGAGTCATCTAGTAGTTGCTTTTCTAGCTTTTCTAACTGTCTGCTTGATAGTTTGTTTAAGCTGCGGGGATATACTAGCTTCTCAACATGACTGACGCGATTATCTAAATTTTGCAGGATGATATCATCGTGAACTTCGGGAAATAAACGGAAGAGATTTCTACCAATACCCAGATAGGAATTAACCGCAGCAGGATAGATAAATGCAACTTCGCCTTTTTTACCCAAAGGTTTAGCTGTAAAATAACTACCTAGTGGTGTTTGCCATGTTTCACCATTCTCAAATGCGTTATTTACACCTTTGATAGCTGCCTCTGTTTCTTTCGCTAATTCTTTGTGATTGCGAGCCAAAATTACTAAAGTATAACTTTGATTATCGTTTTGACTGCATTTTTGATAATTAGCAAAAGTCATGCTAGCAGCTGCGGGAAGAGACGTTCCGCTATTTACTAAATTTTGCAAGTTGTCAACTTGCTGTAGTAAATTTTCGCGGTTGTTTCCAGCTATAGGAAACAAATGTAAAGGCATTTGCTGTAAAAATCTGCTGCTGCGGTCTTGTTTATCTGGTTCTTCAGATATTATTAAATGAGCGTAAGTACCATCTATACCCATGCTATTAATGGCTGCCGTTCTTTTATCAGTGTTGGGATTGAGAAACCAAGCCCTCGATTCCGGAACAACATAGAAAGAACTGTTTTCCCACTTGTTAATATCTTTAACACCATTCCATTTTGGTGTTGCAGGAAGATATCTATAATAAAGACACAAAGCAGTTTTAATTAAACTTGCAATTCCCGATGCAACATAGGTGTGACCAATATTAGCTTTAACGCTGCCAATGGCGCAGGTTAATTCGTTTGCACCGCTGGGATAAGCCCGAAGTAATCCGTCAATTTCTGCTTCATCTTCTTGAGAAATACCGCTACCAAAAACTTCCAAATAAGATATATCTGAAGGTTTAATTTCTGCTGTCTCAAAAGCTTTTTGACAGGCAGAACTAACGGCGTTAGCGTCTGCATTTCCCAAGCGACTTTGCAAATCACTTTTGGAAGCATTTTTTTGCGTGAAACTAACTGCATCGATTACCGCGTAAATGCACTCGTTTTCCTGTTTTGCAACTTGATGTCGCTTTAAAACTACTGCACCTGCACCTTCACCAACCATCCAGCCATTAGCTTTCTGGTCGTAGGATAGAGTATTTACACCTGTATTAACTGTGGATAATTCATTTCTTAATAACACATTTTCCATGCCGCCAGCTAAATCCACTGCACCCACTAATACGGCATTTGCTTCCCCAGTAGTTAATAAATGTTGCGCTACTTCTAAAACTTTAAATGTGGAGTTTTCGCCAGCGGAAATAGTTAAGACGGGAGCAGTAAAATTCCACAGTGAGGAAATGCGACTCGCCATAATATTAGTAATGTAGCTAACGAATTCGCTACTATCGGCAGGTTCGGGATGAATCCCATCTTTAACTATTGTTTCTAACTTATTAACTTTATCAGATGATAGGGATATTGCGCTAGCATTTAATCCTTCTTTTATTTCCCAAGATAAATTCCATCTTTGCTGTAGTTGATGAACGGAAAATTCGGCTTCTGTGGCGATTAAAACCGCGACTTTATCGCCTTCTTTTACTCCTGCATCTTTTAAAGCCCGTTCTGCAACTTTGAGCATCAATAGTTGTTGCTTGTTAAGATTATCTAACTCATTGGGAGGAATTTTACTAGATACGGTATCAATTTCAAATTCGCTGATATAAGCTCCGTTAGGTGGTTTTAAATCTGGTAATTTGTATTTCTTTAGTAGCTCTGTTTGATTTTCTACACCATGCCATCTCTGAGAAGGTAGGGGAATAAAATGTTGTTTACCTTGATAAATACTTCTTTCAAAAGCATCTAAGCCATCACAATTCCCGAATAATACATCCATGCCGACAATCGCCATTTTAGCCGGTTTCAAAGGCTGGCTTGCTTGTTCAGATATGATGTTTTTGTTTTGTTCTAGAATTAGATGGGCGTTGGTTCCACCCAAGCCAAAAGCACTAACTCCAGCGCGTTTTATCGAACCGCTTTTTGAATGCCAATTAGTAGGACTTGTGACAATTCTATTCGGTGAAATTACGTTATCTTCCGAACCGATGGGGTCTGTAATATTAATAGTTGTAGGAATAATACCCTTGCTCATACTCAAGAGTACTTTAATTACACTAGCGCTAGCAGCACCGGTAAGTAAATGCCCGATATTAGATTTTACCGAACCTGTAAATGGAGTTGCTTGATATTTACCAAAGAATGTTTCTACAGAGTTAAATTCAGTACTGTCTCCTAACAAAGTTCCGGTGGCATGACATTCAATATAGTCAATAGCTTTGGGGTTGATATCAGCTTCTAAATAAGCTTTTTCAAAAGCTAAAGTTTGTCCTTTCGGATTCGGGCTGAGTAAATGTTTACCCCTGCCATCATTGGAAAGTCCGTTCCCCGTTATCGAAGCATAAATGCGATCGCCGTCTCTAACAGCATCGCTATACCGTTTGAGAACAAGCATTCCTACGCCTTCAGAGGTAATTAATCCCCGTGAAGATTTATCTAGAGGGCGACTAATATCATTATTTTCAGGGTAGCCTTGAATACCGGAAAACAGCATCCTAATAAATATAGGATCGGCACAGCTAATACCACCAGCTAACATCAAGTCAGCTTTATGACTCCATAGATAGTGAGAGGCTAATCTTGCAGCATATAAAGGTGAAGAACAAGCAGCATCCAGACAAAAATGGATATGAGATAAAGATAAAGCTTGAGAAATGATAGCGGCAGGTAAACCCGATATCATCGCGTTATAAAAAGAAGTCTCTTCGGCAGCCGGTAAACTAGCGGCAGTAAAATCTTCTTGCTGCAAAAGCTCTTTAATTGCAGGATTTAACACCTGTTGATAGAGCGGTTCAAATAATTGATTTGATGATTTCGTAGGTAGCGAGAGTGTGCCCAACAGTACTCCACATTTGGAAAGAACAGACTTGTCTTCCAAATAACCACTATTTTGTAATGCTTGCTTCGCAGCATAAAGCGACCATTTAAAGGTGTCATCTAGATTTTGTAGCAGTGAAGAGGGAAGGTTATATCCCGATGCATCAAACTTAAAATTACGTACAAATCCCCCTTGTAGGGAATAAACTTTATCTGGCTTTCCTTTGACTGGATCGTAAAATATAGTAGGTTCTATACCAATTTCATCAATACTCAGTTCAGAAGTTGAATCTTTTTGCTCGATTAAATTATGCCAAAATTCTTCAGCATTCTTAGCATCCGGGAATAGACATGAAAACCCAATTATCGCGATTTTTTCCATACTTTTATTCAGTGAACAGTTAATAGTGAGCAGTGAACAGTTATTAGTTGTTCACCCGGAGGGTGTGGAACTTCAATTTTGAGTTTTTAATTAGCTATAGATAATAGATAAAGAGTGGGTAGAGGGGGTAGAATATTCTCAATTCTTACCTTTAACCTTTAACCTTTAACCTCTAACCTTTAAGCTTTTAATGATTTAGTCGGAATAATAATTCCTTTACCACCGAGTAGGCGAGAATAAATTTTGCCTTGTTTATCGTGTATTGTAAAATCTGCTGCGACACTAGTAGAAGTTTTATGAGTGACTTCGCAAGAAACGTAAAAAGGTTGATTGCTTGGAGTTGCAGCAAATTGTTCGTGTTTCTTGATTTCTGCTGGCAAACAAATTTCTTGATGATAGTGCTGTAGCCAAACCCATAAAGGATGAGTACTTAAATCAACAGAGTAAGGATTTACCCAAATAACAGGAAATTGTCCTTGTTGTTCCCTACTAATTTCGTTCCAAACGCATTCAATAGTAATTTTTTCGGGACTAATATTTATTACTTTTGTCAGCCCTTTGAAAGAATCTCCATGAAACAAAGGAAATATTGATGGATTTTCTCGATAAAAATCATTACCGGTAATAGGAATGATATTATCTGCTGTCATATTTAGTTTTTCGTAAATCGGGCTTTCAGTAATTTTAGGTAACAAATGAATGTCATCAATACTGAAATGATAGTTAATTTTGCCGTTTTTATTCCTACTCCATATTTTCGCTTTAAAAACTATTTCTTGATGCTCGTGCTTAGCAATTTCTTCTATATCTAGAATATACTCTTCTGATAGTTTTTCATCAAAAGGTACTCCCTTGAGTACTTTAAAATTATTGTAGTAATAAAACCTATATCCAGGATACAGTTGTTCGCAAGCATTTATCATCCATTGGGTTCCACAAGTAGCAGGTAAAACTGGTTTTCCGCCGACTATATGGTCTTGTAAAAAAGGATTAGCAGCTTCGGTTAATCTTCTACGAATGCGATAGCTTTTTAACTGAGAATTTAATGGCGCTGGTGGAGGAGAAATCGGACTACCAATTACAACTTGTGTAGAATCTCGGAAAGAATCATTAAGTTCGTTGACTAACATTTTTGCACCTGCTTCTACCGGAATAATTTCAATACCCCTACGAGCAAATTCTTTTTTTAATTCCGGTGTTACCATGCCGCTATCCCAACCACCCCAATTGATAGCAACTACATGGCATTGAGGATACTGCCGTTTGAGCAGGTGAGCCGATTTATTGAGAATTTCGTTAGACAAAGCGTAATCTGATTGACCGATGTTGCCATAGAAACCGGCAACTGAAGAATATAAAACTAAATGTTCTAATTGAGAAAGATTAACGCAGCCAAGCAGATTTTCTAAACCTTGAATTTTAGCGCTGTAAACTTTTTCAAAATCTTCTTCTGTCTTTTTTTCGATTAACTTATCAGCTAAATTACCCGCACCATGAATAATACCAGTTATTTGACCCATACTTTCTGTAACAGCGGCTATTTTTTGCTGTAAATCATCAGCGCTTGTGACATCAACGCTAATATAGCAAGCATCACCTCCAGCCTGTTTAATTATTTCCAGAGTTTGTTTTATTTCTCTGTCAGAAATAATTTGATTATAAATCTTTTTCACCTGTATGGGAGTAGGTTTTTCTCCCCGATTAAGCAAATCTTCCATAATTAGCTTTTTTAAAGCTGATTCTTCAAAGCAATCTTTGCTAAACAAAGGTTCGGATTCTAAAAGTTCCGAACGACCTAATAAAATAAACTTGCATGGATATTGTTTTGCTAACTCAATTACACATTTAGCTGTAATTCCTTTAGCTCCGCCACTAACAAGAAAAACCGATTCAGGCTTAATCGAAGATGTTGTTTGCATGGATTCTCTAAATGATTATTTGTAAAAAAAGAGGCGTTGTAAGCATTAGTACTCGAAAGGGGAAGAAAAAAACTTTTTTCTCATTATTAACCCCGCAAAGTTTTCTTGGTGGAATACTAGTCCCATTAAAATTGACGGGTAAGGGCAGGGAGGGGGAGAGGGGGAGAGTGGGGGAGTGGGGGAAGAAAATATTTTTTATATTTACGATATGCCCATCAAAACTAACGGGACAGACTACTAGTACTGGTTTTCATTAAAATTGACGGGTAAGGGCAGGGAGGGAGCAGAGGGGCAGGGGGAGAAAATAATAAAACCCTCTTTTATAAACCCGTCAAAACGGCTGGAAATGAACTACTAGAGGTAGAATATGTAAATTATTAACCTTTAACCTCTAACCTTTAACCTGATAAATCGGTAGTTCATGAAAATTAATAAAATTATCGCGTCTATCGTTGAAACGTTCTTTTTTGATAGCAGATACGATAGCGAATGTAGTAAAAGTGAAAAAAGTTACCATCAACGCAATCAATATCGGAATTAACTTGTCGGTATCGCTACTATTCGTATTACTGTGATTATTAGGTTGACTGGGCGTGCTAGATGTACTAGATGTTTGTTTGACTTCTTGTATGCGAGTTTTACTACCGCTACCTTGAAGCAGTGTAATATCACCGAGGTCTTTGTTGCCTGCTGGTGAACTAATATTAGATTTGTAAGTTTGATAACCGTTTGCTTCTACGGTTATTTGTCCTTGAAGAACTCCGTTATGATTGGGATTAGCAGAAAATCGATATATTCCTTCAATATCGCTGTAAGAAACCACGGAATTACCATCATTATTATCGAATAAGACCTTTGCTGCTCTGATAGGTGCTTGTTTGCTACCGTCAACAACACGACCAATATAATTAGCTTTTTGATTTCCAGACATGGTATATTAATTTGTAATTCAAAACTCCTAACTTTGAAGAGGGAGTTCCAAGGAGTCCGAGGTAGTGTTTTAAATATCTATCTTATTTAACTCATTAGAACTCCTTTTATTCCCAATTCCCAACCCCCCAACTCCTAGTTCCTGTAGAGACGTGGCTTTATTGCTTCGTCTCTACTGCTTTTTGAGATTTGCTAATCGGTAATTGGGCATTGGGCATTGGGCATTGGGGATGGTTAATGGGTAAATAGTTGTGAAAAATAAATTCCTAACTCCCAACTCCTAACTCCTCACTCCCAACTGCTCGCTGCTCGCTGTTAACTGTTAACTGTAATGGTTGTTCTTCCTTGAGCGCCGTAACCAACTTCGGTTATTAAACGATTAGGATCGTGTAATTCGGCTTGGATATGCTTAACGCAGTTATGAGGGTTAATTTCTGGGTGGATATCAATTGCTCTACAAAAGACTTTGCCCCATTCCCAAGTTAGGGTTTTGGTAAGTCCGAATAATCCACCAGCGATCGCGCTAAAATTCGCTTTATGTTCTAATCCAAACGCACCATCGAGTCGAGCTACTGTATAAAAGCAGCCATGTGCGTTTTCTGCTGCTGCATTAAGAGATTTTTTTAGATGCTTAGCAATAAAGAAAACTTGTTTGACTATTGCCTTTTCTGCTTGGGAGTATTGAACATCCTTGCCAACAGGATTAAATATTGGATGAATATGGATAAAAGCACCTATGGAACCGCAATTAGCGGTAATTGCTGTTAGCTGTTGCTGTAAATGCTTCTCGGTTGTATCTTCTAAAATTATATTTTTGATATGACTCGGTAATACCGAACCTGCGGGAATTATTGATTGGGGAAAGCTTAATACTACAACTTTTAAACCGCTTTGAGTTAATGATTCGGCTAATTCGGAAGTAGTGGGGGAACCATCATCGGTAATTAAGACGATGTTTCCCTGGGGTAATGCAAATTCTAAGAAATCTGGCTCGGGAAGGAATTGCAATTTAGCCGGATGTCTTGCAACCCCCCCGATTTCATTTAATGGCTGGCTGTTGTCAGAGTGTAGCTTTTTTTTTTCACCTCCAGATAATGTCTGGAGATATTCAACTATTTGTCCGATTGTTCTTAGTTCGCTGATTTCTTCTAGATTATCGGGTTTGGGTAAATCCGGGTATGCTTCTTGTAATGCACCCATGATTTCCACTCGTTTGATAGAATCAATACCCAAATCGGCTTCCATATCCATATCCATTTCCAGCATTTCGACAGGATAGCCCGTCTTTTCGCTGGTTATTTCTAACATGGTTTGACCTAGGTTGCTAGTATCAACGCTAACTGTTTGTGTTAATGTCTCGGTTGGGATTTCAGTTGCGACTTCTAATTCTGGAATTTCTATTGCTGTTTCCGATGTTGCAACTGTATCGACTGGTTGTGTAGGTTGACTAACTTCGACTTCAGGAGCTTTTGCTTCTGTAGTTGTGGTGTTAGAAGCAATAGTGTTAGCAGAATTAGAAGAAAGAGATTGCAGGTACTCAACTATTTGACCGATAGTACGCAGTTCGCTGAGTTCCTCTATATTCTCAGACTTTGGTAAATCGGGATACATTTCCTGCAATGCACCCATGATTTCTACTCGCTTGATGGAATCGATGCCCAAATCAGCTTCCATATCCATATCCATCTCTAGCATTTCTACAGGATAACCCGTTTTTTCACTGGTTATAGCTAGAAGGTTTGTATCTAAATCTGATAAATCTACGGTTGCTTCTGGTGTTTCCTGAATGGAAGCAAGTGACGTGGAGAAAGCGGGAGATTCTAATTTTAATTCGCCATCGTTTTCAACTTTGGAAGTTTTACCATTAGTTGGTATTTCTTCTGTGATGGTATTTTCGCTTTCAGGTTGTGAAGCTTTGTTTGTGGCAACTGTTACGGGTTCCGGTTTAGCTTCTGGTTTAGTTTCTGTTACGGCACTATTACCATTAGAAGCAACTTTATCAGTGACGATATCTTCTAAAGTTGGTTGTGATTTTGAAACTTGATTGCTGACGGGTATTGTCAAGCTTGTTTTGACTTCTTGTTCGAGAATACCTTTAGTACCTTCGTTTTGAATTACCTGCTCGTATTCTTGCTGTATGTGTTGGAAGAAGTTTTTAGTATATTCTACTTGGTGTTGTAGATACTGTTCGTGAACTCGCAGAGTATCGCCTTGATGGCTGTGGAACTGAACCATACCCCGTTCCAAGCTTTCGATAATTTTTGGCTTGAGTGTTTCGCCGGATTCAGTTTTGGCAAACAAGGTATTCTGCTGCTGCATCAGTTGGAAAAATGTTTTAATATATTCCACTTGATGGTTGAGGTATTGAGCGTGAACTTGCAAATTCTCGCTTTGATTTTGTCCAAATTGAGTTAATACGTATTCTAAGCTTTCTAAAACTTGTTCGTAGTTTATAGGTTGGTTAGATGTAGGTTGGTTAGATTTAGACTCGTTAGATTTACTTTGCATATGCATATTTAATTTAGATATTGGCTGCCCAGAAGAGGTAGAGGCGGTAGAATTTTTTATTTGATTTGCTGGTTGCTTTATCTCCTGCTCCTTGATTACTACTGCTTTATTATGTCCGTTTCCGTTATTGCTATTGGAATTGGAATTGTAGGAAGGAGTAAGAGATGCTTGTATATTCTCTGCTTTTGCCGCTGTTTCTTCAACCTTCATAGATGTTTTTGGTGAAGGAGTTGCATCACTTGTTCTTGCTGCGGCAACTGTTTGTGTAGAATGGCTTGTCTTATCCACATTAGCAGCAGTTGCGACTGTTTGAGGAACAGATATTTCTACTTGATGCTGTTCGGCAAGAGCTTTTTCCCATCTCTGCTTTGTTTTCTCCGAGACATAATTACTACCATTTAGTTTAATGTTCAAGCCTTTTTTAGTTTCAGCAGGTGCAACGGGTTCTATTACTTGATAAGGATCGAGATTTTTTAAGGTGATTCCGGCAACTCGTAACTGAATTACGGCTTCTCTTAAACAGTAGTCGCTATCCTTTCTAGGACTTGAGTTTAAAGCAATTGCCATGTGGGGGCGATCGCCTAATATATCTTTGACTAAGTTTGTAAGAATTTTTCGCGGCCCAAATTCAACGAAGCAATAACCACCACTCGCATAGATGTTTTCGATTTCCTGTTTGAATAATACAGAATTTGATAGTTGTGATTCGAGGGTTTTTTGCACAATGCTAGGATCTGCCGAATGGCGTTTTCCTGTAACGTTGGTGTAGACAGGAATTTTGGGAGATTTAAAGGTAACGCTTTTGGTTGCGATCGCAAAGGATTTTTGAGCGAAGGCTATCAAAGGCGTGTGGAAGGCTGCGGCTACTGGTAACACTACAGCAGCATGTCCGGAGTCGTGGAGAATTTTTTGCAGTTGATGAATTTCTGGTGTGGGGCCAGCTAAAACGACTTGCCGGGGTGAGTTCAAGTTGGCAATCTTGACTTCGGGATAGTTTTTCAGCACTGCCTCGATTTTAGCCAAGTCTTCTTTCACGGCCAACATTGCACCGGTATCGTAGTTAGGATCTTCGGGTGCCGCCATTGCTTGCCCTCTAGCTTTAACTAAAGCGCAATAATCGGCATCGCTCAATGCTTCGCTAGCCCACAGTGCCGTTAATTCTCCGAAGCTATGCCCTGCCACAAAATCAGGCTTAAATCCAGCTTGTTGCAATACTTTGTAGTATCCGGCGCTCAACATGCCGATGGCTGGCTGAGCGTATTCTGTACGCTGTAGGGCCGCAATTTGAGCATTTTTCTCGTTTTCTCCGAATACTGGATGGGGAAAGACGATTTCCGAAAGAGGTTGCAAGTTGTCTTTAAGCAACAAACTATCCATGTAGCCGTAAAGCTGACGCAATTGGGGGAAGTTCATTAATACTTCCTTACCCATATTTATATATTGCGAACCCTGCCCCGAGAATAAAGCGACTACTTTTCCTTGCAAATTCATTCCTTCGGAACGGTAATGAATCCCGGTAGGATGTTCCCATTCGGTTGCTGATGGTTTATTCTTCAGCAAGTCGATGGTTACTTTCAGCCTTTTACAAGCTTCTGTTAAAGAGGAGGCAACAAAACCGATTCTAGCTGAAGATTGGGGAATTTCTTTAAATTTACTGGCTTCTACTAATTCAGCGTAATGCTTGCTTCCGGCATCCGATTGTAACTTTTCTAAAGTAGTCGCGCAGGTTTGCAGTAATTGAGCGGGGCTATCTTCAAACAGAATCACCTGGGTGGGAGACTTATGCAAGCGGTATGCACTGTTGTGGTCGCTGTTATACTCTTCTAAAACTACGTGATAATTAGTGCCACCGAAACCAAAAGAACTGACACCGGCTCGTCTGGGAGCTTCCCCACTCGGAGAAATCCACGGACGAGTTTCCGCATTCAAGTAGAAAGGAGAATGCTTAATATTCAGTTTGGGGTTGGGCTGAGTCACGTTGATAGTGGGCGGTAATACCTTGTGGTGCAGCGCCAATGCTGTTTTGATCAAGCTAGCGGCACCAGCAGCAGCTTTAGTGTGTCCAATTTGTGATTTAACGCTACCCAAAGCAATATGCTGTCTCTCGCTCTTTTCATCGCTGAAGTATTCTCGCAAGGATGCAAACTCGGTGGGGTCGCCAGCCATAGTTCCGGTACCGTGGGCTTCTACTAAACCTACCGTCGCGGGGTCAAATCCAGCATCTTCATAAGCCCGTTGCAAAGCTTTGACCTGTCCTTCTTTTCGGGGTGCATAAATACTCTTAAATCTGCCGTCGCTAGAAGTACCTATTCCCTTGATGACTGCATAGATTTTATCGTTATCTCTTTGAGCATCCGATAAACGCTTGAGAACTATCATTCCCAAACCTTCACCCAGCATCATGCCGTCGGATTTAGCATCAAAAGGCTTAACTTTATCTCCTGGAGAAACCGCAGGTGTTTTACTAAAACTGATATATGCTGAAATCGAATTATCTGTATCAATTCCGCCGGTAAGCATCATATCGCTGCGATGCTCCACCAACTCACCAATAGCCATTTTTAAAGCAGCTAGAGAACTAGCACAAGCTGCATCCACCGTACAGTTAAGCCCTCCTAAATTAAAGCGGTTGGCAATCCTTCCGGCAATTACATTTGACAACATTCCGGGGAATGCATTCTCATCCCACTGAACGTAAGCACTTTGAATTTTTTCAATAATTTTTTCTGTATCTTCGTCAGATAAACCGCTACTTTTTAAAGCTTTTTTCCATACGGGATACTGCAACCTCGAACTCAGCGGTACTCCTAACTTTAAAGCCGCAGAACCCAAGACAACACCAACATTGTCGCGATTGAATTCGCGCTTTTCATGGTATCCAGCATCTTCCATTGCTTCCTTTGCAACTACCAAACTTAATAGTTGCGAAACATCCGTAACTTCTAAAATATTCGGGGGGATACCAAACTCCATTGGGTTAAAATCAATGGACGGAATAAATCCACCTTTATTACAATAAGTTTTATCTTCTTTGGTTCTAGGATTGCTATCGTAGTAATCTTCTACATTCCAATGAGTTTGGGGAATGTCCGTTATACAATCTATTTTATCTACTATATTTTGCCAGTATTGCTGTATATTCCGAGCTTGGGGAAAAATTGATGCCATTCCAATAATGGCTATAGGATTATGTTGCAATTGTGTGTTAACTTTGTTCATTGACATGGAATCTTTTGAGGACATTTTTTGTTTGACCTTAATAAACCTCTTCACAGCTTTTTCGCAATTGTTAATTTGGTCTTCCAATTGCGCCAACGCTTTATCGATGGATTGAGCCGACATATGACATAAAATAAATTTAGTATTGTTGCTTCCAAAAAGTGATTGCATCAAAACTGTAGCGACTATAAAATTCAGCTATAGCTATCTTGCTTCTAGAGATAGCATAGCTGCCCAATTAATAAACGGATAAGTCTGGCAACTAATTAATTAATTGGATAATAAACGAAGGATAAGTAAATTATAAATACTTTTTCCTAACTAAAATGTCAGGAGAAATGCAACCCCGATTAATTTCTTGTTTTAAAAATTTTTAGATATTTTCCCCTACTTCTACTTTCCAATATTTTATGCTTGTTTTGCGTCTATCCTACGGTAGAATAAACCACTAAATCAAACTCGTTTCATGACACTGGGGTAGAAGGTCAATTACATTATTGAAGCTAGAAAAATAATCTTCTAATGCTTTTGCAGCAATACCAGTGAATTCCATCCATTCTTCTTGACGGTTATTTGAAGACACTGTTTCCCATTCAAAAGGGGTCGGTTTGGGAGTAGCTACTAAAACAGAAACGCTCTTTTTATCGGAGCCGGTTTGATTATTAAACCTTACTACGGCTATGTAATCCGTATTAATGACAACGTTCTGTATTTTAATAAATGCCATAGCTAATTAAAACGCCTTGGAAGATAATTTTATGAACTGTAAACAATAATGTTTGACAAGTTAGTTACAAAACCACAACATCAAAAACTTTGAAAAACATATAATAAATCATTTACTCCTACACACCTATTTTCTGTTTGTATTTATCAAAATAATTGACAAACAGTTTCAACTATCACAAATATCGTAATTAGACTGATTTCAATTGTTAGTTATTCATTACTAATAAACTAATCATTAAATATCTAATTACCAATTTGTTCTTAATTATTAGAATTAATACCAACAGTAGCACAGCTTAAACAAAGCGGATGATACGCTTTTGGGCAATTCAGAAAGAATTCTAGATTTTTTCAACTGTTAATTAGATAAAAAATATTGACCCATAGTATCATCAATAACCTGACGTTTCTAAGGGTATTTTGACAAAAACCCTAGAAAACATAAGTTTTTCTTGATTATGAAGTAGCTGTAAGGTTGTTGTAAAGCAATATCGGTAGTTTCAATATTTGATTTAAAACAGTTTGTTTTTAGATGATATTAGTTCAAGGGAACATGATAATCAAAAAAAGCATCAGTAATAGTCGATGGTTAAAAATCAAGTTAATATATCAACACTAAATATATCAATTTACATTCACAAAAATAGTTACTGTTGGTTATTTTAAGATTTCCTAATTGCTCAAAATAAATAATCGCTAATCGATATACTTGCGGATATTTAAGCAAGGTTTATTGGAACTAATAGAAATTATCATATAGTTCGCTTCGAGCATTTCAGTGAACAGTTAACAGTTAACAGTGAGCAGTGAGCAGTTAACAGTGAACAGTTAACAGTAAGCAGTTATAAGTAACAAGTTACCGATGCCCAATGCCCAATTACCAATTACCAATTACCAATCCCCAATTATCTATTTTCAAAAATACAAATAATCCGAACGCACAATTTTCTCGGGTTGTTTATCCGTCCATTTTCTCCAACGCGATACTCCGTTACGAATTACATCAAGATTTTCGTCGCCGATGAAACAAACTCGGCGCATTTTTTCGCAAGTCATCAAAATTTCACCATTACCCATAAACGGCGCTATGACATAATTATTTTGAACCGTAAACATATTGATTAAATATTGGATTATTCCTTCAACATTGTCTAAATTGACTGGCATCTGCGGTTTTGCTATTGCTTCTCGCGAAAAAATCCCTACATATATTTTGCCTAATAACAATTCATACTGAAAAGTCATCCGGGTATTGCTGCAAAACTGATAAATATTGTTTTCCTGCCGTAATACAGCTACAACCTTAGCTTCATCCACTAAATAATCGTGATTCCATGCACCGTAAAAAGAATTGTTTGCTGGGGGCGCGGCGTAGCTAATCGCTAAAGCAGCATTTGAAGGTAGTAGTTGAATAAAGTCTTTTTGGGCAGTATCCCCGTAATATACAAGATGGCGATTGCCTAAAGTCCATTTATCGCCAATTTTTGACAGCGATTCTTGGTTAAAAATCAACGAATTGAGAATTTTTGGCTGTTTCACTCTTTGTTGTTCCTTCTTAATTCCAGATTTCGCTTCTAGCTGTGCGATCGCGCTGTGAAAAGCTTGTAGCTGTAATTCTTCTTGTTGGGCGCGTAATTTAGCTGCTATTTTGGCTTCTCGTTCGGCTTCTTCTTTATTTCCTTTGCTTTTAGCGATTTCATAAGCTTTTAAAGCTTTTTCTGCCAATATTCTTTCTTTTCTACCGGCTCTAGCAATGTTGAGTAAAGTCGTTTTTTTGTCTGCTATAGGAGTTTTCTGAATTATTTTCTGGATTTTTGGAGCTATATCTCTAGCAATTTGTTTATCATGCTGCCAGCTACGTTCGCTATAGCCAGCTTGTTTGGCTAACTCTTGGGTGGTTTTTGGTGGTGGTGAAATTATTTCACCACCATTCTCTGAAGCTTTGAGAGTGTATTGATTGTCTCCGGCTTTCGCTCTTATTCCTAATTTGACAAGTATTTTTTCTCTTTCGAGTACTAGCTTGCCTCTTTCAAGGGGTTCTAGTTCGTTACGAATTAAATTTTCGTCAATTTCTGCCAATCTTGCGTTTTCGTCGGAATCGTAAGTAACTATATTGCATTCAATCTGTTTAAAACCCAGCAGCTTGCAGGCTGTTAAGCGATGCAACCCGGCAATCAAGTTAAAATCATTGTCTACCGTTATCGGATTGAGCAAACCATTCAACTCAATAGATTTTTTTAATTGCTCAACTTTTTCATCGTTGATTGGACGACGATTGTTACCGTATTTAATTTTTTCTATCGATAATTTAGATATTCCAGACATAATTACTAATATTGATAACCATATACCGACTGATATTTGATTGACTTTTGTATGGCTTGAAAATGCCGCTAAGTAATGTTATGTCATAAAAATGATAATAGCTTGATATCAAACTAATCTCTACAATAATCAAGATGAAAGCTAAAGCCCAAGGTTATGCAATTATTCCTCCTATATTGCCTTAAATCAATCTACTTGATAGCAAAAATATCATAGCTAAAAATAATCTTCATAAATTAAATTTTTCAAGTTCGTTATTCCTCTATTTGAAGGTTAGGGACGTTAACTAACAGCAATTTGCTCCCTAGGCAAACAAACTTAAATCATAAAATTTATAGAATGTAGTAATTGCCACCGAAATGCGGTTAAAAAAATATCTATCGTTATTTAATTTTGCGATTATCCGTCGCTATTACTAATGTAGAATTCCAGCCGATATCCAAGGGTATATAATGCTATAAAAGACTTTTCGCGTCTGCATTCAAATTTTCTTACCACACAAAAGATGAAGCGCTACATCTATATTTCGATTATTTCATAGCCTACTATTTGCATTCAGATATATGTGTATGTCAGCGAAAAACTCTTCCTAAAAGCAGGTTGACAATATTCAACTTATTTGACATACTTAGAGACAAGTTTTTTGAGCTATTGCCTGAACGCTTCCCACTGATAATAGCTGGAATAAAAATTTAGTTTTTGTGAAGAGCGTTACTGCTATTTCCTAGAACAATACCTTATTAATAATATAGAATAAAAACTAGGAAATCGAAACGCCAGTAAGCCATTATTTTTTCCTACAGGATATTAATAATCGGTTAAATATTTTTGATTTAAAATTAAAGGTCAAAATTAATACTTGTAACTCTGTTGTTTCAGATTCCATACACATTTTTAATTACCTATGTACGCAGTTAAAGCGATGTTTATTTACACATTTTTCCAGGAGTTAATACCCGAATCCAAAACATAATCCTCGTCAGTTTATTGTCTCGCAACCGCTGTCTTTACAAATCCCCGTTTAATAGCGAAAGTTATATAAATTTCATTTTTTGCACCATTCTCAAAAACAGCCGCAGGCTGCTGATTTTCCGGCTTTTAATTTGGGAAAGCGTATTGGGGACTTTATCTCTAGAATCAATGAAAATGGTGCAAGATGAACTACATACAATTTAAAAAATTTTCAGCACATAACTATCTGCTGTGTTTGCGTAAACCCGTCTTTATATTTAAGAACGGTTTTCAGGCAGAGTAAATCGGCTTTCTTAAGTAAAAGTTACCTTCATCAACGTTATAAGAAACTTGGCTCTTCACAATTGGAATCAAAATATGTCAGCAGATAAGGAAAGGGAGTTTCTTGAAAAAGCCCCCCCTAAGTGGCGATTGATTTTAGCAACTTCCATTGCTTTAGCTACAGCAATTATTAGTTTCTACAGCTACTTACGATTTCGTCCTAACATTCAAAGTAAATCACCTACACCTGTAAATACTTCTCCTGCCAGAGTCGCGATTACAGCTTTAGGGCGTATTGAACCCGAAGGAATGGTAATTAAATTATCACCTCCTAATTCGATTAACGGTTCGCGGGTAGAAAAATTATTTGTCAGTCAAGGAAGCAAAGTAAAAGCTGGGCAAGTAATAGCGCTACTTGATGGTTACACTGGGGCTACAGTTAAAATACAGCAAGCTTTGGATCGAGTTAGAGTTGCTCAAGCTAAATTAGCTCAGATAGAAGCTGGAGCTAAAACAGGCGATATTGATGCTCAACGAGCAATAATTGCTCGGTTACAGTCTCAGTTTCAAGGAGAAGTTGCTACAGGTAATGCCACAATCGCCAGGTTACAAGCAGAATTAAGTAATGCTCAAACCGAATACAATCGCTATCAAAAGTTATACCAGCAGGGAGCAGTTTCCGCTTCCATTGCAGATAGTAAGAGTTTGCAGGTAAAAACTTTACAGCAGCAACTCAATGAAGCTCAAGCAAATCTAGATCGTAGCGTCAATACTTTACAGGATCAAATCAGAGAAGCCAAAGCGAAATTAAATAGTATCCAAGAAGTTCGTCCCCAAGATATTCAACTAGCCCAGGCTGAGGTTAAAAGTGCTAAATCTGCTGTAGAGCAAGCTAAAGCAGAACAAGAATTAACGATTCTCAAATCTCCCATTACCGGCACAATATTAAAAGTGAATGCCAAACCCGGAGAAATGATTACCTCAGAGGGATTAGTAGAAATAGGTAAAACCAATCAGATGTATGTGGTAGCAGAAGTTTATCAAACAGACATCCAGAAAGTACGTCTAGGTCAAAAAGCAACAATTACCAGTACCGCCTTACCTCGGGAAATAAAAGGAACCGTCAGCGAAATCGGATTGCTAGTCGATAGACAAAAAATACTGAATATAAATCCAGGAGCAGATACTGACAGAAGAATTGTCGAGGTCAAAATTCGTATCGATGAACTAGAAGATAATAGATTAATCATGGGTTTAACAAATCTACAGGTAGATGTCGCCATTCAAATTTAAGCAAAAATGAAACTAGAAGGATGAATTGAACAATTGATATTTGGTAATGAATAATTGGGATACTGCCTCCGAGTAGATAGTAATCGAACCAGTGGAATCTCGCGATTGGAAACCACCTTCATCCTTCATCCTTCCCGCGCTATATATCTCATTCATCCCGATTTAAATACTTAGCAATCATGGCTTCAAAAACCCCTTTAGCATGGTTACAGCTAATCCGAAACAAATTTCGTTCTTTAGTAGCTGTAGCTGGTATCGCTTTTATTGTGATACTTATGTTTATGCAACTTGGATTTCAAGATGCTCTTTACAGTAGCGCAACTCAGGTACACCGCAGTTTACAAGGAGATTTATTTTTAGTTAGTTCTCAATATAAAGCTTTAACTGCTACCCAAAGTTTTTCTCGAACTCGTTTGTACCAAGTTTTAGGATTTAAAGGTGTAGAATCAGTTACTCCGATATATTTGGGATTTGCAAAATTTAAAAATCCCGATACTGGCGAAAAATACTCTATATACGTAATGGGATTTGAACCTAGCAAACCCGTAATTAATTTACCTGGAATTCAGGAAAATATAGATAAGCTTAAAATATCTAACGTAGTTTTATTTGATAAAAATTCTCGACCGGAATTTGGAGATGTCGCTTTGAGATTTGAGCGGGGAAACACCCAACCAAGCATTGAAATTTTTCCGTTTGATTCACTAGCAGGATTAAGACTTAGAGTCGGTGGATTATTTAGTTTAGGCCCTTCCTTTGGGGTAGATGGTAATTTAATTGTTAGCGATACTACATTTTTGCGAATATTTCAGAACGGCAGACCTACAGATAAAATAGATGTAGGAGCAATAACCCTCAAAGAAGGAGTAAATCCTCAAAAAATTACTCAAGAATTACGGAATAATTTACCTGAAGATGTTCTTATATTTACCTACGAAGAATTCGTTAATTTTGAAAAAGAATATTGGGCAAATAGAACACCAATCGGTTTTATTTTAAATCTGATGCTTACAATGGGTTCTGTTGTTGGTATAGTTATTGTTTATCAAATTTTATTTAGCAATATTGCCAGTCAGTTAGTAGCATACGCCACTTTAAAAGCCATAGGTTATGCCAATAATTATTTATTAAGAGTAGTTTTCAAACAGGCTTTCATTTTAGCAGTACTTGGTTATATTCCAGGTTGGATTATCTCAAATTATTTATATGAATTCGCAATGAAAGCAACGAAACTACCTATAAATATGAGTTTCAACAATGCATTAATAGTGTTAATCGCAACAGCTTTAATGTGTATGACATCTGGTGCATTAACCATTAATCAACTGCGTTCGGCGGATCCGGCAGATATTTTTTAACAGCGAGCAAGTAGCAAGTAGCAAGTAGCGAGTAGCAAGTAGCGAGTAGCGAGTAGCAAGTAGCAAGTAAAAAATTAATAATTGCAAATTGCAAATTGCAAATTACCTATTTTCTTACTTCTCTATTTTCTTATATATCAAACAAGCGTATAAGCAACAAAAATATGAACTTTGCAGATAAAACTTTACTGATATCAGGAATTGGTGGATTTATAGGACTACGTGCAGCCGAAATAGCTATAGCTAAAGGTTTAAAAGTCCGTGGACTGGAAAAAGATGCAGAATTAGCTCGGAATGCACAGAAATTAGGCATTGAAATCATTAACGGTAGTGTAACAGATGCATCTATAACTCAACAGGCTTGTCAGGATGTAGATATAGTTTTACATACTGAAGAAGTTGCAAAAGAAGGAGGTTCGATCAAAGAATTTAGTTCAGTAAATATTGATGGAACTATAAATATTGGTAAAGCTGCTAGAAATGCCGGTGTAAAGAATTTTGTGCATCTTTCTACTGCTTCTGTTTATGGTTTTGATTATCCTAATAATGTTACTGAAAAAGAAACTCTTGTAAAAGAAAGAAATCCTTATTGTCAAACGAAAATAGAAGCAGAAAAAGCTTTAGTGCAACTAAATAGTGCCCGAGATTTCGGTATTATTATTATCCGTGCCGGAGATGTTTACGGACCGGGTTCTATTCCTTGGACTGTGAGGCCGATCTCGTTTATGCAGCAAAAATTATTTGCTTATACCAACGAAGGAAAGGTAATCAATCATCTGTACGTTGATAATTTAATTGATGCGATTTTTCTCGCAATAGAAAAAGAACAACACGGCGAAATATTCAACATCACCGATGGTAAAGAAACTTCCCCGCGAGAATTTTTTACCCGTTTAGCAGAAGTTGGGGATTGTCTAACCCCTTCTTCCCTACCGAAAGAAGAAATCAGAATGTTTTTGAAATTGCGCTGTCAAGGACAAAAACTTATACGTAAAAAGCCGGATATATATCCCGAAGCTGTGGATTTCATGAGTCGTCCCTATACTTTTTCAATTGAAAAAGCACGCAGAATATTAGGCTATCAACCAGCTATTTCCTTGGATGAAGGAATGGCTCGTATCAAAGAATGGCTGAAAAATCAGAAAAAATAATTGGTAATTGGTAATTGGTAGTTTCTAACTCGCTACTTCCTACTTCCTACTTCCTACTTCCTACTGGCTACTTGCTACTTGCTACTTTCTACTTCCTACTTATAACTGGTAACTGTCAACAATTAATCACATGAACAAAAATCTAGTTTGTTGCTTGTTGCTTTCTGCTTTCTTCGGCTTCGGATTCGGTGTCAAAGCTAAGGGGGCAGAAGAATCGGCAAATTTAACTGTTGCAATTAAAGGTATCAAAAATCAAAAAGGTCAAGTTTGCTTGAGACTTTATGAAAACGAGCGTGGATTTCCTTTAGGTAATAGCAGTAAGTTTAAAAGCCAATGTATCAAAATTACCGGGAATTCGGTTAAACAAAAATTTACGGGATTAAAAAAAGGAACTTACGCTATTGCGGTAATTGATGACCAAAATAATAACCATAAACTAGATCGAGATTTTCTCGGTATCCCTGAAGAAGGATTTGGTATTTCTAATAACCCCATCGTATCGATAAAAACAGGGACTCCTAAGTTTGAAAAAGCAAGTTTTTCATTAACAAAAAATCAAACTATTGAGATTGTAATGAAATATTCTTTAGACCCTTAAATTATACCTGAATTATGGACAAACAAGCTTTAAGTATGGCGATTTTTATGGGGCTATATGTTCCAGTATTTACAGGAATTTCTGTCACTATTCATCGTTTAACGCGACAAACATCTCAAGAAAGTAAAAAAATTATTGTTGTCCATCGTCAATTTAAAAACCAGTCTTTTGACGATATCAGCAAAAATTTAATTTTTAAGCTGGATGAATCCCATACTTCACCTTTCTTAAAAGATATTTCGGAAATTAAAAAACTAAAGTTTTACAAGTATTTACCTCCTGCTTATACAGAAGGCAATCACTTATTGCAGAATATTGACTTCGACAAAATTACAATCGATGAATCTTTGCTTTAGTCTGCAAATATAGCAAATTTCACTTGGGTGCAATACAAAAAAGTGGAAGAAATTAGGCAGATAAGAATGTATTCTATTCAACCAAAAACCGCTATATTGCCACAATAGGAACGGTGAATTTTAGATTTTTGATTGTTTGTATGTGTTTTTTAGCCTCTTAAATTCTGCAAAATTTAATTATCCCTCTCAAATAAATCCTTGATAAAGCCGAATTATCCAGTAAAAAACCGGAGAAATAGGCAGTGTCTTTAAAATCTAAAACCTTACGGTTTTTCCTAATTATGTAAAGGTTTCTAATAATGAAATTTTGGGCGATCGCACTGCTGCAAACTTTACTCGGTTGGCTGTTTATCCAGATAGGTTTAACGCTTATCTTTGTCTTTTATCTTTATAAAAATAAAGCTAATTCCCTATCTGATAGCCAACTTCCGAAAACAGCAGTAATTCTATGCTTGCGAGGGGCAGATCCTTTTCTCCCCAACTGTATAAGAGCTTTACTAGAGCAAGACTATCCGCAATATGAATTAAAAATCATAGTTGATAGTCAGGAAGATCCAGCATGGCAAGTAGCTAACAATACTGTTGCTGAATCAAATGCTACAAATGTCGAAATTAGCCCCTTAAAAATAGCTAGTACTGTTTGTAGCTTAAAATGCAGTTCTTTAATACAGGCTGTCTCTGAGTTAGATAGCTCCTATAAAGTAGTTTCTTTAGTAGACGCGGATGCAGTAGTTCATCCTACTTGGTTGCGGGAATTAGTGTCGCCTTTAATGCACCCGAAAATTGGAGCAACTACAGGTAATCGCTGGTATCTATCTAAAGGCAGGTATTTAGGGACTTTAATCAGATACATATGGAATATATCGGCAGTTATACAGATGTATTTATACGGTATCTGCTGGGGAGGTACTTTAGCGATTAAAACCCAAGTGATTCGCGAAACTCGAATACTTGAAAAATGGGCAAGAGCTTTAAGCGAAGATACTATGTTGAAAGCTATCCTTGCCGAGCATGATTTACAAGTAAAATTCGTGCCTTCTTTATTGATTCTGAATCGCGAAGAATCCACTTTACCAAGCTTAAGTAACTGGATAAAACGTCAACTATTGATTTCGAGGCTGTATCATCCCCAATGGTGGTTGGTAGTAGTGGAAGCGATATTTTCAATTTTGTTACCAGGGGTAATATTTGCGTTAATGTTGCTAAATTGTTTTTTAGGGAATTGGGACATTTCCGGACTTTTATTGACTTGCTACAGTCTGTATATATTCGCCTTATTGCTAATAATAATTCTCGCCGAAACAGCAGTAAGAAAGGTAATCAACTATCGGTGGTTAATGCCAAATATATCATTAGCAACATTAATGAAAATCTTAATAGGAATTCCTTTAACACATTGGTTTTATGGATTTGCTTTACTATCATCAATGTGGATATCAAAAATATCTTGGCGTAACATTATCTACCGTATACAAAAGCCGTTTAATATTCAGTTAACCCAATATCAACCTTATCAATCAGACAATCAACCAGTTGACGATAGAGTTTCTCTTTAGAACGAGAAAAAACTAGGTAGCCTCTCTTCAATTCTATTAAATCATGTTAAAGCAACCCCTCCGCCTTGCAATCGCTACAGGATTATACGCTCCATTTTTAACTGGGGTTTCTGTTGCAGTACATCAACGAGTAAGATGGTTTTTGCAACAGGGACATGAAGTATTTCTGATTCATCCCCAAATCAACAATCAGTATCCCAGCAGTGTTGGTAAACGTCCGATGGCGGGATTAGATGAATTACACCAATATCCCAACTTTACCTCCTATGCATTTCCCACAAAACCATTAATATTTTACAAATCTCTTCCCCAACCATTAAGCTATCGGCATTGGAACGATACGAAATTATTAGCAGATTTTAATCCCGATATTGTATTAGTAGAAGAAGCTGCACAAATGAGGGGATTATATTCGCTGTTTTTGCAAGGTTATGGTCGTCCTGTTGCAGTTGAATACGCGAAAAAGACGGGTACTCCAGTGATATCTTTATTTCATACTGATATAGTTGCCTATATTCAATATTACTTGGGTAATCAATTATTCAGCTTAATTCGTCCGTTTCTTCCCAAGCTAATCAAGCAATTCAGCGAGTCATATGACCTAAGTTTATTTTCTTCAAAAGAACAACTTGCTAAATATCAAGCAATGAAATGTCAGCGTAGTGAATATTTTCCTTACCAAGGCGTTGACTGTAAAAAATTCCATCCCCAAAACATTACTTTTAATCCGATTCCTAACGATAATAGACCAACTTTATTATTTGTAGGACGTATTACAGCAGAAAAAAATGTCAATCAACTTTTGGATATATATCCGATAGTTGCCGACAAAATAAAAGACGTTCACTTAGTAATTGTTGGTAGCGGCCCCATTGAAGCAGAAATCAAGCAGCGCGCCGAGCAATTTGGTTCCGGTGTAACAGTTTGGGGTGAATCTCATGGGGAAGAACTTTTAGGATGGTTTGCTCGTGCGGATTTATTTGTTAACCCTTCAATCACCGAAAACTTCTGCACCACGAACAACGAAGCTTTGGCTTCCGGTACCCCCGTAATTGCTGCGATCGCGCCTTCTACAGCAGAGCAAGTTACGCCTGGTAGCAACGGTTTTTTAGCAGAACCCAACAATCCCGCAGATTTCGCCGAAAAAATCATTACAATTCTTGGAAATCCGCAATTAAAAGAGCAAATGAGTGCCAATGCTCGTCCTTCAATTTTAGAATTTGATTGGTCCGCCTGTATGGAAAAATTTCAGACGAAGCTTTATCAAGTTGTAGGAGAATCGCAGAAAAAACTAACCGGCGTTGCTTTGTAATTTAGCGTTTTCATTACTATATAGCGGTTTTCAGTTGGATGAAATACAGATTGACCTCACCCCCTTCCCCTCTCCTGGCGGAAGGAGAGGGGAAGGGGTGAATATAATTCGTAATTCGTAATTCGTAATTAAGCCCCATAAATACAATTTAGGGGCTTCAACAGAAGCCTAATTGACATCCACGGATAAATCCGGGGGCTTCCAACCATTAATTTTTCACCGGTGAGGTTTCGAGTATTTTAAATTCAACTGAAAGTAATTCAGCGATTGATTTCAAAACGGAATTTCACGGTTAAATACAATAGTGCAAATTAACTCCTTGAAGTTCCTACTCATCGAGTTCCGTGAAGGGAGTATCCAATTCCAAAGTGATTCCAGAAAACTTTCTTTCCCCAAGAGCATATCGCTGAAGCAATTCCTTAAAAGTTATTACTATCGGTTGCAAACTTTTCGGCATTATACTACTGACAGCTTAAAATATATAAGGTTTATAGTAGCGCTTTAAAGCTTCCGATAAGATGCGCTTAAGCGCTACTACGAACATATTTTTTTTACAAGTAATTAAAATCCTGCCTTCCTGTTTTAAACCAGTTGTATCTACCAAACGAAAAACCATGACCCAAACATTACCCGCAAAAAACAACCAAAAACTACAGCTATCACCCTTAAATATACCTAACCGTTTGCTTCTCGGTCCCGGCCCATCAAATGCTCATCCCGACGTACTTAAAGCAATGAACACTGCCCCTGTAGGGCATCTTGACCCAGCTTTCTTGACGCTGATGGATGAAATTCAATCGCTGTTACGCTATGTATGGCAAACCGAAAACCCCCTAACTATAGCCGTTAGCGGCACCGGAAGCGCAGCTATGGAAGCAACTATTGCTAATTCCGTAGAACCTGGTGATGTGGTTTTAGTTGGTGTCGTTGGCTACTTCGGAAACCGTTTGGTAGATATGGCTCAACGTTACGGTGCAGATGTACGAACTATTACTAAACCTTGGGGACAAGTATTTTCGTTAGATGAAATTAAAACTGCCATCGAAACTCATCGTCCTGCAATAGTAGCATTGGTTCATGCTGAAACTTCTACAGGCGCACGTCAACCACTTGAAGGAGTTAGCGAATTATGCCGTCAATATGGTAGTTTGCTGCTGGTAGATTCCGTCACAAGCATGGGTGGCGTACCTTTGTACTTAGACGATTGGGGAGTTGACTTAGCTTATAGCTGTAGTCAGAAAGGATTGGGTTGTCCTCCCGGCGCTTCACCGTTTACCATGAGTCCTAATGCTATGGAGAAATTACAGAAGCGTCAAACCAAAGTAGCAAACTGGTACTTAGACATGAACCTGTTAAGCAAATATTGGGGTAAAGAACGCACATATCATCATACAGCCCCCATCAATTTATATTATGCTTTGCGGGAATCCCTACGTTTATTAGCAGAGGAAGGAGTGGAAAATAGTTGGGAAAGACATCAAAAAAACGCAGAATATCTTTGGCAAGGTTTAGAAGATTTAGGAATGACTTTGCATGTTGAAAAACAGTACAGATTACCAACGCTTACTACGGTAAAAATTCCCGAAGGTATTGACGGTAAAACGGTTGCGCGAGAAATGCTGTTAGAAGATAATCTTGAAGTTGGCGGTGGATTAGGCGAATTAGGTGGTAAAGTTTGGCGCATCGGGCTAATGGGTTACAACAGCCGTAAAGAAAATGTAGACAGACTTTTGGAAGTATTGAAGAAGAAGATAAAAGGTTAGGAGATGGGCATGGGGCATTGGGCATTGGGAATTGGTAGTTGGTAACTCACTACTTACTACTTGCTACTCATAACTGCTCACTGCTCACTGTTAACTGTTCCCCCCTTTCCCACGAGTAGAAGAAACCCCCATGTTTTAGTACGGTTTAACAGACTGCCTCTGGATGAAAAAGCTGTTACATTTATTTATGTAAGTTGAAATAAACCTCACACATAAAATATCGTGAATAATATAGACCAGCGTAATCCAGAATTTTTTGATAATCAGACAGCAGGCGCTAATTCTTTGTTAGAGTACATTAAATCTTTGAGTCCAGAAACAATAGGTCAACTTTCTAAACCTGCTTCTTCAGGAGTTATGGAAGCAATTGAACGTACTATTTCTGGTATGTTAGGTGGTTTACCTTCCGACGATTTTAACGTTATGGTTACTACCAATCGTGAAAGTTTAGGAAAACTGTTAGCTTCTGCAATGCTTAATGGTTATTTATTACGTAATGCCGAGCAGCGTATGGCATTTGAAAATACTTTGCAATCTTTAGAAGCTGATTCTCAGGATAATGAATGAAACAAATAATTTAGCTTCTCAATTAACCCCAGTCACCCCGACTGGGGTTTTTTGTTATATTCTTAATGGCAATAAGCTGTTTGTAATTGCTTATTGTCACTAATATGCAGCACTATTCTTATTTAGCCTGCATAAACCCGGTTTCTTTGTGATTCGACAACGAAATAATAATGCTTTTATAACTAAAAACCGGGTTTCTGAAATTGATACAAGATGTAATATCAATTCCGGTTGTACCCGAATGATTAAAAAAAACCGCAGAGAGCGCAGAGAGGATGTTTGAAAAGTATAGTTTTTAGCTTAAATCTTGGATGATCCCCCCCTTCCCCCCTTTTCAAGGGGGTAAAAGTCCCCCTTACTTAAGGGGGATTTAGGGGGATCTTAAAAGTCTAGAGTATAATTGATAGCTTTCAAAACATCCTCTGAGAGCGCTGAGGAAACAACAAGAAGAGGAAATCTATATCATACCGATATAAACGGAAAAGACATAACATAAAAAAAATAAAATGAAGAATCTTCTCATTTTATGGAAACAACTTTGATATGGAAGTAATAAGAAAATAGCGCTCTAACTTATCTTTTATTTTTTCTCAATCATGTACAAGCGACTTCTACTGATATTTAGCTTGATTTCAGGTTGTGTGGGTATTGCAACATTTGTTGTTTGGCAACAGGCAACGCAGTTACCAGAATGGTATATTCAATCTTCTGCAAAGGAAAAAGTTATTTCTCCTACGAAACCAGTTAAAACAGTAAATGCACAAGCAGTATTGCGTAAAGTTTCAAATAATTTGACAGCTAAAAACACGGGAGAAGTTGAGCTTGATGCAGAAGAAGTCAACTCATTAATCATTTCTTCGATAGAAAAAAAAGATAATACAAAAAAATTTGCTACTGCAATTAAAGGTACAAATACAAAAATTCAAAACGGAATAATCTCTGTAGGTGCTGTTGTGGAAACTTCATCTATCCCCTTACAAAATTTATCCGGAAGAAATAAAACGAAAATTATTCAATTATTGCAGCGTTTACCCGGAAAAGACAAAAGTGTTTATATAGGTATTGAAGGAAAACCCAGCATTCGTAACCAAGAATTCAGTTTTGATGACTCAACTCGTGTTTCTCTCGGTTATTTTAGCTTTCCAATTGCCGAAGTTTCGCAAAATATAGGTATTCCTCAAGATAGTATCAATCGGATTCTTTCTCAAGAGCTAAAAAAATTACCCATCAAACTTGAAAGTATAAATGTTCAAGGCGAGCGTGTTGTAATTCGTGGCTCTAGGAATTAGCAGTGAGCAGTGAGCAATGAGCAGTGAGCAGATAGGAATTTTAACCTTTAACCTTTAACCTTTAACCTTCAACCTTCAACCTATTTTTTCCAAGGTAATTTAGTTCCCATTTCTGTTAATGCGGAGAAAATCAAATAAGTAATTAGTAAGGTAACGCTGAGTATAAAAATAACTAAGTCTTTGTCCATTATTCTGATTGATTGTTTAGTCTTGTAAGTAGATATTTCTAAATATTCTTCAAAAAGCTTGTTGACCAGATTGTACAATAAAATTTATCCTGCATTTTATCAACTTCGGCTAATTATTTACTATATAGCTAAGGATTTTATATAGCGATTTTTATTTAGATGAAGTAAAAATTATGGCTCTTCAGTACTTAGTATGCTAAAAATACAATTAGATAAGTGAATTGAAA